>NZ_JAXJXF010000030.1:0-27922 GCF_036307625.1 Methanobrevibacter sp.
CGGCATATCTCTTTTTGCTTACAAAGAATCCTCTTCTGTAAAATCCTTCATATTCCAGCTCCATGCTTTCGGGAAGTGTTGAATTGAGATAAGTTAGGAATTTTTGAGCTTGCGCTTTGATTTCAGCTTCAAGTTCGGTCTGTTCTTTTGTCTCTTGAACCATTTTGACACCTATTTAAACTATATTTGTTGTACTTTTAATATTTTTCTAAACAATTTTATGATATTCTATCAATTTTATTGCCTTCATATTAAATTATTTAGGTTAAAAACTCCACCATATTACTTTTTAAATGCTCTTGAGCTTTATTTATATTTTAAATTTGACATAGTATGTGTGAGGTTTGATAAAATGGAAAAAAGATTAATATCAAGTTATGATGAAATAAATGATACCTTTGTAGGTAAAGTAGATGGTGAAAATGGATATGTGGTAGATTATGGAATTGGTAATGGAATTTTTTTAAGAATTAATAACTCCAATTTGCCAACATCCGTTTTCATTCCTAACGCTTCTGAAGTTTTGGACGTCTCTAAAAGCATGCTGGAAAGTTCTGATGTTAAGATTGGAATCATGTGCGATGAGGTGAACCTGACATTCATTCTCTGCATTGAAAATTTGCTGGTTTATTCAACTGAATGCAAAAACGACTTCGGAATTCCAAATTTGAATTGTGTAATAGATTGTAATGTCTAAATTACAAATCTATTTTTTTATTTTTTAAATTTTTGTTAATGTTTAAATATGAGTTAATTAAATAATTATAATAATTATTGGATAAGGCGATATTATGAACAATGAAAAAATCAATATTGATTCAGCTGAGGAAATAGTTATTGTGGTTCCTGAAGAAGCAGTTAAGGATGGGGAATTGGAAATAGATTTGGACGAGTTGGGAATTGATGTTGAATCATTAGGTGAGGACGTTAATATTGTAATTCAGGTTGAAGGTGCAGAAGACCTTGGCGATGATTTATTGGATGATGAGGACTATCTCGAAGAGCCGAATGAATGGTATTTTGACGATGATCCTTATGATATTGTTTATTATGAATTTGTCAATGATGAGGATTGATTATGGTTAAGGAAGTTCCATATTATACCTTGGATGAAAATGGCAATTCCCAATGTATCTCTTCAAATGGTGAAGCATATATTGATGATGAAGATTTAAGAGAATTGCTGATTGATTTTTTAGGAGATTCTGTTTCTGAAGAGGAAATTCAGGAAATACTCGATGCAGCTTCCGATGAGAATCTTAGTGAAGAGGATTTCGATAAGCTGATTGATAATTTTATTTTGAAAAATAAAAAATAAAATCCCTATTTTTCATTAAAAAATAAAACATTTATATATAATGATAAAGTAATATTTTATTATCATTATTCTTTAGGGCTCTTTATTGCTCTCATAATTGAACTGTTATTTTTTCTTGCTTTACAGTTTTAATTGAAAGAGTCTTATTGACGCGATTATTAATTATAGATTATATTTATTTAGGTGAAATAATGGCAATTTCTCAAGGAAAATCAACTAGAAGTCCATCTGGTGCAAGAAATGTTGCAAACCGTGGAAAAAGAAAAGCTGAATTAGGAAGAGATCCAGCTGAAACTAGATTAGATGAAAAAAAATTAAGAAAAATTAGAACTCGTGGCGGAAATGAGAAACTCAGATTAGCTACTGGTAACAAAATCAACCTTACTGACGCTAATGGTAAAACCCAAGTTGTAGATATTCTTGGAGTAATTGAAAACACCGCAAACCCTAACTACGTAAGAAGGAACATCATTACCAAAGGTGCTATTGTAGAAACTCCTGAAGGTAATGCTAAAGTAACTTCCAGACCTGGTCAAGACGGTGTTATTAACGGAATTTTAATTTAAAGATTTTTCTTTAAATTCTCTTTTTTTTTAATTTTTTTTACTAATAATTATATACTTGTTTTTACATATATTATCTTATTAAATATTATTTATTTAGGAGATAAAATGTCAGATGATAAAATTAATATGAATCATGGTGCTGGTGGAGAGGTAATGGCTAACTTGATTGCCAGCACAGTTTTAGATAATATCACTAAAAAAAGTGTAAACGGTGGTATTAGCTTAGATGATTTGGATGATGGTGCATCTATTCCATTGGGTGATTATGAGATTGTTGTTACAACTGATGGTCACACTATTGATCCATTATTCTTCCCTGGTGGAGATATTGGTAGAATTTCAGCTGCAGGAACAATTAATGATGTTTCTGTAATGGGTGCTCGTCCATTAGCAATTTCCAATGCAATTATTATGCAAGAGGGATTTCCTATTGAAGATTTGGATAGGATAATGAAATCTTTAAATGAAGCTTGTGAAGAAGTTGATGTTGCAGTAATTACAGGGGATACAAAGGTAATGCCTCAGGACAAGCTTGACGGTATTGTGATGGTAACTACTGGTATTGGAATAGCTAAAAAAGGAGAACTGGTTCGTGATTCTGGTTTGGAAGTTGGTGATAAGATTATTATCACCGGCAGTTTGGGAGATCACGGAATGAGTTTAATGTCATTCAGAGAAGGTTTTGGTTTTGAAACCGATTTGAAATCTGATGTTGCTCCTATGTGGAATATTATTAATAAAGCTTTAGAGATTGGTGGAGTTACAGCAATGAAAGACCCTACCCGTGGAGGTTTTGCAAATGCCATTAATGAGATGGCCTCAAAAGCGGGAGTGGGAGTTGTGCTTGAACAAGACGCAATTCCAATCAGAAATGAAGTTCATGCTGTATCTGAAATGTTGGGTATTGATCCATTTGAAGTAGCCAATGAAGGAAAGGTTGTCATGGGTGTTAAGGCCGACAAGGCTGAATCAGTTCTTGAAGCTATTAAAGGCGAAAAATATGGTGAAAATGCAGCGATAATAGGTGAAGTTGTAGAAGGGGATTATGTAATTGTTAATACTCCTATTGGTGGTGAAAGAATTCTTGAAGCTCCAATTGCAGATCCCGTTCCAAGAGTTTGTTAGGTGATTAAATGGCAAGTGTATTTTCAAGAAGAGTGGTTGCATATATTCTTGATTTTTTTGTGGTTTCAGCATTTATGTGGATTATATCTTATTTATGTTACTTTTTGATGAATCCATATGAAACATATAGTGTTTATCAATTTTTCCCAATTATATTGCCGATTATAATATTATTGTACTTCATATTGCTTGAAAAAACAAAAGGTGCTACCGTTGGTAAAGCGTTAATGTATTTGGAAGTCAGGTCAAGAAATGGGGCAAGAATCAATTGGGCTCAGGCTATTGTGCGTAATCTATCAAAAGTTTATTGGGTTCCAATTATCTTTGATTGGGCTATTGGTAAACTGTTAAAATCAAACAATAGAATATTGGGTGACATTACAAAAACCGTTGTTATAGATGAGCTGAGATAAGCTCCTATCTCTTATTTTTTTGAATATTATGATTAAAAAAGTTCAAGTTTTATGGTATCTAAACAAAGAGGATTTAGAGAATTATTGCATTGATTTTAAGGAATATAAGTCACATAAGCTTGAAGGTTATGAAATCTGTGATGTGGATGAAGACCTGATTTATGATTTGTGTGACATTGATTCGGATAGATTGGAGCCAATTGGATATTTCAAAAACAAAAAAGAAATTGAAAACTATGTTTCCGATTTTATAACAAATAATGAATTTGAGTTGAGTTTGGATTCGCCTGAACTTAAAAACAAAATCGATAATGCAATAGACTCAATTGATTTTTCAGGTGAAGATTATTACATTTCCGTTGGATTGGGCATTGGCAGCGATGAAAATAAGATTGTCAGCTGGTTTGATTCACTTAAAAATGAGTATAAAACATTGACCCGTGAAAAGTTATGGGTTTTGGCGGTTACAGGCTATGATCCTTATGATTTGTCCTTGACCGGAAAAACTTTATCATTCATTCTGGCGGATATTTTAAATCTTAATGAATCTTCATTGGATAGTTTAATTCCAAATAAGGGTCGCATCACTCCTGAAGAATGGAATGAAATATTGGAAAAAGTTTACAAGAAAAATAAAATATATTTGGGTTTAAATAGAGTTGTTTAACTCATATTTCTCCCTTTTTAAATTCACTAGGTTCGAAATAGGATATCTCGGCCAGCTGGTTTTCGATTAATTCCTTGTTGATGTCCTCATTATCGGTATATACGATAGCAAGTATTCTTCCGTACTTGTCTTTAGGTTGCTTGTCATCGATATCCAGATATACTGTTTTTCCAAGGCATTTGTCTTCAACAAATTTTTTAGAATCACTGAATCCGGGGTCTGTGTTTTTAGGTGTTTTGACCTGTGCTAGCTGAACTTTCCCGACACCGTATACCTGAATTGTATTTCCATCAATTACCTCAACACATTTTCCTGCATTTTCATAGTGTATTGTTTTGTTGTTGATGTTTACTGTTCCTGTTTTGTTTTCAATGGTGTTCGATTCGTGAAGCAGTGAGTTGGCTATTGTAAGTGAAATGCCGGCTAAAAATATAATCAGTAGAATGATTGAAACTTTTTGCTTGTCCATGTTTACACTTTTTTGTAGTGTTCGCAGTATCTTTTGTATCTGCAGGATCTGCATTTGTTTGGGTTTTTTGTTGCAACAAACGGTCTTGATCCGTCCAAAAGTCCCTGCATCCGCTCGATTGTAAACTCAATTTCCTTTTCGACTTCTGGTGTAAATATCTCAATCCAGAATAGATTGCTGGTTCCACGTTCTCTCAAGGCTGCCTTGATGATTCTGGAATCGTTGGTCATGTCTTTAAATGCAAGGCAATATGCTCTTACCTGATTCATTGTTGATTGGTATGGTGTTCTTCCCGGTTTGTCGTCGATTATTACAATTTCTTCTGGTGTCATCCAGATTTCATCGATGTATCCTCTGATTCCGTAGCTTGGTGATATGACAAAACATTCTCTGGACATGCTTGCTTCACTTTTGGATAGTTCAACGGTCTCTTCGAATGTTGCGGGGGTTGCATCCTGTTTGAATATGTTTTCAAGCTGGTTGTGGATTTCGCTTCCATGGGTCATTGCACTTGTAGGGGCAGTTTCTATACCTTTCATGTATTCGAGATATATCTGGTATTCGCAATATCCTTGCTGGTTGAGCCAACTAATTGGGAAATTATTTTTACCTTCAATAATTTGAATGCCTTTTATGTCAGGATGCTTTTTGCTTTCATATTCTTTTTCATATCCTGTAATGTTTTTTTGCTGCATATTTTTAATTTGTTTTTTTTAATACTTATTAGTTTACAACTGCTCTTCAGATTTTTTTATATACTCTTTTAAATAAACTTAACTTCATGCACTATGTTTCCTCTAAAAGTATCCTTTCGAAAAACAATGGAATGAATTTGTATCGTGGATGCAGCCATGGCTGCATATACTGTGATTCCAGAAGCAAAGTTTACGGCATGAAACATGAATTCGAGGATATTGAAGTAAAGGAAAATGCTTTGCAATTGCTTAAGCGTGAACTGATGAAAAGACCGAAATCCATGATTGGGACAGGTGCAATGACTGACCCATACATTCCATTGGAAAATCGCTTAAAATTTGTGAGAAAATCACTGGAGTTAATTGACAGGTATGGTTTTGGTTTTACATGCATTACAAAATCTGATTTGATTTTAAGGGACTTGGATTTGCTTAAAAAAATCAACTCCAATACTAAGGCAGTTGTTCAGATGACATTGACAACCGCCGATGATGACCTGTGCAGTATTCTTGAGCCTAATGTCTGCAATACCTCAAGGCGCATTGAAGTTCTCAATATCTTAAAGGATGAGGGGATATCTACCGTTGTCTGGCTATGTCCGATTTTGCCTTATATCAATGATACAAGCGAAAACATCAATTCAATTTTGGATTCATGCATTGATGCTGATGTTAAAGGGATAATATGCTATGGGATGGGTCTGACTTTAAGAGAAGGCAATCGGGAATATTTCTATGAAAAACTTGACCATCATTTTCCTGGATTAAAAGATAGGTATATGAAGGAATTTGGAAATAGCTATTCGATTCCATCTCCAAACAGTGAAGAATTGATGAACCTTTTTTTCAAAAGAACATCTAGAAATAACATCCTAAACAATCCCCGTGAAATATTTGAGTATTTGAATGATTTTCCCCAAAAGTCCCGTCAGACTAAATTAATTTAAATAACTGTTTTTCTAAATATTAACATGATGAATTTTGATGATTTAGATATTTGCGATGATATTAAAAGCGCCATTGCAGAGATGGGTTTTAAAAACATGACTCCCATACAGAAAATGGCAATTCCCGAGGCATTGTCCGGCAAGGATGTCATTGGTCAGGCTCAAACAGGCACCGGCAAAACTGTTGCATTTTCGATTCCGATTCTTGAAAGGATTTTCATTCCAGACAGGTCTCCTCAAGCCATCATACTGTGTCCAACCAGAGAGCTGTCAATTCAGGTTGCAGAGGAAATCTCAAAAATTGGAAAAAACATTAAAAAGCTTAAGGTTTTGGCGGTTTATGGTGGCCAACCCATCGGAAAACAAACCCGAGTATTGAAAAAAGGGGTCCATATTGTTGTTGGAACTCCTGGCCGTGTCATTGACCATATTGAAAGGGGAAATCTTGATTTGATAGGTGTTGAAAGGGTTGTCCTGGATGAAGCCGATGAAATGCTCGACATGGGATTTCGGGATGACATTGAACTGATTTTAAATAAAACTCCTCATCAAAGACAGACATTGCTTTTTTCCGCCACAATTCCAAATGAGGTCAGGACCCTTGCTAAAAAATACCAGAAAAATCCTAAATTTGTAAAAATCGCATCAAATAAGAAAAACATTCCAAAAATTACCCAATATTCATTCAAAACTTTAAATAAAACAAAATTCAATGATTTGTGCAAGCTGATTGATGCATGGGATATTAAACTTGCTTTGATATTTTCCAATACCAAAAAGGGAGTTGATTTTCTTTCTAAAAATCTCAAAAAGAACAGATATTCCGTTGATTCGATTCATGGGGACATGACCCAAAAGGTCAGGGACAAGGTAATGAATAAATTTAGAAACGGAAATATCAATATTCTTGTTGCAACGGATGTTGCGGCCCGAGGAATAGATGTGGATGATATTGAGGTTGTAATAAACTATGACGTTCCGCAAAATCCTGAAAATTACATCCACAGAATTGGAAGAACCGCCAGGGCTGGAAATAAGGGTTATGCATTTACTCTGGTAACTCCACAGGACAATCATAATCTGATTAATATTAAAAAGAACTATAAAGTCAAAATCACTGAAAAAAGTGTTCCATCATCTAAAGAAATTGAAAACATCAAGAATAAACGTGTAATTGATGAGGTTATAAAGATTATTCAAAAAGAGGATTTGGATGATTATATAAAAATAATTGAAAGTAACTCTAAAGGAAATGTTTCCAGTGTAGAGTTAGCTGCAGCATTATTAAAAATGGTAAGGAAAAATTAGTTATTTTCCACCATCAATAATGTTGAATTTGATTTTTTCGTTTTCAAGCTCACGGATAAATGCTTTACTCATGTCTCCAACGCATATTGCAATGACATTCAATCCTTTACGGGCGGCATTTGCAGTTGCATGAGGAGCTGCAAATTCAATGTCTATTGGAATGTTGAGCTTGTTTGCAACGGCACGAGCAACAGTTCCGGCAACAGCAATCTTATCTATTTTATTTCCGCTGTTGGTTCCATTTTTATAGATGTTGCTGATCAGTTCCATATCACAGGATTTTGAACCGCCGTCCTTTATTGTAGGAACAGTGATGACTGTAACCTCGCCTACTGTCATATCAATCATGCCTGTAAGATTGGTTAATGATACGTCACTTTTTGCTTCGGCATCTTCCAAAACAACGCCTGTAGCATTTTCTTCTTTTTTATGAGCATATAAAACTCCATCTTTCATGAAAAGTCCGACAATATCGTCTTTTTTCAAATCTTCAGTTGCAATGGCAGGCCATATTGTCTTATAATGATTCATTGTTTCGAGAACAGAATCAGTATATTTCCTTAAGCTTATTGCATCTCTTTTGACTTTGTCAATGCCTGCTTGAGTTATTTTATATGGGGATCTACCGTCTTTGGATGTAATGTATCCCAGTTCTATTAATGTTTTAATGTTTTCGGAAACCGCTTGTATAGTAATTCCCAAACTTTTAGCCAAATCTTTTTGTTTGAGGTGTGGGTCTTGTTTAGATATTTCACTTAAAATTTGAAAATGTGTAAGTGCACCTCTTTTTTTAAATGCTTTCATAATTTTTCATCCCTCTATTATGATAGTATTATTTATATAGTTTATTATTTATATTAGTTTGTAAGTTTTCCGGTTAATTTTTCATTAAACATTTCTATGAATTCCTGTTTTTTATCGATTGGTATATAGGCACCACATGCCATTGCATGTCCTCCGCCAGTACCTCCTACTTCATTTGCTATTTCGCGGATTATCTGTCCGAAATGTATTCCATCATATGAAAGTAATCTTGAGCATCTCAGTGAAATCTTAAGTCCCGCATCGTCAGTTTGGGTAAATCCGATAATAGGCTTTTTCCAGTTGCAGTATCCCAAAATCATTCCGGTAACTGTTCCGACAATTTCCGGTTTGATTCCGGTTCCATCGAAGTATTGGAGGTTTTCCAATTCTATAATGTTTGTCTCATCGCTTTCTGCGATTTTTGAAATTGATGTTGCCAGATTATAACGGTGGGTTTTGCTGATTGCTTCAAGCTGGTCGAGGGCTTCTATTCTGTCTCCCTTCAGCACTTCCATAGCCACTTTTTCTTCATGATTCCTTCCGCATGCGTTCATGGCGGTTGAAAATTCAGACCCGTCCCTCAGGAAACTGTCTTCATCTTCTTTTAGGAAAGTATAGGAATCTCCGATAATCAGTTGGGGAATGTATTTTATGTATCTTCCGGGAACAACCTTGGATATCATTTCAACAAGCTTCTGGAAAAGTCTGCTTTTTTCCTCCATTGTCAGTTCATTCAATGTTTTTCTGTTGTGCTTTTCATCAATACCCAGTTCTTCCAGAATTGCCATGGTTTCTGTGGTATTGTTTGTAATCGGCAGCTGAACGTCACTGAAATAGGAAAGCGCAACAAACAGCGGACGGGTATTCCTTCCATAGATGTTTATGTCGTTTTCTATCAGTTCGAGATATCCTCCGTCAATGGCATCCTGCTGGATTATTCTGTTCAATCCTTCAAAATGACCTGTCTTTGTATTTTGCATATCTCCAATGGCTGATAAAACTCCAATCCAACTCAAATCACTGTATCCGAATTCACGGGCTAAAAAATAGCATAATCCTCCTCCGCATACATAGTATGACCCGTCAATGCCATGATGGATTGGGTTGATTTCAAGATATGTATATTCCTTGTCGTCTGCATAGTCCAAGTCCCTCAATGGCGGGTGGTGGTCAAGGATTATTATTTTCTGATTTTCCTTGGCTTTTGTATCGATTCTCTGGCCTGAACCCAAATCCGAAAATATTGTGAGTTCATGGTCGAGGTCTATATCATCTAAGACGTCTAGATTGACGAAATCGATGTCATGCTCTTTATTCTGTCTGTCTAGGATGGTTGATAATATTGCGCCTGAACAGATTCCGTCGCAGTCTATGTGTGAGTAGATTTTAATGTCATCGGAGTTTTCGATAATCTCTCTTGCCTGGCGGTACTGTTCAGACATCAGCTGTGGTATTTCCATAGTAATCATTTTCTAGTTTCTTTAATTTTTAAACTTATTTCACGAATGAGGTCTAATTTTGTTCCTTCCCATTCTACCAATACTCTTCCTGATTTTTCATACCATTTTCCGGGATATGAAAATTCCTTTTGCACATTGTATGTCAGGTTAAGTCTTTTGAGTGCAGTTTCAATGTCGTGCACTGTCGGTTCTCTGACGCAGTCCGCTTTGGCGATTTTCCTGCCTTCGGAAAGACTTAAGTTTTTGTCTAAATATTGTGGCCATACTGTAATCATATTTAACACCTATCTAATTTGATTTTCAAAGATGTCCAATGCATCCCTTACAACCAGATCCATATTGTAGTATTTGTATTTGGCTAATCTGCCTGCAAAGATTACATTTTCCTCTTTTTCCATTTCAGCTTCATATAGTTTGAATTTATCCAAATATTCCTGGGTCGGATAAGGGTAGCATTTCTCACCGTTGAATCCAGGATATTCCCTCATGATTGCGGTTTTGCCCTCCACATCCTGCCAGGTCAGTTTCTTAAACTCGGTAATTCTTGTAAAGTAAGGGTCATTGGGATAGTTGACTACTGCAACTTCCTGGAATGAATCCTCATCCAAGATTTCATAAACGAAGTTTAAACATCGATATAACAGTTCTCCGTATTTGTAATCGTAAAAGTAATCAATAGGACCTGTATAGATTAAGGTTTCATAATTAATCTTGTCGATATAATCCTTGTAATCTGACTTGAGGCCTATATGGATATTGTCGCTTTTTGCCATATTTTCGCACATTTTGGTGAAACCTTCTTTCGGCATTCCCTGATATGTGTCTGCAAAGTATCTGTCGTCATGGTTAAACCTGAAAGGTATTCTTGAAATGACACTTGAGCTTAAGTTTGCGGCTGAGGTTCCCCATTGCTTTTCTGTGTAGTTTTTAAATAACTTTTCGTAAATGTCACGGCCTGCATTTTTCAATACCACGTCTTCAGAGGATTTCACTTCATCAATGTCCTCCTTGTGCTCGTCAATCCATTGGCGCATTGAGTCCTCATCCAAATCAAGGTCATATAATGCATTCAATGTGTCGATGCAAATAGGCATAGGCACGAGCTTTCCGTCAACATAGCTTAAGACTCTGTGGACATAATCGTTCCATTCTGTAAATTGCGAAAGGTAATCGTGGACCTTCTTGTCGTTTGTGTGGTAAATGTGGGGTCCGTACTTTTGAATTAAGATGCCGTTGTCATAAAAGTCATATACGTTTCCGCCGATGTGGTCTCTCTTTTCTATTACAAGCACTTTTTCGTCCAGTTCATTTGCTATTCTTTCAGCTATTGTCAAACCGGAAAGGCCGGCACCGACAATTACGTATTTATAGTCTGCCATCATTTCACTCCTTTGAAAGTTGTATCTTGGTTTCGATTGCTGTTGTCATTGAACTCAAAAGCATTCTTGATTTCAAATCGGTTTTATGAATCTTTTTGAGTTTGTTAACCTTTTTCAGCAATAATCTGTTCTCGTCCTTGGTAAACGGAGAGTTTTTCCAGGTGTGCATCCAGTGAAGCAGATGCGGATTTAGTGATACTGTCTGCACATTCTTTGAAAAGCCTTCCGTACGTTTTCTGCAGTAGATGTATGCCTCCATCAGCTCATCAAGAAGCCTTACATTGACTGTATTTGTAATGGATTTGTCGTCAGGCAGGTCCCTGATGTAGTAGTCATATGAAATGAAATTATTTAGGTATACAATTCCTTTGGCATTCAAAAGGGCTTCCAGGGTGAATGCCATATCGTCTCCTGAAACGAACTTCTTAAATCTGATATTATTGTCCATTATCAGTTCCCTTTTGTATATTTTACACCATACTGAAGGCTGCATTTTCAGCATGTCGGGCTCCTGTTCGATGCTGTCGACATGTATGATGTCTATCGGCCTGTCTCGAGGATAGGTTATCTCCAAGGTCTTGCCGTAAAGAACCCTTTCAACAACATTGTCCCAAACGACATCTGGAATGTCTAAAAAGTTTGCAGACTCAAAGGTTTCATCGGGATATGCCTTTTCAAGCTCATCCTCATAAGGAGAGTAGGATTTCTGGACATACCCTCCATATTCGAATATTCTTCTGAATCTTGCAAATGCCATGTCGACATCGTATTTTTTAATTGTATTGTATAATGTCTCGCATGCATCTGGGGTGTATCTGTCGTCAGGGTCTAAAAACATTATGTAATCACCGGTGGCTGCTTCAATGCCTGTGTTACGCGGGGTATGTGCACCTCCGCTGTTGGTTTCATGATGAATCGCTACACAGCAGTCATATTTTTCAGCATATTCCTCGATTACCTTATCTGATCCGTCTGTAGAGCAATCGTTAACCATGATTATTTCCAGATTTTCATTTCCGATTGTTTGGTTTATAAGAGAGTCGATTCCACCTCTAAGATGGTCTCCAACATTAAAAATTGGTAGGATAATGCTTATCTTATCATTCATTTTCTTTTCTCCATGTCTTGAATAATAATTCCATCATGTCTGGAACTGTGTAAGTGTCAGGGTAAATGTAGGCAATATTATATTTTTTCAAAACCTTTGCGGTAATCGGGCCAATGCAGACAACTAACAGGTTGTCATTTAAAAGCTGTGCAAGTTTTTCTTTATTTTCTGCTATCTGGAAGAAATTTTCAACAGTCAGAGGACTTGTAAAAGTGATTGCATCGATTTCCTTATTTTCGATTTTTTGTATCAGTTCCTGCACTGCATTTTCATCCATCGGGAACAGTGATTTGTATGCTTCGGCCAAAATAACTTCATTTCCAAGTTTTTCAAGTTCCTGTGGAAGAACTGGCCTTGCAGAAGCGGTTCTTGGAATGCCTATGGTTTTTTTGGTAATTTCACGTTTTTTGAACTCTTCAATCAGGCCTTCGGCTGTAAAGTCTTCAGGCATCAAATCAACAGTCAGTCCATTTTTTTCAGCTAATTTTCCGGTTTTATTACCAATAACAGCTAATTTGCACTTTAAAGTTGGAATAAAATCGGGATAGAATTTATTCAGTGAAACGATAGTTGTTGGAGATGTAAATATAATCCAATCCAGTTCATCTTTTTTGGCTACCAGATTTTTTAGAGATTCTGTGTTGACAGGCTCCAAATCAAGTGTCGGTGCAAGAATTGCACTTCCACCTAGGTTTTCTACAATCTCACAAGCCTTTTTTGCCCTATCCTTTGGCCTTGTTATTGCAACAACAGGTTTTGACATTTTATATTACCTTCATTAATTTATAATATTATATGTTTTGTTTTTATTGGTTTAAATTATTTGTGTAATCATTAATTCTCATGTAAAAGAATGCTATGAAATGCTGTTAAAAAACAATTATTATTTAATTGGCACAATATTTTACCAGACTGGTAATTGTTGCATATGTAAACAATTATATAATATAATCTCCTTATTTTTAAATAGGTGATAAATATGAGCAATGTATTGATAACATATTTCTCAGCAAGCGGAGTAACAAAAAGCGTAGCGGAAAAGATAGCAGATGAAAACGGCTATGACATTTTTGAAATAACTCCTGTGGAAAAGTATACTGCAGCGGATTTGGACTATATGGACAAAAACTCAAGGTCAACCATTGAAATGAATGATAAAAGTTTCAGACCTCCAATCGCCGAAACATGTGATGTTTCTGGCTATGACGTTGTAGCTATCGGCTTTCCCGTATGGTGGTACACCGCACCGACAATAATCAACACATTCATAGAAAGCGTTGACTTGAAAGGAAAGACAATTAAGGTTTTCTGCACATCCGGGGGATCAGGCGTTGACAAGTGCGTAAGCGACCTTCAAAAGGCATATCCGGAGCTTGACTTTGCAAAAGGTATGAGGTTCATGGGAAATGTCTCAAAAGCAAAGGGGTGGATTGAAGATGAGTAAAAAGGTAGTAATCATAAGTTCATCTCCCAGAAAGGGCCAAAATTCAGATACCTTGTGTGATGAATTTTTAAGGGGCACTCAGGATGCAGGCCATGAAGTGGTCAAATATTTCCTTGAAGACATCGAGTTTTCATCATGCAAAGCATGCTACAAGTGCAAGACTCCTGAGATGAAGTGCTTTCAGGATGACGGCATAGCAGAAATCCTTGATGACATGATGGATGCTGATGTGATAGTCTATGCGACTCCAGTATATTACTTTGAGATGTGCGGAACACTTAAAATGTTTTTCGACAGGTGCTATCCGATATTCAGGCATCTTGAAAACAAGGATTTCTATATAATTCTGGCTGCAGGAAGCAGTTGCGGCGATGCACTGACAGGACTTAAGAGTTTCATAGGATTTGCCAAAAATCCGACAATAAAAGAAGTGTTTGAAGTATTTGGAAATGCAAAATCACAAAAAGATACTTTGAAAAAAGTATATGGTGCAGGTTTGAACTGCTAAAATAAAAATTAGGAAAGAAATCAATCTTTCCTATCCTTTAAATGGATTTTGGCATCAATTTCACAATCAAAGATTAATTGATGATTTTTATATTTCTTGTTTTTTGTTCCGTTTTCATAGATTTTTGGATGATTTTTCAAAATGTGTGCTGCTCTATGTTTTTGCTTGAATTAATGGTTTTTTATTTTTTTTATTCCTATTTTTTTAATAAAATTGCCAATACTTTGTTTTTTTATTTATAGATATTAATATTGCTTTAAATCAATATAAAAAGATTTATATTCATTTAATTTTAAATTTAATGATAATCAATAGTTAAAGGAGGTGTTGGTATGAAATTTCATGAAGATGTAATTTTTAAAAATGATGGTCAACAATATGGTCAGGAATTCATTGAAATCTTAAATATCAAAGGGAAAATAATAGAAATTCCTCAAACTGAATATAGTATATTGGATCCGAAAATGTACAAGCCCGATTTGGTGTTTGAGCTTGAAGACAAAATAATAATACTTGAATTTCAAAGTAATTATGTGGATATAAATGATAAGAAAAGATTTAGATTTTACACGGCATTATTTGATTATTTAAAAAATTCAACTCATAAAAACATTGAATTGCATGTTTTAAGTACTATGGAGGTGGAAAAAACTAAATGTTATAAGATAAATCCAGAATCTAGATTTCCAATATATGTTCATTCACTCAAAAATTATGACAGCAATAAATTTTTAAATATCATTAAGATAAAAATAAAAAATAAAGTTGTATTGTCCAAAAAGGAATTACTCTTGTTAACTTTACTTTGTTTCATGGACTCTGATGAATCAATTAATCAGAATATACTAAACTCAGCAGAAACAATAACTGATATTCCTAACTTGAATGTTGATATGGAACAATTTGCTAAGGGAGTAATTTTAATGTTGTGTGATAAATTTGTAGATGATGAACTGCTAAACATTAAAATTTCAAATTTGGTTGGTGGAAACATGAAAATAGTAGAAGATTATGCTCAAAGAGTGGCACAAGAAGCAGTTAAGAAAGAAAAAGAAAAATTTGAATCTGAATTAGAATCAAAAGATGAAAATTTAGTCATTAATTTAAGTAAAGAAGGTTATAGTGTTAAAGATATTGCAAGAATTGCTGATGTTAGCATTTCATTTGTAAACCAAACATTGTCAAAATAACTTTCCATGGCTTATTTTTTTAAAAATTAAAATTAGGAAAGAAATCAATCTTTCCTATCCTTTAAATGGGTTTGAACTGTCGTAGGTCTTTCCGTTGACGGTTAGCTTGTAGCTGCCGTAGTCAATTTTTCCGGATACTGCTAGAGAAGATAGTGAACTGTCACCGGTCAGTGTCCAGGTTGATCCGTCAGCAACATTGACGGTAGTGTTTCCGGTTGAGTTGATAGCACCTTTGAATTCGGTATTTTTCATGGTCCAGTTGAGGGAACTGATGTTGTCGACAATAACGTTTCCGTCTATTTTTTCACTGTCTGTTTTTAACTCAGCATTTCCTCCGTTGGAGCCTGTAGTTCCCCATTGGTTTTGGCTTGAAATTTCTAAAAATGTTCCGCTTCCAAAGCTGAATTCGGTATTTTTCAAATCGATTACGCATGCTGTGTTGGTTACATGAAACATCGGAGCTTCCTTGTAGACTGATGATTCCTGAGGGATTGTGAGTTTTGAGTCTTTTGCTGTGAAAAGTGATGTTCCGACATCAGCGTCTCCGCTCATACTTTGGTATATGAATATTCCGCCCAAATCCACATAGTTGTCGCCGTCTTTTCTGTTACCTTCACTGTAGCCTGTCAAATCGGAGTTTGTCACTCCAATGGAATTTTTACCTTCGATACATGCAATTTGAGATACGTAGGATGTTCCTTTGGTATTTTCAATGGTAATATTTCCGGTTGAATATATTAAAGGTGATCCTCTGCCGCTGGTTTTGCTGACGCCTGTATTGATTTCAGAGTTTTTGACGTGCACTTCACCTTCGCCCCTGTCGGTTGCAAGAGCAGCACAGCTTTGCCCGTCGGTATTGATGATAATGTTTTCAGCGTTGATTTTGCCTTTGTAGGTTGCATCAAGACCTCTTGACTTGTCTGAGTGTGTTGTGATTTTAACGTTTTTGATGGTTGCTTGTGTATTTCCGCTCACATCACTTGCACCTGACGGATCTCCGCCACTGTTTCCAGAATTCTGTCCACCTTCACCTGATGGCATTTCTGGAGGTTGTCCTCCGCCTCCACCCTGTGAGTTGTCGCCACCATTTCCGGTTGCTTCTGGAGGTTGTCCTCCATCGCCGCTCGGGGATGAATTTTCACTGACTGCTTTTGAGGGTTGTGATCCTTCAGAAGACCCTCCCTGTGGGGAGGTGCTGCTTGAAGCTTCGGAATTGGTTACAAAAATGCCGTTTGAACCTTTTGAATTTGTATTTATTTCAACATTTGAAATGTCCAATGTTCCGTTGGTGTTGACTAAAATAGCGGAGTTGACACCATAAAAGTCAGCATCATCTCCTGAAGTTGCAGTATCACCGGTTTTGTTAACCAATGAATCTTTTATAGTTAATTTACCATTATTTGTTACTAAAATAGAATTCAAATCACTTGAACTGGCAGAAACCAATCCTTTTTCCTTTGAATCTTTGCTATCGTTTACTACAATATTTCCCATATCTTTTAGTGCATTTGCATCGATATTGACAGAATTTCCTATTTGTGATGATGTATTGTTTGAAAGTGCAAATGCTCCTACAATAATTATCACGACTGCAATTGTTGCAATCAAAAGTTTTCTGTTCATAAGAGTAATAACTCGCATGTTGTATTTAAAAATTTGGATACTATTTAAACAGGGTCTCTGCTATTTTCTTAATTTCAGCATGTTTTTTAAATCTTTGGTGTTCATCTCGGTAATGAATGTCTCTCCGTTTCCTACGGTCAATTGGGCCAGTTCCTCTTTATCATGAATCATTTCGTTGATTTTTTCTTCAAATGTGCCTTTGGTGATGAATCTGTAAACCATTACATTTTCCTTTTGTCCGATTCTGTATGCCCTGTCTGTGGCCTGGTTTTCAACTGCCGGATTCCACCACAAATCATAATGTATTACGTTTTGAGCGGCAGTCAGGTTCAGTCCGGTTCCGCCGGCCTTTAGGGAAATGATGAAAATCCTATTTTGAGGGTTATTTTGGAATTTCTTAATAAGTTCATCTCTTTTTGAACGGCTTAGGGATCCATGCAGGAATAGCACCTCTTCGCCGAACTTGTCTTCAACCAGTTTTTTAATAATCTCGCCCATTTTAACGTATTGGGTAAAAATAAGGACTTTTTCATTGGCTTGAAGGATATTTTCCAAGATGTACATCAAGACTTCCGTTTTCCCGGATTCAGTGATGTCCTGTGATGTGCTTTTTGTAAACTGGGAAGGATGATTGCAGATTTGCTTTAATGAATTTATCAATTTCAAAACCAGCCCTCTTCTTTTAATTCCTTCATTTGCCTCAACTTCCGCCATTGACGAGTCAAGGGTTTCCTTGTAAAGCGCAACCTGCTCTTTGGTTAAATTGCAGTAGATATCATTGACGATTTTATCCGGCAAATCCTTGATGATGTTCTTGTCGCTTTTAAGACGCCTTAGGATAAATGGCTGTGTGATTTGTCTGAAGTTATTTAAAGTGTCCTGATTTTTCTCCTTTTCAATTGGGACAATGTAATTTTGCCTGAACTTCTTGAGGCTTGTTAGATATCCTTTGTTTGTAAAGTCAAATATGCTCCAGTATTCGGATAATCTGTTTTCAACGGGAGTACCGGACATTGCAATTTTATGCTTTGCCTTTATGGACTTGACCGCTTTTGTCTGTTTTGTTCCTGGATTTTTGATGTTTTGCGCTTCATCGATAATGCATAGGAACCATTTATGCCTTTTGAACTTTGCAAGGTCGCTTCTTAGGACTCCATATGATGTCAGATAAATGTCATATTTCTTCTTGGTGAATCTTCTGCTGCTTCCGTGGAAAATGTATGAAGTCAAATCCGGTGTGAATTTTCTGATTTCCTCCTGCCAGTTCGTAAGCAGGCTTGTCGGGGCAATGACCAATACATGTTCCTTTTCAAGGTAACCTTCCTGCTTGAAGTACTGGACGGCTGTTAAAACCTGCAGGGTTTTTCCAAGACCCATGTCATCGGCCAGTATGCTTCCAAAGCCTGTCCTGATGTTTTGAACAAGCCAGGAAAATCCTCTTTTCTGATAGTCCCTCAACTTGGCGGTAATGTTTTGTGGAACATTGACATCATCGAATTGTGTGATGCTTTCTATAAGCTTGTCAAACTCCCCATCCACTTCAACATCATCTTCCATAATCTCTCCACTCAGCACTGCTTTTGTAATGTCATGGCGATTCAGCTTTTCAGGCAGCCTGTCAATTTGCTTTATCAGGGACTTGACATCCCGTTCATCAAGCATTACATATTCATTGGCAATCTTGACAAGGCCTCTTGATTTTTCGGCAAGCCTTTTAAATTCTTCAGGTGAACAGCTCGTATTTCCGATTGCAACTTTCCAGTTGAAGCAGGTAAGGTCATTGAATGTAATGTAAGACTGCTCGTTTTGTGAAGTGATGTCAAGTTTGAGCTTTGGTTTGAAGATTTTCTGCAGGCTTTTCGGCAGAATAATTTTAAGCCCCATTACTTCAAACAAAGGCAAAGTATTCAAAAAGAAATTCGTGAAGTCATCTAAATTCAGCTCGAGATTTTCATTTAAGCTGAGGGTTTCGTTGAATTTCGGATAGATTTCATTGATGATGTATGTGTCCTTAAGAAGATTTGTCTTTAACAGTGGATTATTGGTTTTTCCGATTGCATCATAAATGTTTTCCATCTCGTCATTGACGCAGATGCCCACATTAAATCCCTTGACGGTCTCTTCAACAAGAAGATACAAGTCATAATCTCTTGAACTCATTTGAAACCTGCTTAACCATTGACTGATTGCTTCAGGGGTTGTTGGGGATTTCTTGAACTTTTGCGGCTTTATAAAAAATAATCTGAAGACATCTTCCTCGTAGTTTTTTCGGATTGTCTGTGACGTGCCATGACTCAGGTATTTTTCGAAAAATCCCTTCACAAACAGGCTTGTCGCCGTGATAATCTGGTCTTTTCTTGAGATTTCGGAGTTTTTAAATGTAATTAATTCATCAGGGCATTGTCCAGTCAAGGCATCTATGATTTTGGAGATTTCCCTATCGAATATTGCCGGAATCCATCTGATGTGATATGTTTTGCCTGATTTGAATAGTTCTGGAATATGAGCATGCTTTTTAATCAGCTCTAAACTGAACTGATAGACCATATTAAGGAATCTGATGTCCTCGTTGAATTTGTTGATGTTGCTTTCGCCAAGTTCTGTGAAAAATCCAAAAAGCAAAGATTCATCAGTGATGGGGCAGGTCTTCTCTGTTGTGATTTTGGAAATCTCATAGTTGTTGTTGATGTTTAGCTTGAAATCATCCCATTGGTTGGGCATGCCCCAGCGCTTAAGAAATATTTCCTCAAGCCAGTCATCGTATTCGTCTTCCTCGCCTTTAAAGTTATCAAACTCATAATCAACTTCTCCATATTCCTCATAAGTTTCAGGTCCCCGGCGGGTGTAATTTTCGCATCGGCTTTTGGCGAACCGGGCCATTGATTTGTAGGCGCTGTCCAAAATTCCTCTGAAATCCTTCGCATAAAAGACAGGATTTTCATCCAGAAGCTGAAATATCTGTGCGTGCAGGTCGGGGATTTTGGAAAAGTCCAGCTGCGAATTCTCTGGGTTGTCTGAGTTTTCAAAAAGCTCTGAAATGTCCTTGACGCTTGTTGGCTCAATTTCCAGGTTTAATGAGTCAAGCAAATCAAGGCCTCTGAGCTTAAAAATAAGAAATGGATCTTTATCAATTTCCAATGCAATCATATAGACCAATCCGGCAATGTGCTTGCAGATTGTAGCGTAATCCGGGCAGTTGCAGTCAGTGTTCAAATCCCTGTGTGAAGTTGGAAAAACGTTGACTTTTTGGCTTTTCAAAAGGTCATAGACTTCTTGGAGAAGCTTGCAGTTTAAAAGGGCAGACATTACTGTGGGATTTTCATAGATTGTTTTGATAATGGTGTTTTTTTTCACTTTGGCTGAACTGCTTGAACTCAACGCTGACATTATAGAAGCTCTGATAATTTCCTTTGACTTTGGCCAGGGCAAATTTGTCGTTGATTATGATGTCATAAACCCTGCCTGTGTTTGCATAGGTTTTACCACGGCCGATACGGTTGGCGTAATCCACTCCCTTAAGGGCATCCAGCCATTTTTCTCCCCACCATGTTTTTGTGATTGGTCTTGAAGCCATTTCAATCATCACATTTAATGTTAAGTTAATTATGTTCTGTTTTTGGAATTATAAATAGTTTTTCTTTGCTTTAAAGTTAATATTGCGGAGTAAGAACAATCTTACCTGATTTGGAAGTGAATGCATATTGGATATTGTTTCATTATAATACGATACCATTAATTATGCTCATATTTCTTTCAACATATGATTTTTCAGCATTGCTGAATTCGCCGTTTTCAAATAAAAAATAAATATATTCCCTATAATAGTATGCTATATCATACCATGCATCATCATCCCAATAAATCTGGTCTATGAATAAGTTCATTATATCGTTCAGTAGTCTGTAGGCTAATCTGTATTCCTTTTGTTCAATTAAAGTGCAGATGTCTTTTTTGATGAAATTCTTAAGGGGAGTTCTCATATTGTGGAGTTTGTAGTATCCGAATTCCTTTCCCCCATTTCTCAAAATCCGTTTAAGTTTTCTTTCATAGGCTTTAGAA
Organism: Methanobrevibacter sp.; assembly: GCF_036307625.1. GTDB lineage: Archaea > Methanobacteriota > Methanobacteria > Methanobacteriales > Methanobacteriaceae > Methanocatella. Next base: position 21,084 of record NZ_JAXJXF010000030.1, read on the forward strand.
TCAATCAAAGATTCTGTGCTGAATTGCTTGATGAAGTTGTATTTGAGTTTTGGGTCTTTTTTAAATTCTTTTTTGAGGAATTTCTTAAGTTTTGATTCGGATATTATTTTTATCTCATTGCTGATGTCAATGTCTGAAATTTTTTCATGTTCACTGTCATCTGTGAAATCTTCCAGTATCTCAGGAAACTCCTCCAGAAAATACAGCACTCCTGCCTCATGAGCACATGATGATTTTTTAGAGCAACTGCAGGACATGTCAAATAGTAAGTTGTCCTGTAAAATAAGTTCGACATTGAACTCATTTTTTGATTTAATGTCTGCTTTGAAAGTGTATCCGTCATAGCTAATATTTTCAATATTGTTTTTGTATTTAAGTCCTTGTTTTAATGTTTTTTCATTGAAATTATTTTTCCAGCAGTTCATATTAACACATTTGTTATATATGGAAAAATATACTATAAAATCTTTAAATATGCAATAGCATTCAAAATCAAATATTTATATAATAATTTAGTTTCAGATTAGTTCACGAATGTTTTTATACAAAATGTATGCCAATAATTTCATCTAAAAATTACTTCGTGTTTGTAAAATTGCTTTGAATTTGTAATATTACATGGATTTATCGTGAATACTTTTCAAATGCTCTCTGAAAAGCGTTATATTGTAGTTACTAATAATATATGCATAATTGCATTAATCAAAATTTAAATAATATTAAAAAAAATATTAAATTAAGGAGGGGGTTAAATGTTTATGGAAGTTTCTGATGTTTCATCTATTGATAACTTAATGAAATATCTGTTATATGAATTGAAAGTTAGAAATATGGGCATTTCTAAAACTTTAATGATTAAGTTAATATTTAAGATTAGAGAAGTTTTAGGAAAAGATCATGAATTATACTCTCAACTTCCTTACTACTGGTATTTTTATGGTCCTTTTTCACAACCAATCCATGATTCATTCATCTTTTTCCATGATAAATACGAATATAGCTCCTTCGGTCAAGTAATTTTAAAAAATGGATGCCTGAATGAATTTGATAATGGGGATTTCATTTCAAAATATCCTGAAATAGATTCTATTACAAATGGCTTGCTTAAAAACAGTCAAAAATTCTATAAAAATATCAAAAAAGATATATACAAAGAATATGCTCCATTTGATATAATGTATCCATTCAAATTTAAGATTTTTGACATTGCACACAATTCAAGGTCCCCTGAACAGTTTGATAATGAGGAATTCATTAAAAACATGTTTAGATGCGAAGCAAAATTGCCATGCGATTCATATTATGCACAATACAATGATGTCTTTTCCAAATTCCTTACAAATTTGGATTTCATCAATGAGGAAAATAACTTCTGTTCCTGTTGGAATCTCTTAAGAGATCCAATTAAAGATCTCTGGAAAACATTCGCTAAAGGCGTCAGGGTTGAATATAAGGATGACTACTATAATTATAAGGAAGCATCATGGAATAGGGACTATTTAGGTAGTTTGAAAGAATTATCAATCACAATAAATGAAACAAAAAATCTTGTTCATTTGGATAAATTACCAAAAACCGATTATACTCCTGCTGAAAGTAAAATGGTTAATGCAACTATTGGCGGATATTTGAGGGGATAGATTGGATAATTTACATTTTTTAGATACCAATATTTTACTGGCAATGGTTCTACCAAATGATAATAGTTTTGAAGAAAGTAAATCTTACTTGTCAAAAAATTATCACAGGCACATTAGTAATACTGTTTGTTTGGAATCAGAAAGAAAAATAGAAAGTATCAGAAGAATTTCTTTAAAATTAGTTGATTTTATAAAAGTATATTCATTTGACAATAACATTAATCCATTAAATGCACAAAAACATCACAGTATTATCAAAAATAATTTTATAGGCCAATATGGAGATAATGAATGTCCTGAGAATATGAAACGAGACAGGTTTGTTAATTTGGTTTCTGAATTTTTTAGAATGCATGAAACTGAAATTAATGATTTGCTATTAAGGCAAGATGAAACGGATTTGTCCAATATAATAAAATCAACTTCCAGGAAAAGTTTAAATAAACTAGCAAGAATTTTAAATAGATATTGGTGCATTACAGTCATTGACAGTGCAAATAAAATTGATAAACTTAACTCAATTAAGATTCATAATCCTGATGCAAAATTACTCGATGAATCTTTTTGTTTGCAGCTTTTTCTAAATAAAACAGTTTATTTCATAACCTTTGATAAAGATATCTTGGAAAAATATGATTTAATTCAACAAGTGCTCAATAAGCATGTTCATGTCACTCACCCCAATTATTTTAATTAATATTTGGTTTAGATAGTTCAATGTTGTTTGCAAGATTCTATGTTTTGAAAGAAATAATGCCTAACATTTATTAAATAACATATTTTAAATCTAAACTAATTTTTATTATAAACAAAATAGCCTATAATATGTATTGATTATTAAAAATTTAAAATCTTGTATATTTTTGATAGAACTATGCGTTGGGTTTATATATTAATTTAAGTCAAATTTGTGGATAACGTTCTGAAAAATATGGTAATAATCTATGGGAGGATTTATAGAATTTGAAATAATATGAATTTATGTGAATCTCTTTTTTTAAAAATCTATAATATTATTTTAATAAATACTATTTAAAATATCTTCAATTTCTTCTTCAGTAAATATTATGGGATTATTATCCATCCTTCCACTGGTTGTTGCTAGTTTAACAATATTTGGAATATCTTCTTTATTTACACCAAAATTGGACAATTTCAATCTATTGTTGGATACTTCATCAAACCATTTTTTAATATCTTCTAAGTTTTTGGCATCCCAAGCATCTAAAAACAAATCTTTTTCTGCAATATAATTCCAATTTCTTTTTAAAACTTCAAACAATGTTAATGCAGCTGCAAAACCATGATTAATGCCAAACATCATTGTTAAAGGATATGAAATTGAATGTGATGCGGTGGTACGTGTATTTGAAAAGGCAAGACCTGCAAAAAATGATCCCATCAACATTTCTTGGCGATATTCTAAATTATCTAAATCACTTAAAACTAATGGCAAATACTTTTTAATAATTCTAATAGAATCTCTTGCAAGAACTCGAGTATATTTATTTGATGGAACAGACCAATACGATTCCATTGCATGAGCAAGAGCATCAAGGCCAGTTGCTAAGGTCAAATTTTCATCCATTGTAGAGGTTAATTTGGGAACTAACCAAGATTCATTTGGATATAAATAATCAGCATCGATAGAATATTTTTTATTATTATCAAAGTCCCATATTGTTGCCCATTTTGTACATTCAGAACCAGTTCCAGCAGTTGTTGGAACAGCAATAAATGGAATGGAATTGGTGTTATCTAAATAATTTTTATTTTTAAGTAAATCTAAAATATCATTGTTTTTGTATTCATATAATGAAGATATTGCTTTGGCAAGATCAATTGAACTTCCACCACCAATTGCAATAATTAAATCTGGTTTTTTGATTTGGTTTAAAATATCTTGTACTGTATGAACATCTGGATTAGAAATACTTTCATTTAAAACTTGAAAATTACTGACTTCAAAACTAAAAGTATTAATAACTCTTTTAGATGCAATAAATAAAATATTTCCACTGAATTCATTAAGTCTTCTTTTCATTTCATTTAAATCATACTCATGAAATTTTATTGGTACATTATAAACCCAATCCATATTTATTCACCTTTCAATTTTTTCATAAAATCGTTTTTATTTTCAATTGGTGTGGTAGTTGGTCTTCCAAGATTGGTTCTTGATGAAATATCAACATCAATATTTAAAAATACGGGGCCTTTTGATTCTATGAATTTTGGTAAAACTTCATTCAGTTCTTCAAGATTTCTTGCATTAAATACTTTTTCATACCCGCATGAAGTTACCAATTCTTTGATGTTAATGTCTACCATTATTGTTGGAAGCCCACCAACACTTTCATGGGCAGAATTATTAAACATTACATGGTGGAAGTTTTTTGGGGATTTGGAACCAATTAAAGCTAATGCTCCCATATGCATCAATACAGCACCGTCGCCGTCAAAACAAAAAATCTTTTTTGATGGATTGTTTATAGCAATTCCTAAAGCAATACTTGATGAGTGACCCATAGACCCCACTGTCAAAAAGTCGTTTCCATGGCCTTGACTTTTTGCTTCCCTATATTCGAATAATTCCCTTGATGATTTACCAGTAGTGGAAACAATCATATCATTTGGAGTTAAATAATCACTTACTATTTGGATTGCTTTTTCCCTTGTTAATGTGTTTGCATTGGATTTTGGAATGTTATACTCTTCAAAAGCACCTTTTGATACGACAACAGCAACACTTTCACCGGCATTTAGTTTATCTAAAAACTCATTTTTGAAAGTATTTTTCAAATAGTCAAATGTTGAATCTTTATTAATTATGATATATGAAATATCTAAGAGTTCAAGTAAATCTAAGGTAATTTCACCTTGTTTTTTGTGTTGAGGCTCATCATGAATGCCTGGTTGACCTCTCCATCCAATAACATAAATTATTGGAATTGAATAAACTTTTTGATGGGTTAATGAAGTTACTGGATTCACAATATTTCCTAATCCTGAATTTTGAAGGTAAACAATAGGAAAATTATTAGTGGTTAGATGATAGCCTGAAGCTATTGCGACAGCATTACCTTCATTAGTAGCAATGACATTGTTCTCATTTTCTTCAATGTAATCACAAAAAGAACTTAATTGTGAGTCCGGAACGCCACAAAAGAAATTGATATTATTTTCTTTTAAATAATTGATAAAATCTTTAACATCTATCATATAATCACTCATCTGGAATTAATGTTAAAATCTCCTTAATTGATAAGCATTTATCATCTGCTTCCTTACATCTTTCATTTTCCAAAATCATATTTGCAGTTTTAACCATTGCAGGATAGGAACTTCTAATTAAGTGATTAGCATAAATAACAATATTAACGCCTTTTTTAGCAAATTCTTCTTCATAAACTTGATTAAATGAAGTTGGAACAACAACTAAAGGTATATTTGGTGCAAATTCGTTGAACTTATCGCAAAACTCAAAAATTTCATCAGGTTTGGATTCCCTTGAGTGAATCATGATTCCATCAGCACCTGCTTTGATGTAAGCTTTAGCTCTTTTTATTGCATCATCCATTCCTTGTTTTAAAATCAAACTTTCAATTCTTGCAATAATCATGAATTCTTCAGTTAATAATGCTTTTTTACCTGCACTAATCTTTTCACAGAAGTTTTCTATTGAATCTTGAGTTTGTTTAACTTCAGTACCGAAAAGTGAATTTTTCTTTAATCCTACTTTATCTTCAATGATGATTGCAGAAATTCCCATTCTCTCAATGGTTTTAATATTAAAAACAAAATGTTCTAAAAGACCTCCAGAATCTCCATCTAAAATAATGGGTTTAGTAGAAACTTCCATAATTTCGTTTATGGTGTTTATTCTTGAGGTCATATCTACCAATTCAATGTCGGGTTTTCCCTTAGCAGTTGAATCAGTAAGACTTGAAACCCAGATGGCATCAAAACTGTTAATTTGTTCATCTTTTTCAACTTTGGCGTTCTCAACAACGAGTGCAGATAAACCATTATGAGCTTCGATTGTTCTGACAATTGGTTTAAGGGATATTAATTTTTTTAGTTTAGATCGCCTAATATCTGGAATAGAATCGGTTTTTTTAATTAAATCATTAATTTTATCCACACTAATATCTTCTGTGTATGGGATTTCTATTAATTGGCCGCCCCACTCTTTTAATGTCTGGATAACATTAGTTCTGATTTTGCTTTGAACACCTTCTTTCCAGTCATCACCATGGAAAACATAATCTGGTTTATATTTTTTAAGATTATCTGTATAATCAAGAGTATTTTGAGGAACAACTTCAGATACTCCACTGATATTTTCTATAATGAATTTTCTTTCTTTAAATCCAATAACTGGAAATCTTTTATAGGTTGCTACTGCTTCATCTGTAAGTACTCCAACTATTAATTTTCCATATTCATTCGCTTTTTTGATTAGATTAATGTGTCCGTGATGTAATATATCTGCACTTATTGCAATATAAACTGTTTTCATTTTAAAATCTCCTTAACTTTTTTTAAATCATCTATATTGTCTACTTCCCTACATAATAATCCTTTTAAGTCTAAAGGTTTGATTATTACTTTGTCTGTAATTTCGTTTAGAGCATTTTCTGCATAAACACTTGTCTGGTTGTTATTGCAGTAATTATTAATGTTTATTTTCCAAGCTTGCCAGTCCTTGGATTTTAATTTGTAGAATGGTTGGCATGCAACAGCATCATCTTTGAAGTAGTCAACTCCAATATATTTTATTTGATTGTTTTCAATTTTTGCTTTAAAATCATTTTTTGGAATTTCAATAGTGGTATCTATTACCACACAAGATTCATCAGAGTTTATTATATTTGCAGCTGTTTTCAATTCAAAAACTAAATCTCCATGAAGTAAAATAATATCATCGTCTAAATTATCAATAAAATCTAGAGACTTTATGTAGTTGGTTTTATCATAAATGGGGTTGTGAACGAAAGTGAATGGGATATTTGGGAAGTTTTCTTCACAATATTTGATTAAAATTTCATTTAAGTATCCTGTTGTGATGATAAATTCATCAATATCAAAATTAGAAAGGATTTTAATGGCTCTTGATAAAATAGTTTCGTTATTTGATAATTTTATTAATGATTTTGGATTATTTTGAGTTAATTCACCTAATCTTGTTCCCATTCC
>NZ_JAXJXF010000031.1:0-23969 GCF_036307625.1 Methanobrevibacter sp.
ATTTATAATAGAATTTATAAATTATACAACATGATTTAATTGAAATATAATGATTTTAATTACTCAAAATTAGAAATTAACAATAATTATTAAAATAAAAAAGAAAACTGAAATTATTATTGTTTATTATTTTTAAAAAAAAATGAACATTTTAGAATATTATAATTAAATTATACTTAGTTAGTACTTAAAAAAAATTTTTTTTGAAAACATGGTGAATTTATGAACATCAATAATAATATGAAAATAGGAATAATAACTGCTGTTTGTGTAATAGGTCTTTTCGTATTATCTCTATTAATAACACAAATGCCGGCTGATGGAAATAATTCAGCGCGGTTTGGAGTTTTGACATTATTACCACCACTCGTGGCTATTGCATTGGCATTTATTACCAAGGAAACAATATTATCATTGTTTATCGGAATTTTCATCGGAGAATTTATGCTCTGCGTAACCGACTTAAATATTGTCAATAGTATCATAAATGCATTTTTAGCTATTGCACATCAAATCATTGCATGCATGTCAGATCCTTGGAATGCGGGTATTATCCTCCAATGTTTACTTATCGGTGGTGTAATCCAGTTAATAACAAAAATGGGTGGTGCAAAAGCTTTGGCAGATGCGTTGGCCAAACGTGCAGACACACCAAGAAAAGCACAACTCATTACCTGGTTTTTAGGATTATGCGTATTCTTTGACGATTATGCAAACTCATTAATTGTAGGTCCAATTATGAGGCCTGTAATGGATAAACTTAAGGTGTCTAGAGAAAAATTAGCATTTGTTGTGGACGCAACAGCTGCACCCGTTGCAGGTATCGCAATTATTTCAACATGGATTGGATTGGAAATAAGTTTAATTGCAGCGGGTTTTAAAACAATTGGAATGGATGTAAGCGGATTCGGAATATTTTTACAAACTATTCCCTACAGATATTACAACATACTCATTTTAATTTTCATTGTTATTTCTGCACTCACATTATATGAATTCGGACCGATGAAAAAAGCAGAACAGGAAGCACGTGCCAGAAAAGGTTTGGAACCCGTAAAAGCTTTTGAAGCACCTGGTTTTGATGAAGTGCAACCTGTTGAAGGCATTAAATTAAACGTTTGGAATGCAATCATACCAATTTTAACATTAATTGTCGGAGCATTGATTGCATTTTATTGGAATGGATACAGCGCCATTTTAAGTGGAAACGATCAAGCACTTATCACATTAATGAAAACTTCCCCATTATCATTTGATGGAATATTTGAAGCATTATCTGCTTCAGACACATCAGTTTCATTGTTCCAAGCTGCATTACTTGCATCCATAGTGGCCATGGTTATGGCAGTGGCACAAAGAATCATGACAATAGAACAAGCCATTAGCGAATGGATTGGTGGTATGAAAACTATTGTCATTACTGGAGTAATCTTATTACTCGCATGGTCCTTAGGTGGAGTAATCGGTGAAGTTGGTACTGCAGACTACCTGGTAAGTGTTTTAAAAGATACAATTCCATACTGGATTTTACCGTCACTGATTTTCATACTTGGAGGACTGATTTCCTTTGCAACAGGTACAGCATATGGTACAATGAGTATCCTAATGCCTCTGGCAATACCACTCGCATGGGCGGTTTCACCAGACATGGGATTCGTCATTACCTGTACAAGCGGAGTATTGACAGGAGCTATTTTCGGAGATCACTGCTCACCAATTTCAGATACAACAATTCTTTCAAGTATGGGTACCAGCTGTAACCATATTGACCACGTTCAAACACAAATTTACTACGCAGGATTTGTAGCAATTATAGCCATAATCTTCGGTTACATTCCGGCAGGATTCGGAATTCCTTGGTATATATCCATCCCTGTCGCTACAATAATGATGTTTGTCGGGTTGAAAATAATCGGTGAAAAAGTAGATTTTGAAAAAAACGTTGAAGAAGAAACTGCCTAAGTTTCTTCACTTTTACTATTTTTTTAAATTGACGAATGTGAAAACTTAAACGGATTGTGGTCTTCATATATCGCATCATAATATTTATTTAAAATTGTTGATTCCCACATATTATAATTTGCCTGCTCATTTTTCTCGAAGTTATAAGCCAAAATTCCAATTTTGCGCTCATATTCATTGATGTTATTTTTTTCACAAAAATCAGTGATAATATCAGGAATATATTCACAAGGGTCATCACTGCTGAACTCCAAGAACTCTTCATATTCCTGTTTTGAAAACAATTCTTCAGCTTCAATGGGGTCTTCATCAGATTTTATGGTGAATAACTCAATGTAAATATTATCCGCCAAAGGCAATTGATTGAACTCAATTCCCAAACCATATACTTTACCATTTTCCAAATTAAGTACAGTATGACCAGTTCTCTGACATGAAATCCAATTTTCAAATGCAGGTGTTACAATATCTTCAGGAGTCAAATTTGAAAGAACATTCTTCAGATGTTCCACTCCAATTACTTCAACTATTTCTTCCATGATTAATTATTTTATCAAACTAGCTAATAAATGATATTATGAAAAATATCCTCACTAGAGAGATGCAACAAAACCCATCACAACAAAACCTACAATTATACTGATGACTGTAGCAAAGGCACTATCTCCAAGAAGGCCCTTAACGATATATGCTACAATAGCTCCTACAAACAATGCTGCAATACCATTCATTTTATCTCCTCCATTAATAGATATATATTAATATGATTAACAACTATTTAAGACAGTTAAAGTATTTCATTTAACAAAACTTTATAAATAATAAAGTTAAAAATATAATTTAGGTAAGACTAAATTTTAGAGGTGAGAAAATGGGAAACATGGCCGAAGCTAGAAAAAACCTGCACAAGATAAATGAAAAAAAGAAATCCGATAAAAAATCCAAAACCAAAAAAGTTAAAAATTTCTTTTTCGGATGCTGTAAAAACAAATAATACCCTCTGAATATGAAATAACTATTCATTATCCATATAATCACTTACACCAAAAAAACCATCATCAAAATTTTTTTAACCAAATCATCAACGTGCAAATGCACACTTTACGAAATAATATATACTTTAAAAAAGTAATTATTAAACATGTTTTCTAAAGCTACTTTGAAAGAAAGAAGACAGTACTATCGTGAAGAATGGTCCGAAAATGATTTGCCAGACTTCATTGCTACCGATATCAAAAAAAGGGAATTTGGTTTCGACCATAATGGAACAGGACCAAATGACAGATATAAAGTCTTTAGAGGCAAGGAATCCCTGAGAAAATTTTTAAGATATAAGGCTCCTTTTGCAGCATATATCTCAGTAGCATTCTACAACAACCCCAGAAGAAGGGAAGACTGGCTGAAAGCAGAGTATATCTTTGATGTTGATGCAAAAGACATTCCAATCAGATCATGTCAGTGCGATAGCGTATGTGAAATATGTCTTGGTGAAGCTTTAGAAATCGTAAATACACTTATTGACACTTTGGAATCAGATCTGGGTCTTAAAAATATTCATCTAATCTATTCCGGAAGAGGTTATCACATCAGGATTTTAGATGATGAAATGATGACTGCAGGAAGTGAACTCAGGTCAGAGGTATTGAAATACGTTGCAGGTGCAGAAGTTCCCAAATCCCAGTTCGTAAATCCGGAAGTGTCAAATCAAAGTTTTAATTTTGAACATTTCTCCATTCCGGTAGGATACTCCAAAATATTCACCGACAAGGTCAAATTCAACATCAAGCATTTGGTTGGAAATGAAAAATTGGACGGAATCAATCCAAAGCTCATGAAAGACATTATTGCATCAAGGCATCACTTGGAAAATGACAATTGGGGATATTTCAAAAGGGATATCGGTCCTAGAAGATACAAAAATTTAGTTGAAGCTATGGCGCGTGTCAATCTTGCAACAATAGATGCAAAGGTATCCATAGATTTGAAAAGAATTTTAAGGCTTCCTTCATCACTTCACTCAAAGGTAAGTATGAAATGTATGGAAGTCAAAAATAGAGAAACATTTGACCCGTTCTCAAAAGCCGTTCCAAAATTTGTATACGAAAGAAAAGGTGTTTAAGATGGATAAAGTATTAAGAGACATTCTAAGGAAAAATCAGTATTTCGATGAAGTTAATGAGAACAGATTCATACCCCAGTTTTTAGGAGTGATTGTCAATGGTGTTGTAGTTTACCATGTAAACTGGATTGACATAGTCGACAAAGAAATAATATTTATGCACAAGGATATTCAGACACATCCTATCGTTTCACTTTTTTTAGATAATCTTAACTCATTAATGATAATAACCGATGAAGGAATAAAAGAAGTTTTATAAAAAAATAAGAATCATCTATCTGATTCAAGGCATTTGGCAACAATTTTATTGCTGACGATTTCTGCAGAATCATCAGCGGGAATTACATTCCATTCATATGTAACTTTACTTGTTTTGGAACGTGCCTTTCTTAAAGCATCAAGATTTTCAAACATTTCCTCTTCTTCATTACGTGATTTGATACGTCTTAATGATTCTTCGGGAGTTACATCCAAAAAGAACATGCAATCTGATTTTGGAAGCAAAACAGAAACGATTTTATAAATAATTACATTCACCACATTTGGAAGATACGCAACTGCCATAGTATATCTTGAAAAGATTAAAACATCAGTGTCCTTATTGTAATAAAACATATGGACTGATCTGATTGCATCCAATCCAAAATAGATTGTAGCCTTCAAGTGATTTATTTTACCTGTTTTTAAAAGAGCCTGTTTTGATTTCCTACCATACTTATTGTCATTACAGGGATGGGACCTAATGGTTACATCTCTACCCTGATTTCTGTAAACTTCAGCAAGCAAATTTACTTGAGTGTCTTTTCCGCACCCATCAAGCCCGTCAATGACAATAAACTTATTCATAATTCACCAAATCAATTATTTTGAAGCAAATACCTTTTTCTCGCCAATCGGATAAAATTCAGTGTATTTGGAATTTCTTTCAATAGGATTTCTATCAAGATTTTTAACCATATTGCTTAAAGTATCAATAGAAGCATCAACTCCATCAGGAGCACCTGAAGCTTCTGACAATTCGTCTCCACCCAAAGTTCCTCCCAAATCATTTGCGCCTGCAGTAAGTGAAACTTGTGCAAATCTGAATCCCATCTTAACCCAGGACACCTGTATGTTTGGAATTACATCCCTAAGCATTAATCTTGAAACGGCATATAGCTTTAAATCTTCAGTGCCTGTGGCTCCAAGATTTGATTGGCCTTCCAGGAAAATTGGAGAATACTCATGCATAAATGTCATTGGTATGAATTCCGTAAATCCATGAGTTTCTTCTTGAATTTGACGAATAATGTCAATATGTTCTACCCTTTCCTCTAAAGTTTCAACATGCCCATACATGATAGTTGCAGAACCTGGAATTCCAACCTCATGGGCTGTTTTAACAATATCTATCCATTCAGAAACGCTGACTTTCTCAGGACAAATCAAATCTCTTGAACGGTCAGTCAATATTTCAGCAGCAGTTCCGGGCAATGTGTCAAGACCTGCATCCTTAAGCCTTTCACATCCTTCAGCAATATCCATTCCTGAAACCATACATGCATCATTTATCATAGTTGGTGAAAATCCATGAATCATTACATCAGGATATTCATCTTTTAATAAATGCAGCAAATGCTCATAATATTCAATGTCCGCATCAGGAAGTACGCCTCCCATAACACAGAATTCATGAGCACCCTTTTGAACGGCGTCTTCAGCTTTGGACAATATCTGCTCATCATTCATTATGTAAGCTTCAGGATCATCAGCATCCTTTCCGAATGCGCAGAATCCACATCTGACAGTACAGATATTGGTAAAATTAATATTACAATTATTAATGAATGTTACGTTGTCCCCAACGATTTTATGTCTTAAATAATCAGCAGTTGCAAGTAAAGGATATAAATCTGGCCCTTTAATATTCATTAAATGGTTTGCCTCCTCAACAGAAATTGCTTCATCCAAAGAGTTTGTCAGAATCTTTTCTGTTTTAGAAGAAATTGGTAGTTTATCAAACATGATATTATATTATTCTAAATTAAATAAATACCTTTCTATTAATTAAATCAAATGTATGAAAATTTACATTATTTTAATTGAGAAATATCAATTTTAATAAATACAATATGCAAACAATGAAAAATTAATGAATTAACAAATAAAATAGCTATTTAAATGATGAATTATAAAGTCATAATATTATTAAATAGATGTGATATTATGGACAGTAGTGAAGCTATTTTTAATGGCCTTAAAGATGCAGGAATCGACTTTGTCGTAAGCGTTCCCTGCGTTAACTTATCAAAATTATTGGATATGCTTGATGAAGATGAGGAAATTACCCACATACCCGTTACTCGTGAAGAGGAAGGAATTGGAATATGTGCAGGAGCTTACCTTGGAGGTAAAAAAACTGCAATATTGATGCAAAATTCAGGACTTGGAAACTCAATAAATGCCCTCAAATCCCTAATGGAATTATATGAATTTCCATTACTTATGATTATGAGTCATAGAGGAACTGAAGGTGAAAATATCTGTGGACAAGTTCCAATGGGCAGGTCAACACCTAGAATATTGGAATCAATGGATTTCAAATTCTTCAAACCTGGAAATTCAGAAGCTGCCTATGAAGACATTATCGAATCCTGGGACTTATCACAAGAAGAGGGAAAACCCGTTTCAATACTTTTAGAAATCAGTTATTGGTGATATCATGGCAAGAAGAGAAGCAATTAGAGACATAATGAGAGACATTGAAGATGAACTTATAGTCTGCAATATAGGATTCCCATCAAGAGAACTGTATGACATAAAAGATAGGAACGAAAATTTCTATATGATTGGTTCAATGGGCCTTGCATCATCAATCGGTTTAGGCCTTGCTTTAGCACGTCCTGACAAGGACATTGTTGTTATCGATGGCGACGGGTCACTTTTAATGAATATGGGATCACTCGTAACAATATTTGCAAATAATCCTAAAAACTTAACTTGGATTGTAATAGACAACGGAGCATACGGTTCAACTGGAAATCAGGATACCTATGCACAAGTCATTGACTTATGTGAAATTGCAAAAAGCGTTGGATTTAAAAACAGCTTTAAATTCCAAGACATCGATTTAAAAGACATGATAAAAAGTGACAATTCCAGTTTTATCGTTTACGATACTGAACCTGGAAACTCAAAAGCACCTATCATTGACCTTACACCCGTAGAAATTAAAAACAGATTTATGGAAACTATTGAAAAATAGCTTTTCATATACTATTTTTTACAATTTTCCTTAAAATTCGTTAAACTTGTGAATACTCTATGTTTAAACACATACAAATAAATATAAATGATATATAAAGATTTTTTAATGAATTTAAAGAATTATAGTTATGGAAGAAATAGAATTGTACAAACTTCTGGGTTACATTAAAGTATCCCCATACAGGACAAAAACATTACAATCCTTAGGTAATGACCTCAAAATGCCGTCAGAAATTGCAAATGACATCAATATTAAAACCAGTCAAGTATCTGCAGCATTATCTGACTTAAAAAAGCATAATCTGGTAATATGCATTAACGAGGAAGTAAGAAAAGGAAGACTGTACAAATGCACAGAATTAGGATTGGAATTACTGGAATACATAGACTAACTAATCATAATAGCTGTCATCATAATAGCCCATTTCTTCACTTTGGTCGAAGTTCAAATCATCATCATAATCCATTCCCCAATCAGGGCTGTCTGACAAATCAGACCCGCAATTTTCACAAGTTGCTCTTGATGAATCATTCAAATGTCCACATACATTACAGGTTATCATGTTTAAATTGTGTGTATCTTATCATTAATATAAATTTGCAATATCATCACCAAAATCACAATAGCTTTTGCAGAAAATTATAAAAAATATTTAAATTAAATTGAATAGAAAATTCAAAAATAATTATACAATATTTATAAAATTTATAAAATAATATATTTTGTTTAACTAAATAAAAAGCTTTCTAGAAACATATTTAAGCATATGCCATAAACAGTTAATCATAGAATTGTAGGTTCTTATGGAAATTTTGCTTTTGATAGTAAATTGTTAAGGCAATACACATTTCATTTTCCAAAAGAAAAAACAAATTCTTAATTTAAAAAAAAGGGAGATTAAAATGGACATTAAAAAAATATTAGTCATAGCAATAATTGCTTTAGCAGTATTCAGCTGCTTGAGTGCTGTAAGCGCAGGATGGTTTGACTTTTTAGGAGGAGACAAATACTTGGTAGGCGATGGCGCACAAGTCAAAGTCCCAAGTAACTATACCGTTGATGATAAGAAGATAGCTGCATCATGCAAGGACATAAACATAACATTGACCCCTCAAAAAAGTACAGACGATAAATTTGAAAAAGAATTCTTTGGAGCCGTTAAATCAAACGGTAAAAAAGCAGGGTATGAAAATATAACAAACAATACCGTGAACGGGTATACACTTCATGAGTTCGCTGCAAAAACTGCTAAACTCAAAAATTTAACTGCTTCAACAGAAGTACCTGGAAGTGATGAGGCATGGATTACTTTCCCACCGGAAATTGCTGCTCCATTCGAGGACAACGTTGACCATTTCAGATCAGTTACATTCCTCAAAGATGGAAAAGAACATAAATTAATTATTTTCACAACTAATCCAGACACCAATTTATACACTCCAGAAATTGACGGAATTATCAACAGTATTAACGCTACTGCAGCAAAATAACTCAAGCATGAGATTTTTAGATTAATTTCTAAAAATCTTTATTACTTTTTTTAAAATTCAAGACTATTTTTAGATTGTTAATTAAAAAAAAGAGATTATCGTTTAGATTTTATTAATTTTAATAAAAATAAAAAAAACTGAAGTTGTGAATTACAACTCAGCTTCATTCAACTCCACAATTTTCTTATCGAAATCAGTCAATTTACGGGCAAGACCTGTAAAGTATGGAATATAAACTTTTGAGAATGTAACCCTTTCAGGATTTTGACCCATTTCGGCAATGCATTCTTTAACCTTTTCAATTTTACGTTCCACTTCATCATACATCAAATCACCAGGGAATTCACCGATGAATATTCCATCTGCACCATTTTCAAGTGCATATCTGATGTGTCTTGGACTTACACGATTTACTGAAATGACCTTGATAATGTGTATTGATTCAGGATAAGACAACCTGTTTACCCCAATATTATCTGCAGCAGTATATCCAATGTTATCTAAAAATACAAGAATCATACGTTCTCCTTCACGTTTTTTAGACAATACACCATTTATTGTAGCCACTATCTTCTCATCGACATTACCGTTTACAGTAATTGCCCTTTCTTTACATCCTACAAGACATTTACCACATCCTGTACAGCTCATCGGATCAATATATATCTCATCATCCTGTATACTCATGGACTTATATTTGCATCTGCTAATACAATCTCCACATACAGTACATTTTTCCTTATCTATTTCAGCGATGAACGGTTCAATTTCAACACCACCATAATTATACTCTGAAACCTTTGATGCAGCAGCAGTCGCCTGCATGATAGAATCTGTAATGTCCTTTGGGTCCTGTGCTGTTCCACATACAAAAATTCCCTGCACATCAGTGGCCACAGGCTTGATTTTTGGATGTGATTCCTTGATGAATCCGTCTTCAGTTGTTCCTATGTTTAAAATCTCAGCAATTTCACGAGTACCTAAAGAAGGTTCCATTGCAGTGGACAATACCACCATGTCTGCCTCAATTTCTACAAATTCACCTTTAAGTGTATCCTCGGTTCTTACAATGAAATTATCTCCTTTTTTAACAACTTCTCCCGGACGACCTCTTAAGAATCTAACCTCATTTTCCTGAGTGTGCTTATAGTATTTCTCAAACATTCCAGGAGTTCTAACATCAGTGTAACAAATCAAAACGTCAGTGTCTGGATATTTGTGCTTTATGATATTAGCATTCTTCAAAGCTACCGTACAACATATTTTCGAACAGTATCTGTGTCCATCAGGCTTTTCATCCCTTGAACCTACACATTGAATCATCACAACACGTTTTGGAACTTCACCATTTGATTTTAAAAGCTTTCCTTTTGTAGGACCATTTACACCGGTGATACGTCCGAGTTCAGACTGAGTAATCACATCAGCATATCTTGTATATCCATATTCAGGCCTTTTTTCCATGTCAAATAGCTTATGGCCTGTTGCAACTATAATTGAACCAACCTGCAACAATGTTTTTTCAGGTTTTCCTTTAAGTCTAATGGCCTTCATGTTACAAGTTCTAAAACAATCCCCACATTTTGAGCAGTTATCCATATCAATAACGTAACTTTCAGGATAAGACTGTCCAAATGGCCTGTAAATTGCTTTTCTCATGGATAAATTATCATTCCAGTCATTCGGAACTTCCACTTCACAAACTTCGGCACATTTTCCACAGGCAATACATTTTTCAGTATCGACATATCTTGGAGACTGCTCTACAATCAGATTATAGGTTCCTGCCCTTCTTTCAGCCTCAATTACCTTTGAATTAGTTAAAACTTCAATGTTTTCATTCCAAACAAGTTCATTCAATATCGGATTAAGAAGACACATCCCACATTCTTCAGCAATCTTGACCGGTGAGAACACCTTACCTATCTTAGCCATGTGCCCACCGATAGAAGGTGACTGCTCTATGATGGTAACTTTAGTTCCCTGCTTTGCAAGGGACAGTGCTGCATTCATTCCAGCAATGCCTCCTCCGATTACTGCTACTTCCTTAGGAGTTTGGCAATAAATCGGGTCTACGGCATCGGACTGCTTAACCTTTTCGATTGAAGCATTGATTAATGTAATGGCCTTATGGGTTGCCCTTTGCTTATCATCATGCACCCATGAACACTGTTCCCTTATATTTGCCATATCCATCAAATAAGGATTTAAAGGTTTTACATAATCCTGAAATGTTTTTTCATGACTTATAGGTGAGCATGCTGCTACGACGACCCTGTCCAGGTCATGGTCAAAAATTGCATCCCTGATTATTTTACGTCCATTCAATGAACATAAATTCTCGAATTGACCGATAAACTCAACATCCAATGATTCTTTAACTTCATCCAAATCTATAATATCTGCAATGTTTCCACCACATTCACATAAAAAAACGCCAACTTTTAAATCATCCCTCATTTTTCAACCTCCTTCAAATCTTTAATGACCGAATCAATTGGAACTGTATGGGCCTTTGCACCTATTACCTTATCAAAATCTCCTCCCATAGCCAATGCCATGAACTGTGTAATATTCAAATGGATAGCCCTGAAATTTCTGCCTTCGCGCTCTGAAATTAAATGCTGATACCTGTCAAATTGAATATGGCAATTCGGACATAAATGTACCAATATGTCAACATCCTCATCAGCAATGGCATTCATTTTATCCGCTGTAGCTGTAAAAGACAAATCAGGATTGGAATATCTTTGTCTGAATCCTGTTCCACAGGTAGCTCTTTTATGGTCATACCATCCAATAGTCTTACAGCCACATTCTTCAATCAATTCATCCATGATATTCGGATCCCTTACACCGCCGATTGTATCCTCATAATGAACCTTACAGTAATGGCATCCGTGATGGGTTGCTATTGTATAATCGCTTAAATCATATTTGATGTTTTCCTTGATTTTATCCTTTTTGCCGTAAAGGATATCCACCACATGAAAAATATTTTCAGTTGGCTTTAAATCATCCTTTTCATATTTCAAATGGGACAAGCCGTTTTCATCAAAGAGTTTGTTAATATGTTCCCTCAAGTCATCCTTTTTATTCAATAGCTTAACTGACTTTTTGTTGATGGCATAACATGTAGCGCACATCATTACAAGATTAGGCCTATTCAATTCATGGGCTATCTTGAAATTTCTTGCCCCAATGGCTGTTGTATCAATCTGATTGAAAACATCGGAGTAATGTCCAAGTCCTGTACAGCATGTTTGCTTATCTGAAATTGCATAATCAATGCCCAATTTGTCAAAGACGAACTTGGTTGACGCTTCAACTCCAGGATATTCGACACTTACCAAACAGCTTCTAAACAGTAGAATATTTTTATCAGGAACATTCTTCATGTTCTTCCTCCTGAGATTCTCTTATTTTATCAATCTTATCTTTAAAACCTGTTATTGTTAATATTTTACTAACTTCATCAATTACTTCCTTCGAAGGCATCAATGGAGGATCCAATTCCAATTCACTTCGAATTTCATCAAGGTTCTGTCTGAAATCCCACCATCCGGGAACATCCCTGTCTATATCCTCGAAGAATATTTCAGGTATTGCACCGATTGCCGCTGTAAAATAGCTATCTGCAAAGCCCATATATTCATAAAGCTTATCGTAACCTATTCCATTAGTTATTGCGAACTGTTTAAGAATTTGGTTAACTTCACAGACACTGTTTCCAACAGGGCATACGCTGTGACAGGTATAGCAATAAAAGCAATTCCAAATATTTTCATCTTCCAGAATTGTTTCATCACCATCCAAAACCCTTTCTATAATATCGCGGGGATTATAGTCGGAGTGTCGTGCAGCGGGACATGTTGAAGTGCACATTCCACATTGCACACATTTTAAAACGCCATCTTCCTTTGAATTTTTAACGTCCTCAATTATTTCTTCAGCAAAATCAATTGGTGAGTCTGTAATTTTTTGTTGAGAAGTCATTTTATCACCAATTACAATTCAAACTCCCTATCTTCAATCATTTTCTTTAATTTCAATGACAGTTTGTTTCCTCTTAACCTATCTGACTGTCTGCAGATAATTGGAATATTCACTTCGCTACCGTTTATAGTTAAATCGACATCACCGGTCTTCATGTTAAAGGCATCATGCCTGCAGAAATTAGCACACATACCGCATCCGAAACAATGGGCCAGATTCAAATTATTCTTTGCAAATGCATTGGTAGGACAAATCTCTTCAACAAAACAGCTTTCGCACTTGGAACATTTGGCCCTGTCATATTGTGGTCTTAAGTCATTTCCATCCCACATTTTTCTGTAATTTGTTTCATCCAGCGGCAAATGACGACCCTTAATATCTGCAACCGGCAAATTAATGTCCTCATCTTTAATCAGTAAGTTATTATATATTTCTTCAGACAGGACAGGAATTGGAATGGCAACAGTATCATAGATTTCTCCGCCCTGACCTGTTTTAAAGCCTCCCAAGTAGTACGGATCCATTTTTGTCAAATCACCAGTCAACATCAGATTTGGCTTTTCAGGGCTTGACCTTGTACCGTCACCTAAGATATATCCTTCCGCACCGTTTATGAGAACTCTTTTGCCTTCCTTAATTACATTATGAGGAATATCGTTTTGAAGCGGATTTAAATCGCCGCAGCCTGAAAATGTCAGACCTGACAAATTACCTTCAAGAGGAGTTGCTGCAAAAATGGATGGAATGGCTTCAGTGTTTGGATTTGTAAATGCTGTGTAGTTTTTGAATGCCATACGTGCGCCAATAATCTGACCACGAGTAATGTCATCAATTGTTATTGTATTTTCAATTGTTTTATCATCGGCACTTTCAACCCTCACATCAATAGGCTTTCCTTCAAGCAGGTCTTTTAACAAGAATCCTCCACCATAATTTTCATCATGTATTGAATGTGCAGTACCGTGAAGAATTACATCCACAGATCCCAACCATTCATTAGGACAAGGGCCTGCATATGCCGGAACCCCATTTAAGTACACCTCATTGGCCCTTATGAATTCACCAGGGCCTGAAACTATGAAGTTTAGAATGGCTGCTGTTCCGCTCATCACCCCACATGTTCCGCATGTCACTACATCTACCTCTTCAAAACTTGGCGCATCATCATTTTTTATTAGTTTTTTAAACTCTTCTGCCGTATATATATTAGCTTCGCCGTTTTCAATTTTCTGATTTATTTGACTGATAGTTCGTGTTGTCAATTTATCTACCTTCTGTTAGGTTTTTTGAATTGAAACCATAGCCCAAGTTTATTGTTTCAATTTTAACATATAACTACTTATTATTAACTAATAATCATTCTATTTTACCAACTGTATCTCCTCTAAGACCTCTTCTTAGGGTTTCAAGAGAGGTAATGTCATCACTTGAAATATTTCCAAGATTAACCGTATTTCCAAGTTTCAGTATGAAAAATACCTGCTGGTCCTTATTCGGAGCTTCCCAAAGAATTTTGTCTCCATTGAAATTGTCTAAAATATAATCTATTTCATCCTCTTTTGCATTTCCTGCCTTGTCGAAAATTCCAATATTCTTTCCGCCTTCTCTTGCCTCTACAATTATCAATGAGGAACCTGAATTTAGTTCTTCCTGCATATATTGGATTCTTTCATCCAATGACAGTTCCTTATCCAAATTAGGGTCTTTTTTGCCCACTTCAGACAGTACCTCAAACCCATCGCTTTTAGCAAGTTCGATGCATTCCAATTTATCTTCATGAGGAATGTTTACAGAACCGTCTGACACTTCAATGGCAGGAAAACCCAATTCATGCGCTTCTGCAAAAAATTCTTCCAGCTTATTAGATTTATAAGCCAATTCAAACAAGGTTCCTCCAGTATATGGAGTAATCTGATGGGATTTATACATTTCAACCTTGGATTTTATTATATCCTGTTCATGAACGATTGATGTTCCCCATCCGAATTTCAAATAATCCACATACTCTCCGGAAATATTCATCAGGCTTTCTGCAGTTTCAAGGCCTAAACCTTTGTCCAAAACCATGGTCATTCCGCAATCCCTTGGTTTTTCTTCTCTTGGAACAGATAAAAATTCAAATGATTTCACAAATATCACACGTGTTAATTTATTTTTCTAAATTATAAATAATTAAATATTATATATAAATGTTTTTAATACTTTGCTTTTAAATAGCTTTAAAAGGCTGTTATATCACCTCATAAAAAAAATAACAGATATTATATTGAAATTTTACATGAAAAATTTTAATAATACCCTTTCTAAAATAAAAAAATATGAATTATGAAGAAATTAACTTGGGTGAAACACATATCCGGTTAAAAACAGACATATCAAAACATCACTTAAAACATTTTATATTTAAAGTCAGATCGGATTTGACAAATTACATTTCAAAAAACCAGGATTTTTTGCTTTCAATAGAACCCATCAAGTTAAATGACGAATCATTGCCCCAAATAATAAGAACCATGAATAAATCATCACATATCTGCGATGTTGGCCCTATGGCCTGTGTTGCAGGAACAATATCTGAATTGTCCCTCAATTATTTAATAGAAAAGGAATCCAAATATTCAATTGTTGAAAACGGCGGAGACATTGCCCTAATCAATGATGAAAAAGCATTGTGCGGAATCTATTCCAATAATGAAATTCTCGGAAATGAAATCGCATTTAAAATCAAGCCCAGAAAAAAACCGCTGGGAATATGCACATCCTCCGGAAAAATAGGTCATTCCATCAGCTTTGGAAAATCAGATAGCGTAACTGTAATTGCCAAATCGCCTTCAATTGCAGACGGACTCGCTACCCGAATAGCCAATGAAGTCAATGGTCAGACCTCTGAAGACAAGGTGACAAATGCCCTGGAAGCTGCAGAAAATTATAAGGAGCATTATGAAGGGATTTTAATAATTTCAGAAAAAAATATTGGGACAATAGGCAAATTACCTGAAATTGTTGAAACAAATGAATTTGATATTAAAATTTGAGATTCAAACAAAAAAAACTAGATTTTTGACCACCCATGTCAAATGACTTAAAGACATGTTATTAAATTTATAATTTAATTTGAAAAATCAATTTTTGTAATAATAATTTGATGGAATATTTAAATATGAGTTATTATCAATATATAATTATTAAAAAAAAGTGATAATAAATTATAATCCCATATAATTTATCATAATGCCAACATCAAGTTGGACATATTTTTAAATAAGAAAAAATAATTCTTATCAAATTCTTTAATAAAAGAGTCAAGATATTAAATTTCATATTTAATACAATTTAAATACGAAAAAATATCTTAAATAACCTCTGGACATGGGGGATGGCACGGCAGATACGTAATCCGTGAAAAAATAATCCTTGAAGCTTTCAAGGTAGTCCAAATTTAACTAACAGAATAGTTAATTTAAAGGTTAGATAGTTATGTATAAGGATGAAATGATACAATTACATCAATTTTTAGTATATGTTTTAAAATACTTAGCAGAAGATGATCAAATAACTAATGACTGTAGCGAATACATTACACTAAAAATAAGCCCGCACCACATACATAAGACAAAAGCTGAACACAAACATGCTATTTTTGTCCTTTGTAAAATTATCTCTCAAGTTATTGCAGATAAAGAAGGAAACTCAATTCCTGAAAATGTTCGCAATTCCTTAGCAGATTTAGTGTCACGTTCTGAAAAAGAACTAAATGTGGCTTAAATCTTTACTTTTTTTACTTTTTTTAAATATTTTTAATAACAATAACCTTCATATTAAATATTATGAAAGGTGTTAACAAAATGCTTTGTTTGGTTGACGGAGAACATTATCTTCCAGTTACCAAAGAAGCAATAGATACTTTAAATAAATTAGAACACATTGATATATCTGCTGCTGTTTTTATAGGAGGTACTGAAAAGCTCAGAGACGATTCCGAGGAATCTTACTCTGAAAAGCTAGGTGTGCCGGTTCAGTTTGCAAAAGATAAAGACATCCCATATGACATTATTGTTGACATGATCAGAAAATATGACATCGATACAGTAATGGATTTGAGCGACGAGCCGATTCTTGATTATCCCAAAAGGTTTAAAATTGCATGCAAAGTTTTAAACGAAGGAATAACATATGAAGGACCTGATTTTAAATTTGAACCTACTTCACAATATGAAATTATGGAAAAACCCTCCATCACAATCCTTGGAACTGGAAAACGTATCGGAAAAACTGCAGTTTCAGGATTTGTTTCAAGATTGATTGACAAGAACGGTTATGAACCATGCGTAATCGCCATGGGAAGAGGTGGACCGGAAGAACCGGAAATAGTTCACGGCGAAGAGCTGGAAATCAATGCTAAATTTTTACTAGAGCAATCCGAAAAAGGAGTTCATGCAGCAAGTGACCATTGGGAAGATGCATTAATGAGCAGAATACTGACAATCGGATGCAGACGCTGTGGCGGTGGAATGGCAGGTGAAGTATTCCTGACAAATATGAAACAAGGAGCAAAATTAGCCAACAAAGTCGACTCCAAATTTGCAATATTTGAAGGAAGCGGAGCAGCAATACCTCCAATCAAAACCGATAAAAAAATAGCGCTGATTGGAGCAAATCAACCAATTGAAAACCTGACCACATATTTCGGACCATATAGAGTTGGTCTTGGAGACCTTGTTATCCTGACCATGTGCGAAGAACCTATGGCAGATAAAGACAAAATAAAAAAGATAGAAGAATTTGTAGCTGATGTAAATCCAGATGCGACAGTGATTTCAACAGTATTCAGACCTAAGCCATTGGGCAATCTGGCAGGCAAAAAAGTATTGTTTGCAACTACAGCCCCTGAATCTGTTAAAGACAAATTGGTTGAATATTTAGAAAGAAATTATGACTGTGAAGTTATCGGAACTACCGCACACTTATCAAACAGGCCATTATTGCGTCAAGACATTCAAAAATATATCGATGAAGCGGAAGTTATGTTAACCGAACTTAAAGCGGCTGCAGTTGATGTTGCGACTAAAGATGCACTCAGTCATGGATTAGAAGTAGTTTATTGCGACAATATTCCTGTTGCAATCAATGAAAATTATCCGGATTTGAAAAAAACTGTAATCAAATTAGTCGATTCAGCAATTGAGAGTTTCAACAGTTAGTTATATAAATTCTATTTTTTCATTTTTTATACATATTTTAAAATTTCAATACCCAAATCAGTATTTTTATACAAACGTCCTTTTTTAGCTTCTTCATTTAAACAAACAACAATACCTTCCTTTTTTAATTCTTTTAATACATTAGAAACATGATTGGTTCTCAAACCCACTTCTTCAGCGATAACAGAAGGAATTTTAATATCATTTCCTATACATTTTATAATATTTGTCCTATATTCTGATGCAATTACATAACCAACCAATTTAAAAATTTCATTTTCATTCATAATATAAAGTTAATCCTTTCTAGTAAAAAAGAATTCGTATAATAATATTATAACATAGATTATATTTAGATACAAAATAAACATCATTAATTAAGAAAAACTTAATTTATAATGAAAAATAAATACATAAATTAATGACACGAATAGCTATTGGTGTTGGAGAAAATGAAAATATTATTCAAGCATGCCATATTTTCAAAGAAAAACACCCAAAAAACGATATAATATTGATTTATAGTGATGAAGATTTAATCAAGGCAGTATTAGATAGAAATATCGATTGTGTGATACGTGGATCACTTCCCGCATCCAATATCATGAACCAACTGAAAGAAAAATACCCAAATCTTTCAAGGGCAACTTACATCAATAAAGAAGGATATGAATTACTACTAACACCTGTGGGAATCGATGAAGGAAATACTGTTGAAGATAGATATAAACTGGCAATACAATGTTCTGACTTTCTAAAACAAGTTGGAAAGAAACCTAAAATTGCAATTCTTGCTGAAGGCAGAGAAGATGACTTCGGAAGAGGTAAAGAAGTTTCAAACTCACTTAAAGAAAGTAAAAAATTAACCAAACTCATCCAAGAAAATACCGACGATGAAGTAAAAAATTATCACATTTTAATTGAAAAAGCAATAAACGACAAATGCAATGTTATTATTGCTCCAAATGGAAGAGTTGGAAACATAATATTCAGAACACTTGTATTACTAAATTCCTGGCCTAGTTATGGTGCAATTACCTTTGGAATGGACAGGACTTACATTGATACAAGCAGAGACCAGAGCATTGACGGTTATGTCAGAAGCTTGATTTTGGCCGAACTTTTAACAAAGGATTAAAAAAAGACATACTTATCAAATACAAATCATTTTGTGATTAAAATGGGAGAAAACATATTATACAGGATTTATGAATGGTACATTTCTCGTGATTTAAAACCGGAACAAATGCCGAAACATGTTGCCATAATCATGGATGGAAACAGACGATTTTCCAAACTCCAAGGAAATATAGATGTTGTCAAAGGACATGAAATTGGAGTAGATACCTTGGAAAAAGTTTTAGACTGGAGTATAGAACTTGGAATAGAAATCATTACAGCATATGCTTTTTCAACAGAAAATTTCAATAGGCCACAACATGAAGTTGAAGGCTTAATGAATTTATTTGTTAAAAACTTCAAAAGACTAGTAACCCATGAAAAAATCCATAAAAACGAAGTGAAAGTGAAAGTTGTTGGACGAACAGAATTACTGCCAGACAATGTAAAAGAAGCCATTCAAGAAGCAGAGGAAGCTACTAAACACTACAAGAAAAGATTATTTAATCTAGCTATAGGATATGATGGTCGTTTAGAAATTATTGACTCATTTAAAAAAATTATTTCAGAAGTTCAAGCCGGCAAGATTACCGTTGACGATGTCGATGAAGACCTAGTAAGCAAGAACCTGTATACAGAAGGATTGGATGATCCTAACCTAATTATCAGAACAAGTGGAGAAGAACGCCTAAGCGGATTTTTACTCTGGCAATCATCCTACTCTGAATTGTATTTCTGTGAAACATTGTGGCCTGAATTAAGAAAAGTCGATTTCATTAGAGCTATTCGATCATACCAAGCAAGAGACAGAAGATTTGGAGTTTAAATAATGATTGACACACACTGCCATATTGATTTTGAAGACTTTGATAAAGACCGCAAAGAAGTTTTAAAAAGAGCTGAAGATAATTTGGATTTAATTATAGCATCAGGCTTTAACAAACAAAGTAATCAAAATGTTTTAGAACTTTCAAAAGAATATGAAGGTTTTATATATCCAACATTCGGTTTTCACCCAGTAAGTTCACAGAATTCAACAGATGAAGAATTGAAAGATGCTCAAAATCATTTAATCGACAATCTATCAAACATTGTAGCTGTTGGCGAAGTGGGAATGGATTATTATTATGTCACCGACAAAGCCCTCAGAGAAAGGCAGCAGGAAATTTTCACCAGTTTTTTAAATCTTGCAAATGAATATAAAGTTCCCATCGTAATGCATGTGAGGGATTGTGAAAAAAAAGCTGTCAATATCATTGAAGACTATGACGACATACCTTATTTTGTTTTCCATTGTTATGGAGGCAGTTTAAAGACTGCAAAAAGAATAATGAATAGGGACAACTGTTTCATGAGCTTTTCAACCATACTATGCTATTCAAAACATCATCAGGATTTAATTGAAAAAATAGATTTGAACTATGTTTTAACAGAAACTGACAGTCCATATTTAGCCATGACAAAAGAAGAGCGAAACGAACCTGCAAATGTGGTTAATGCAGTTAAAAAAATTGCTGAAATTAAAGATATGGATTTGAGCACTGTTGATGAGATAACAACAAACAATGCCCGTAAGATTTTCAAAATCTAGTAATGATATGTGAAATTCAAATTCAACAACACATCATTATTTTCTTTTACAGCCTCAATAACCAATTCAAAATCTGTAAAATCATCCATCACTAATTTAATCAAATTCCATTCCAAAAGTGAATCATTCAAATATATTATAAAATGACCGTCATCCATCCTGACGGACCTTCTGCAAAACAGCTTGAATGCATAGAAATAAAGTTCCAGTCTAAAAATCAAATCCTGTTTATCCCCAACGCCTTTTGAAAAGAATTTTTTTAAATCTTCCTGTAAAACTTTACCTTTACTTATACACAATAAGTTCATAGTCATTTACCTGATTATCATTTGAGATAATGTCGATCAGCTCATCCTGAAGTTTTGATGCAACGACATCAAAAGTTTGTGAAGAAATATCCTCATTCATAATAAACCTTTTTCTATAAAAACCTCTTTTGCAGCAATCATGCCATTGATTGCCTTTGGAAAACCTGCATAGGCACTCATCTGCATTATTATTTCAACAATTTCACTAGGGTCATTTCCAACGTTTAATGCTGCGTTAATATGGTCCTTCAACTGTGGAATTGTTCCGATTGTAGTCAATGCGGCAACTGTACATAACTCCCTTGTTTTCAAATCAACCTCATCACGAGTGTATATTTCAGCGTATGGAAATTCAATTGCAAATCTTGACAAATCAGGTGCAATATCTTCCAAATCCTTGAAAATCTCTTCAACTGACATGTTCTGAATACTTTCTATACATTCCTTTCCTTTTTCGTATCTATCCATAATAATCACTACTAATAATATCTCCTTAAACCCATTTAATGTTAGCTGTTGTGAAAACATAGTGAGGTGAAAAAACCGGATTGTACAATTTGTTTGTGGATGATGTTGAGTTAAAGCAAGTTGCCAATGATTTTCTCAAATTATAATTAATCCTGTCCCCTATAGAATCAAGCTCACTTTTACTGTACTTATCCGATATCTTGGCATAGACCTTAAACTGGATTTTTTGTTTATCGTAATTATTATCCCTGCCCAAGTCGTTATATGTTATGTTGATAATTTCCACCGAATAGGGATGCAGCAAATTACTTTTCGATAATGAATAATCATTATAAGAATCTTTTGAGTATATTGCCGCTGATGAAGTTCCAAGTCCTTCAGTTACACCATTTCTGGCAGCACCCATTGCCGTGTTCAATTCATTTTCATATGCAATAAACTGTATTGACATCATTACAATGATTATCAATACTCCTGCCAAAAGAAGATATTCCCCTGCAATCTGTCCTCTGTTGCCCATCATTTTATCACAATCTTTCCGTCTTCATCCTTGCTGATTATATAACTTCTTCCACTATACAGTTTATACTTAGAATCTATTTTTAAGGGCAGTACAAGTGTTTCACCTTTTTTATTTGAAAATTCAATTGTCAACTTATTCTTTTCAACAGAAATTTCATAAAACCCCTGTTTTGAATCCAGATGAATTAGAACCGAATATCCCACGCCATTTGCATTAACCTGATTTATCATATTTGCCACATAATCCAAAATCAATCTATGATTAACATTATCGGCAATATTATTAGTTGAGCCAATTGATGCTGATGTGAAAAATAACAATCCCACAGCAATAATCAATACAATAAAGATTAAAAACAAATATTCAATAGAAATAAAACCTTTTTTGTCCATATTTTTTAATTATTTTAAAAATTAATAAAGTTTGTTGAAATTAAAGGTCAAATTTGATACATAATTATTAAATAATACTTGAAATAAAAAATTATATCATGAAAGGAAAAGTAATTTTCATTGGTGCAGGTCCCGGAGATCCTGATTTGATAACCGTTAAAGGAAGAAGAGTAATTGAAAATGCAGATGTTATTATTTACGCAGGTTCACTTGTAAACAAAGAAGTTTTAAATCCTGCAAAGGATGATTGTGAAATTCACAATAGCGCATATTTAAATCTAGATGAAACAGATGCCATAATAACTGAAGCAGTAAATGAAGGTAAATTAGTAGCACGTGTACACACAGGAGACCCTTCAATTTACGGTGCAATCGGAGAGCAAATTCGTGAACTTAAAAAACATGACATCGAATATGAAATTATCCCAGGAGTCAGTTCACTATTCGGTACAGCCAGTGTCTTGGAAGCTGAATTGACATTGCCTGAAATCTCACAAAGTGTAATCATCACACGTCCTGAAGGCAGAACACCAAAACCTGCCGGTGAAAGCATTGCAAGTTTTTCAAAACATCATGCAACCATGTGCATCTTTTTGGGAATCGGTATGATTGACAAGGTTGTCGAAGAGTTGCTGGTAGGTTATGAAAAAGATACTCCTATAGCAGTTGTGAAAAAGGCCACATGGGAAGACCAAGAAATAATTAAAGGAACACTTGATAATATTGCAGAAAAAGTTAAAGATGCTAATATAACAAAGACTGCAATGATTGTAGTGGGAGATGTCTTAGACCCCGGTGATTTCAACCCATCTAAGCTATATGATAAAAACTTTAAACATGAATATAGATAAAAATTAGGAAATTGAATATTTCCTAAACTACTTTTATTTTTTTAAATAGGAATATTTTTTTAATCAAAAAAAAGTTAAGATAATTTACTAATGAATTCCAATATTTTATCCGCAGTTTGCTTTTGCTGATTTTCAGGAGTGATTTTTGCTTCACCATCACCTTCCTGATAGCCATAATAAGCAAATTGCTCATGATTACCACCGTCAATTACAAATTCAGTCAAGTTGTCCATCAATGGTTTTGACTCATTATAGGCTTTCATATTCAATATCTTATCATTGGAACCGTAAATTGACAATACAGGCTTGCTAACATGACTGTTGGGATATGCAGCCAATAATACAACAGCATCACCTTTACCTGTATGATTGGTAAATCCTACAGCAGAAAGTCCGCCCAATGAATGACCTGCCAATACATAATGTGAATAATTAGTTGAATCGATTATTGAATCTGCAGTGTTCTCACCGAAAAATGCAAAATTGAAAGGCATCTGAACTAAAGCGCAATCCACACCCCGACTGGAAAGATTAATCATCAATGGAAGATAAGCTATATAATCGTTTTTAGCCCCAGGATAAAAAATTAGCAAAGTATCATTACCTGAACCATTTAGCAAATATCCATAATCCTGTTTAACTACAGAAACATTCTCAGTTCCGTTTAATAAATCTGTTGCATTTTTTTCTGCATGCCTATAA
>NZ_JAXJXF010000032.1:0-71117 GCF_036307625.1 Methanobrevibacter sp.
AGGCATGATAAAAACTTTTACTCCACCTATTTATTAAATTTAACTATTTTTAGATAAAATTAAAAATTCACAACTAATTTTCATCAAAAAATTTTAAATCAACAAAGTTTTTGAAAGAGTCTTAATTAATGACAGATATGAAAATTTTTCAAAACAATTACACATATCCTAGCCCCAATATGAAAATATTTAAATTAACTATTTTACATAAATATAGTATACTATAAAATTGATAATGAAGTTGGAAATATGAATGGAATAACTATATTAATTTGGATAACAATTGCCATAATAGCCATTATTGCAATTATACTAGTTAAATTACACTATAGAGGAGAAGAACTAGAGAAAGACGAAGGATCAATACTTGAAGATGCAGGAGGACTAAATAAAGTATTTTCTGCAGGGCAAAGCATTTTATCCAGAGACAATGATAAATCAAAATCCACTCATCCAACTAAACTTAATCAATCCAACCCTACCAAATCTGAAAATAAAACTTCTTTATTTACAGACGTGCCTGAGGAACCTGTTAAATATGAGGAACCTGTTAAATATGAAGAGCCCGTTGTTTATGAAGAACCTATGATTTATGAATCAGACAATAATACTTATAAAAATATTGAATATGAATCACAAAATCAAGTACTTGTTGATTATGGAAATACTGTTGAAAAATTCCAAGAACCAATGAAGCAAAGTCAGATGGATATTATGAATCAAAATAACGCCCCTAAAAATGAAAAACACGAATTGAAAGATTTATTCACAATTGATGAACTGATTAAAGAATCAAAAAGAAAAGACAACGAAAGAGAAAAAGAAGCACATAAAAATGAAGAGGAAGATCCTGAATTGGTTGAACTTAAAGAAAGTATCAGACAACAGAAAAATGAAAAAAATATCGAAGAAATCATTGATGAACTTCCCGAAGAAACTATCCAAGACATAATAAATGAAACTCCAACAGAAAATGAAGAACCACAAGAAAGCATACAAGACATTGTAAGTGAAACTCCAACCGAAAGTGAAAAACCACAAGAAAGCATACAAGACATTGTAAGTGAAACTCCAACCGAAAGTGAAGAACCACAAGAAATCAAAACCGATGAAGTTATTGATGACACACCAAAAGAAGAAGCAAAAATCGAAACTCCAACAGTCACATCACAAGATATTGAAGAAGCAATAAGTACTGCTGCCCAAGACAATAAAGAAGAGGTTCAAAGCATTTCTGAAAGTAAAGACATTACTGATGTTTTACTTAATGAAAAGGACAAAGATGAAAAAACTGAAGACGTTATTAAAGAACCAATTCTCAAAACTCCAACAAAAGTCAAGGAAGATAATAAATTAGCAACCTCTGCAAATGACAAAAATGTATTGGATGAATATGAAAATGATTTGGACTACAGAAAAGATTTAGCAAAAATCACAAATACAATTAAAGGTTCTAAAATATTCCAGGATGTAAAAGAAAAACTCAAACCTGAAGTTGAAGAAGAAAATATTGTTGAACATACTGATGAACAAATTGAAGAAGACTTTATCAGAAACGTCCATGAATATGAAGACGATTATGCGCCAATCATTAATGAAACCCATGCGGATTATGAAGCAACCTATGAAGAATATCACAGAGGAGACTATGAAGAGACATTAAGACACGAAAACACACGTAATGTATTCAATGTGACTGAAACTGCTCCTAAATCTCCAGAACCTATGAAACCAGTAACAAATACCATTAAAGAAAAACCTTCAAGAGACAATATAAAAATAAAATTAAACAATAACGAAGTTGTTCTTAAGAAAGGTGATGAAATCATATTCAATCATCAGGGCGAAACCTATTCCAGTCAGGTTTATGCAATTAATGGTGAGGATATTTCTGTAAGATACAGAAGAAAAAACATTGTTATTAAACCATCCGACGTAAAAAAGATATACTGAATATCTTTTTTACAAAAAACACCACAAAACTATTTTAAAAAAAAAAGAGATAAAGAAAAATAATTATTCTTCTTTATTTAACTTATAACTTCCATTTTCAACTATATATTTCGGAACTATTATTTTAAAAGAACGAATAACATTTAAATAAAAGTCATCTAATTCTCGGTCAGCATAAGGATAGGTGTATTCAAAAATATATAGATTATTATCTTCCACATATAAAAATTCATTACGACGAATCTCATTTTCACCATCGGAAAAAGAAGATACAATCATATAGTAGATATCATCATTTATAGGTAGAAAATCAGAAGCTATTAACTTTATCTTCCCATTATTTTCAATATTTTTTTCAATATCCTCTTTTATAGCAGGAAGTCCAACCAGGGTAGGAGTAGTTGAAAATTTTATAGACATTGGGATTTTTGTATTCACCAAGTACATATCGTTAAATTCATCTTTAGTTGCAACAGGTTCAAAATCCTCAGGCATTGTCAATCTTGAAAAGCCATTTGAAAACATTGTCATTTTATCACCTATTTATGTGCATAATAAAATACCAATTCATCATCTTTGATTTCATCAAGACGTGCAAAACCAACTCTTTCGAATTGCACAACATCTCCAACTTCTAAATCTTTAAGTGCACCTTCACCAAGACCTGTTTTAGTTGATGCATCATCCATAACAATTTTAACATTAACATTGTCATCGACTGGCACCCACTGAATAATTCTAGCCTTAACGCTTCTTGCATCTTCAAAAGAGGTAGAATGATAAGATATATTATCACCCTTAATATCAACATTAACGGCATCCATTAGCCTAAATATTCCATCTGAAATATCACGTTTTGCCAAATAAGCTTTTCCGTCGAACGGCAATATCCTGTTTCCCCTGTCCAAATGGTCTGCATGCAATGGCCTTTCAATATCCACTTTACCACCATCATAATTGTCAACAACAATCAATTGAGGTTCTTCACAGAAGAAATATCTATTTGCGACAGGTTCTAAGAAGTTACGGTTCAAACCATAAATCTTTTTCC
The DNA here is from genome assembly GCF_036307625.1 of Methanobrevibacter sp. GTDB lineage: Archaea > Methanobacteriota > Methanobacteria > Methanobacteriales > Methanobacteriaceae > Methanocatella. The sequence goes on from NZ_JAXJXF010000032.1 coordinate 3,005, forward strand.
AGCTGATAGCGGAATCCGCCATTTTAACACCAATTTCAGTTATGAGATTATAAATTGTTCTTGGATCTATTCCTCTTCTTGCAATAGCTCTTAATGTACCCAATCTTGGATCATCCCATCCGGAATAGGTTCCATCTTCAATACCTGCCATTGCTTTAGATGTACTAAGAGCAATATCTTCCATTTTAAGCCTCCCATAATGGATGAATTCCGGCAAATCCCATCCCATATGATCATATAGATATTTCTGTTTTTCGCTGTTGGCCAAATGGTCCTTGCCTCTCAAAACATGAGTCATGCCCATCAAATGGTCATCAACAGCAACAGAGAAATTCATCATCGGATAAATTCTAAAGTTATTGCCTAAACGTGGGTGAGTTTCATCAACCAACCTCATGGCAACCCAATCACGAATTGCAGGATTTTTATGAGCAATATCTGTTTTAACTCTAAGCACTGCATCGCCGGCTTTCATAGTATCGAATTTTTCCCACAATTCAAGATTTTCTTCAACACTATTGTCCCTGCAAGGGCAAGCCTGACAGTTATCCTTAAGCTCTTTGAATGTTGCCCCATCGCATGTGCACATATAAGCTGCACCTTTTTCAATCAGTTGGCGAGCATAATCATAATAAATTTCAAATCTATCGGATTGATAAACGATTTCATCAGGTTTGATACCTAGCCATTCCAAATCTTCAGGTATCATTTCATAAGCAGGTTCAAATACCCTTTTAGGGTCTGTGTCTTCCACCCTTAAAATTAATTTCCCATTATGTCTTTTAACATATTCAGCATTTGGAACAGCCGCCCTTGAATGGCCAATATGTAATGGACCACTTGGATTTGGAGCAAAACGCAAAACAATATTCTCATGAGTTCCAGGAAGTTCTTGGAGACCTACTTCTTTAGCTTTAGGTTTTTTATCTTCTACTTCAACACCATATTTTTCCATTTCAGAACTTTGTTCTTCAGGAGATAATGAATTTACTTTTGCTACAATTTTACCTGCCAGCGGACCAATTTCCTTTGCTTTGCTTCTGAGTTCAGGTTCATTTGACATTATTGAACCCATCACAGCACCGGGATTTGCACTTCCCTTATGTTTAGCTGCATTCAATAAAGCATGTTTATAAACAATCTCTTCTAAATCATTCATTTAATCATCACATTTAATCAATTAAAAAAATAAGCAACAAATAGTTTCACCTAATTGTTATTTAACAATTATACTTTGATATTCAATATAAAAATAGTTAATGTTTTTTTAGAAAATAGACAATTAAACATTGAAATAATTAAATATAAATAAAATCTTAAATAATATTGAGAGTTGTTATAAAAAATAGGAGTTAGATAAAAAACTTAGGTCGATATAATGAGTGATGCCATCCAAGAAGCGAAACAACTAATTGAGGAAGGAAATTATAAAGATGCTATAAAAATAGCCAGAAAAAGGCATGGAAAAGATGATATTGATTCCTACTTAAGTATTCTAGATATGTTAATCGAAAAGGAATACCTGCCTGCACTAGAAGAAAAGGGAATGTATTTCCAGTACTATGACCCGAACCATGATAACAATGATTATGGTGAAAAATATTTTGACGAATACCTTCAAAAACAGCCAAAATCAATTAATGTGTTATGTGATAAATCAATGTCCCTTTTTAATAAAGGAAAAATTGACGAAGCATTGGAGTATGTTGATAAAGCCTACGAAAAATATAATACGTATTCCAAAATTGAAAAGCCTAGAATTTCAAAAAAAGAAGTTAAAATGAGTAAAATCGAACTGTTAATTCAGGCAAAAGAATATAAAACTGCATTAACTGAACTTAACAAATATGAAACACAATACGGCACAGATAAAAAACTGGACCTATACAAAGGCCAGATGCTTCAAAAAAACGGTGAAAACGAAGAGGCCATGGAGTATCTGGAAAAATCTTTAAGTGATGAACACACATTGCTTGCATTTAATGCAAAAGCGGATGCATTATATGAACTTGGAAGATATGATGAGGCACTGCATGACTTCAATCAATGCATTCAATATGAAAGAGAAGCCGGCGATGATTTAGAGCTTATAACTAATTTTAATTATAAGGCAGCATTTTGTTGCATAAAACTTGGAGACAATCAGGAAGCTGTCAAACATCTTAACAAAACAATCAACATGTTAAATGAACACGGTCGTCTTCCAAAAGACCTGGAATCAATTTATCAAAAATGTTCATTTAAAAAAGATGAGTTAATGAGACACGACGATATTGAAGACAAGGAATTCAAAAAAACTAAATTCATATCATCAAAATATGCTATCTATGCATTAATCGTGATTATAATACTATATGCAATATTGAAAATATTTGGTTATTAAAATGAGACTTGGAAAAACTAATTTAGAAGTAAATAAAAACGGATTTGGAGCATTGCCGATTCAAAGATGCAACATTGATGAATCGACAGAAATTCTTCAAAAGGCATATGAAAACGGAATAAACTTTTATGACACAGCTCATTTTTACACAGACAGTGAAGAAAAAATGGGCATAGCATTGGAAGATGTTCGTGAAAACATTTACATTGCAAGCAAAACTGGAGCTGAAACTCCAGAAGTATTTTGGAGTGACTTGGAGACTTCTCTTAAAAGTTTAAAAACAGATTACCTAGACTTATACCAGTTCCACAACATTTCCTTTGTTCCAAAAGAAAAAGATGAATTGTTTAAAGCAATGATGCAGGCAAAAGAAGATGGAAAGATACATCACATAGGAATTACAACCCATAAAATTACACATGCCCATAAAGCAATAGAAACAGGCCTTTATGAAACTTTGCAATATCCATTCTCATATTTAAGTGGAAAAGAGGAATTGGATCTTGTTGAAAAATGTAAAAAATTAGATGTCGGTTTTATAGCCATGAAAGCTATGGGTGGAGGATTGATCAACAATTCCAAAGCAAGTTTTGCATTTTTAAATCAATTCGATAATGTTTTGCCGATTTGGGGAATTCAAAAAATTTCGGAACTGGATGAATTTTTATCATATGATAAAAACACAGTTTTAGATGAAAAATTACTGGCAGAAATCGCAAACGACAAAAAAGAATTGGGAGAAGATTTCTGCAGAGGATGCGGCTATTGTATGCCTTGCCCAGAAGGGATTGAAATAAGTATCTGTGCAAGAATGTCCCTTTGGGTTAGAAGATTTCCAACCGAACCACATTTAACCGAAGAATGGCAGGAAAAAATGGCAGGAACCGAAAATTGCATTGAATGTTACAGCTGCGTTGACAACTGCCCTTATGAATTAGATATTCCAAGACTGCTTAAGGAAAACTATGAAGACTACAAAAATATCCTATCCGGAAAAACCAAGGTGTGAATATGAAGCAGTGCATTGAAAATCCCAACGACCTGAAATGGGAAGAATTTTGGGCTGAAAAATTAGAAAACAAAATAGATAAGGACTGGGATAAGGCAGCACCCGGTTTCTTCAAAAGAACCAGAAAAGAGGACTATCAAATCGCATTATTCGATATGTTAAAACTTGATGAAAATGACAGAGTATTGGATGTGGGATGTGGTGAAGGGTCAATAACCATACCTTTAGCTAAAAAAGTAAAAAAAGTAACTGGAATCGATTCATCACCGAAAATGCTCGAATATTTGGAAAAAAGAGCAAAGGACAATGACATTGAAAATATTGAAACAATACTAAAACCGATTGAAGAAATTGAATATGATGAAATTGGAGACATGGATGTTGTTGTCTGTTCAAGGTCATTAAATGGAATTATCCCAATTAAAGAAGTCTTAACACAACTCAATGAAATTGCAAATAAATATGTTTTCATAACCATTTTTGGGCCCGAAAATAAAAAAATCGAAAAAGATTTCGATGCAGAAATAGGCAAGAAAACAGAAGATTTTCCGGATTACAACTATTTTTTCAACATACTTTTCAATATGGGCATCTATGCAAATATCGAAAGATTTGACTTGAATAACTACCGTGAATATGACAGCATTGAAGAAGCTATGGACAACGGTAAGTTCAGACTTGATTTATACTCAGACGATGAAAAAGAATTATTAAAGAAATATCTGGAAAGAATCCTTACTTATAATGAAGATACCAAAAAATACTATAATGTCAAGGATAAGGCTGACTGGATAATGATTTGGTGGAAAAAAAGTTAAAAGAAATTATTCATTAATTTCTTCAAAATATTCTGGACCCACATCACATAATGGGCAAACGTAATCCTCAGGCAATTCATCGCCCTCATACACATAATCACAAACTTTACATCGCCATGCCATTCTATCACCTATCAAATTTTAAAAAAATAAAAAATAATAAAATGAATTTACTCACTTTTTATCATGATTAAAATCATTTTAAAAGGACTGTTTACAGCCTGAAGTGCATGTGGCTCATTAGCAGGCATGATAATGATTTCACCTGCCTCAACATTATGTTTTACACCAGAAATTGTAATTTCAGCTTCACCATCAATTATTTGAACCATCGCATCAAAAGGAGCTGAATGTTCAGACAAACCCTGACCTTGATCAAAGGCAAAGAATGTTACTGTACCTAACTCTTTCTTGATTACTTCACGGCTCACTACACTATCAGCTTGATAATCCAATAGGCATTGGATATTTAAAGCTTTCGCTTTAATATCTTCGCTCATAAGTTATTCCCCCATAATTGTTTTAATATCTGCAATTGCATCTCCGGATGTTGGAGTCAAGTTGTAATTTCCAACCAATACATTGAGAATGTCATCATTACACCATGCAGGAAGTACAGGTCCAATCCACATATCGGTTTTTCCTAAGTATAACAATGCCCAAAGAACTGCCGCAGCTTTTTGTTCCATCCAACTGAGTACAATTGTTAAAGGTAATTCGTTTAATTCCATGTCGAATAACTCGCATAATGCAAGTGCAACATCAACAGCAACAATAGTATCGTTACATTGACCCACATCCAAGAGTCTTGGAATTCCTTCAATGTCTCCTAAATCAAGGTCATTGAATTTGTATTTACCACATGCTAAAGTTAAGATAACAGTATCTTCCGGCAAGTTTTGTACGAATTCCCTGTAGTAATCATTGTGTTTTGCTGCTTTGTCACATCCGCCCACTACAAAGAATCTTCTGATTTTACCTTCTTCAACTAATTTTTTGATTGCATCAGCATGTTCCACAATAGCTCCTGCACTCCAACCGGTAGTGATAGTGGTTAATTCTTCAGGTTCTAAAGATCCTAAAGATTTTGCACATTCAATTACTTCTGAAAAGTCATAATCATCAATGGTTTTTACTCCTTCAAGTTTTGCTACATCCATGGTGAACATTCTTTCTTTGTATGCATCAAGTGCAGGCAATACACAGTTACTGGTTCCAACAATAGCTGCATTGTATTTTTTAAAGACTGTTCTTTGATCATGCCATGCTCCGCCTAATTGACCAGCCAAATTTTCATATTTGTTGAGTCCTGGGTATCCGTGAGCAGGCAACATTTCAGAGTGAGTATAAACTTTAATGTCGGTTCCTTCCACCTGTTTCAATAATTCTTCAAGTGCTTTTAGGTCGTGACCGGTTACAATAATTGCAGGTCCTTCCTGTGCACCCACTTTAACTTCTACAGGTTGTGGTTCACCATAAGCAGCGATGTGAGCGTCTTTTAATAATCTCATTACAGCTACGCTTTTTTCGCCTGCTTCTAATGCAAGTGCCACAAGATCATTTACATCAAAGTTGACATTAGTTAATGTTGTGTATAATCCTTTGGTTAAAAATGCATCAATTTCTTTATCATATGCGCCTAAAACATTTGCATTGTAGTTGTATGCACTAATTCCTTTCATTGTAAATATCAAATTATCCTGAAGTCTTGCAACTGTTGGTTTTTTACCACAAACTCCACTTACTGTACAACCAGTACCTTTAGCGGTCTGGGAACATTGATAACAAAACATATCTAATCCGTCTGCCATAATAATAACCTCATTTTTTTGTTAATTATAAATTACAAAAAGAATGTATATAAACATTTTGTCACTATTCAAGGGTAAAAAGTAGTAATAAATATATATCATGAAAAAAATAATAAAATTATGGATGAGAATATATCTGTTTTAAAAGGATTAGGACTTACAATGTATGAAGCTCAAGCATATTTAACACTCACCTCATTAATTTCATCGACAGCAAGCGAAGTGGCTGAAAAATCAGGCATTCCTCGCAGTAAAATATATGATGTATTGAAGGGATTAATCAAGAAGAATTTCATTGATGTTGAAGATGGAAGACCACTGACATATAATGTTAAATCTCCAGTTGAAGTGCTGAGCCGTGAAAAAGAAAAAATTGACTCACAAATTGATGATACAATAACACGACTAACCAACATATATGAAAACGGAATGAGTCAAGTTCAAGCCCCAATATGGAGAATATACAGCGTTGAAAAAATCATCAACCAGGAAATGGAAATCATAAAAAGAGCAAAATCTTCCGTCAATATGAGGATTGGATTTCTCTTTGAAGGCGAAGGTGAAGCACTAATTAAGGCATTTAAGAAAAGACGTGGCTTGAAAGTGAATATCCTAGCTTCACCGACATGTTACATCAACAATGAGGAAATTGACATTATTAAAATGTTTAAAGATGCTGGAATCAACATTCAAAAAGCTGATATTCCCTTTGTAAAAGTGCTGATTTCAGATTCAAAAGAGATGATGCACACATACACCAAGTTTAGTGAAGACAAGCGTGAAGTAATTCCCGAAACTGCAATCGGAATCTGGAACAAATACGAAGACGTTGCAAGAAACTATGACGAAAGGTTTATGAACCAATTAGAAAAAATCAAAAGAAAACAAAAAAACAAAATAATTCAATAAACCATCAATATTTTTATATTTTTAACATCTAAAATGCAAATTACTCAAACAGAAATAATATTTAATATCTCAACAAATCAATATCCATAACATATTAATTTTTGGTTAATCAATAAGTTTTATATTTTTTACTAGTATAGACATTAATTTAAGTTTAGCTCCTTTCACTGGTTTTTTAGTCTTTTTGTCTTTTACAGTTACTTTAAATGCCCCATTTTTCTTATACCCTTTTGTTACTTTTGGAGCGGATAGGGTTAGTATAAAACAAAACATAAAACTCCATGAATTAACAACAACAGGGATAAAAAAAAACACAAATACAGAATTCAAACTATATACATTGGACACAACCAAAAAGAATATACTACGAAATAAATACAAAAACAGCTAAATAAGAAAAAGATATGAAAAATCAGAACACAAAATTCAACTAAAAATTTTGTGCAACATCCTCAAAAGTTAAAAAAAAGTGTATGAGATGCAAGAATATTACATCCCATTTTTAAATTTTAAATTAATTTAAGCTTTATAGCAGTCTTTTCATCCACTTTACCAGTTACCTTAAGACCTTTGGCTTTTTGGAACTGTTTAACAGCATTGACAGTTTTTTGCTGATAAATACCGTCAACTGGGTATTGGGTATAGTATCCGTTCTTTTTCAAAGCCTTTTGAATCTTTTTAACAGTAGCCTTAGCTTTGCTTCCTTTTGAAACAGTTTTCCACACAGACTTGACCTTAATAGTTACCTTTTTGGTCGCTTTGTTGTAGTACTTGTTTCCTTTATAGGTTATGGCAGCCTTGTATGTTCCCTTCTTGTTGAGTTTGGTTATTTTGAAGGTAGCCTTGCCTTTGCTGTTTGTAGTGGCCTTATAGGTCTTACCAGCAACTTTCAGATACACTGTTGCTTTGCTTATTGGCTTATTGACATTGTTTTTCAAGACAATTGCATATTTCTTGGTTTTAGTGGTTGTCTTGAAGGTTTTTGCCTTAGCAGTTATTTTAGGAGTTGCCTTTTTAACAGTTACTTTAACTGATTTTGTTGATTTAGCATAGTTGGTGTTTCCGTTGAAGGTTATTTTTGCAGTGTATTTTTTAGGAACTAAACCTTTGGTTGATACTTTAGCCTGACCTTTACTATTGGTTTTAACTGTCCTTGATTTACCTAAATTGACAGATATTTTAACATCACTAATAGGATTGCCTTTACTATCTTTTAAAGTAATTACAAGATTTTTGTTAACATTATACACCGCAGTAACAGTTTTTGCTGTTAATTTAGTAGAAAGCTTTTTAACCCTGATGTCAATTGTATGTTTGGCATCACCCAACGTAGCAGTTACACTAGCAATTCCACTGGTGGTTGAATCATATCCAATAGTTTCTCCCAAAGAGACAATAGTATTATTAACCTGCCCATTTGTTGCAGTAATTGTCAACTCAACAGAATCCAAAAGAAAATGTTCATATATCTCGCCTGATGTTGAATTATAATTAAACAATAGGAATACGACATTTGATGTATCAAAAACATTGATATTATTAGGACTTGCTGTTGCGTTTAAAAACAGCCATGTATCATAATCCACATCATCCATTATATTAGGCTGTATATCATAATTGGTTGCATTATTTCCAAACCAATTATAATTGGCATTAAGTCCTTTACCAGCCATGATTTCATATGCACTTTCATTATTTAAAAAAACATTGTTATTCACGTTTGTATTATTTGAGGAATTGATTGCAATTGTTGATTCAACATTATTGCCTAAGAAAAGACCATTGCTTATATTTGTATAATTTGCGAAATTCAACTTTATTACTGTATTTCCAGTATTATTAATAAATATTGCTTCGAAATTGGAATTGATTGTGCCATTAACATCGATTACAGCACCATAAGCATTGTTATTGATGAAATAAGATTTAATGACCTTATCTTCCAACATATTTTTTGAAATGTGAATTGCGCTGCCCCCAATGTCTGCCTGATTTTGAAGGAAAAGTGTATCTTCTAACATATTCCTTTTTGAATTATCAAAAGATAATGCACCACCATTTTTACCAGCAGTGTTGTTTATAAAAACAGTTTCAAAGAAAATAACATATTTTGCATCATCATCTACATTTATTGCACCACCATTGCCGGCAGCACTATTATTTATAAATACGACATTGTCAAAAACAACACCTGCCAAATTCGCATAAACATTTATGCATCCCCCATCAACAGAAAGTGCAGAATTATTGATGAAAACACAATTGTTATAGGTTTCCGAATCTGAATAGCCTCTATTGTATATTGCACCACCATTATTGGTAGCAACATTACCTATAAATACAGTATTATTGTATTTGTTGTAATTGGAATTTCTATAACTGTATATTGCCCCTCCATTCGCTTTAGCAGAGTTGTTGATAAATACACAATTGTTTAATGTATTTCGCTCTATATTTCTGGAATAGTATATGGCACCACCATGATTAGTAACGGAGTTATTGATAAAAACACATGTTTCAAAGGAGTTATAATTAGAATATCCATAACCGTTAAATGCTCCACCGTTTTTAGCACTGTTGTTAATGAAAGTGGAATTTGCATATGAATTATTGTCATTTACATTATGATCAGTGTTTATAGCTCCACCACCATTTGCTGCATGATTGTTTAAAAATGTGAGATTATTGAAAGTTGTTTTTGATAATTGTGCGTGAAAATTGATTGCACCGCCATCTGCTCCATTTGCCCTATTACTGGAAAAGGTTATGTTTTCAAACAAATTTTCGCCAGAATTGCTTAAAACATAAATTGCACCACCATTTTTAGTGGCAATATTTGATGCAAATTCAGCATTTTTGATAGTGTTGTTCATAAATGTGCCATTGGCATATATTGCACCACCATTCTGTGCAGCAGTGTTATTTATAAATTTACAGTTATCAATCACAATGCCTGAAACATCTCCGTCGAATATTATTGCTCCACCAATGTTTGAATGTCCGTTCATAAATGTAATATTATTTAAAATAACATTATTCAAAGAAGTTATATTGAATATCCGGGATTGCCCCATACCATTTATTGTAAATCCGTTACCATTAATAGTTATTGGATTTTTTATGATTATTCCATTATTTGAAAATGAATCGTCATAAGCATAATTATTTTCAAGATTTACTACACCACCAACGCCAACAGCATCGATTTTTGTTTGTAAATCATTAAATGTTCCATTATCAGTTTCGCCGATTATTTCTCTGTCATTTACTAGTTTTACGATATCATCATTTGAATAGGTTTGTATTTCATTTGCTGACATATCCAAATCCACTGTTGCAATATCAGTCGTATTTTCAGCTGCACTTGCCCCCGAAATCGCCAATAAAACTACAACTAATAGTAGACCTAGGATAAAGAACTTATTTTTGTAGTACATTTATTACCCCCACAAGTTATACGGTTAATATGTATGCCACAACATATTATTAATTATTTAGGTCAGCAAAAACAAACATTTGGAAGAGCCATATTGATTGGGAAATTCGAATTTATATAATATTGTCCATAATTGATTTTTGCCGGATATTTCTCATCTCTCAAATAATTGACTGTTACTGTATGATTTCCTTCTGCAGATTCTTGAAATAAATCAGTGTAAAATCGAATTCTACTCCACCATAAAAGTTAGGAGGCTAAAATCGCTTACAATCAAGGGTTTATTGAAATCATATTAATATATTTTACATATTCAAAAAAAAAGAAAAATAAGGATTGGTGAGATCATTATTTTTTTGACTTGGATGTTTTTTGACCGAAGATGTTGCAAAAAACTATGAAAAAGGTTTATGAATCAATTAAAAAAATTAAAAGCAGAAATAAGAAAAAAACCTTAAAAAATTCCATATTTCATAAATGAAATTGCAAAAACAATCACATAATTTAAAAATGCAATTATCAGGAAGGAATTCTCCAAAATAACCTGTGTTCTAGAAGGAATTGCATTATTATCATAAAGCTTTTTAAGCAGCATCAGGATTAATGTGATCAATGCAACATATAAAAATATTGTAACTCTTGCGCCTGAAGGAAATACTACAGGTGAAAATCCAACAATAAATCTTGATACGAATCCTCCAAGGAATATGAAAAACGGAAGCAGGTTTTTAGGAAATGCCTTTACAAGCATTATGCAACTGCTGATTAGCAGATACAGACAAAGCACCACAATACTGATTGAATTTATGCTAAGCTTTGGAAGACCTTCATAGGTAAATAGCTTTAAAGTTTCTGTCAGATATGGAGTTGCGTTGACAATTTGCTCAAACATATGAGGAATTGCCATCAGAGGTGAATTTTTGATGACACCCGGAACGTTTCCAAGAGATTTCAAGGAAGTCTCCAAAATGGAAATATCGATAAATGTATTGAATACAGTTATGAACACCACCAAAATAATATTGAAGTAGCAGAAGTATTTTAAGTACTTATTTTCAGAGCGGATTAATACAAAGACACTTAATATAATGTAGAACATTGGGAATAATATCTTTTGCTCAATCAGACTGCCGAATGTTGTAACCAAACCCAAATACGACTTATCAAGGATTGTGAAATTAGCGAATTCCGGATACCAGTAAGCGACTTCATGTGCAAACCTTATGGTATTTCCAGGACATGTAAACACAAAAATCAGTGCCCCTGCAGATATTACTGTTGCAAGAACGTTGAATTTATTAATAGGTTTTTTGTTGATTAAAGAGTTCAGCAGATACAATAAGTTAAATGCAAAAATCAATGCCCCGCTTTGCTCCTGATTTGTGGCGAATAGAAGAGCCAAAAATGAAATGACATACATGTATCGGTTCACCTTTTCGCCTTGAACCTCATATATCAATGGTATGAATGAAATTATTCCAAATGCAAAACACCATGAATAGTTAAGAGTTGTTGAAATCCAACCCGCACTTGCCATTTCATAAAACGGATACATCAAAAACAATAGAATTCCAAAATAAGCCATCTTTTTTGAATATTTTTTATTCACCAATTTGATAATGTAGTAAACTCCAAAAGTGTAAATTATAACATCTAATATTTTCCAAATAATCATGTCGATATGGGTTAAAATTACCAAAAGACCATCTATTATTAGTCTGCTGGACCAATTATAATATCTGTAATTAATATAATCAACCAGACTTTGATTGGTCAAGACTTTTGCATATTTAATGTCATCCCCATTGAATCCCATGATTGCATGTAAAATCAACATTGCACCTACAAAAAGGACAAACGGAAAATATTTTTTGATATTATAATTCATATGTACATATTTAAGTTGGTCAAAGTATATAACACATATGTTTGAACAAAATTTTTAAAAATGAAAAATGGAAAACATCATAGTAAAAAAAGTGATGTTGAATATCTAAAAATCAACCGTAAACATCGCAAAATTCATTTAAAACATCCAGTAACATATCATCCAAATAGCCAATAGCCTCATCGGAAATGTATTCTGGAACCTCCCAGTAAGCTCCTGCAATACTTCCAGATATTGCTGCTTGAGTGTCTGCATCACCACCCAATGAAACTGCATTTCTTATCGTGTCTTCAAAATCATCAGCATCCAAAAAGCAAATTATGGACTCAGGAACGCTGCCTGCACATGAAACATCAAATGTGTAATCAGGCCTTATCTCATCAACTGTGCGGTTCAAATCATACCCATATTCATTTTCAACATGACTTCTAATTTCATCCTTGGATGCACCATTTCTTGCAAGAAAAATTGCATCTGCAGTGGCCAAAGCGCCTTTGATACCTTCAGGATGATTGTGAGTAACTGCTGAAGACTTGAAAGCTAAATCCTGGACTTCACCCAAAGTTTTACCAACACATGCACAGGCAGAAACCCTCATTGCAGAACCATTGGCCCAACTGGCATAAGGTTTTGGATTAACCTGTCCCAGCCAATCGAGAAACATTCCGCCATATCCCGCATTGGGATATGCGTTTCCAAAATATTGCAACTCATTAATTAAAACTTCAGAAGAATTTTTATCTTTAATTAACCAATTGGCAATAGCCAGCGTCATTACAGTATCATCAGTAAATATTGAGTTTTCACTAAATAATTCGAAATTCTTAGTCTTAATTGAATTAAACTCATAAACAGATCCAATAATATCTCCACAAATTGCACCAATAACTGCATTCATATGATATTATCTAAGCCAACATGCTAAAATACTTTGTGCAATATTGAAAAATTGATTTAAAACTAAAATATTGTCTTAAAATTAAAGATAAAAGTTAAATAAAATACAAATGATAAATAACCATGATAATTGTCGACATTATCACGAAACACGGAAATTTCTATCAAATAGGACTCACTCCTTAAAAATAAATTCATTGTTGCTTTAAAAAAAATAGAAATTTCAAAAATTTTTTCGCTTTAAAAAAAAATTGATTCCATGAAATCCATGGAATCAAAAATATTAATTATTATGTGATTTTTCTAATTAAAACAGAGGTATTGTTTGTATTTCCAGTAGGTAAAATCATTACTTCCTTATGGAAACCTCGAGTATCCTTATCCAAAACAGGAGAGTATAGAATTGCCCTCATACCAGTGTATGTCCTATAAATAACCGGAGTATTTTCATCAACATATTCCCAAATATTTGCAAATACCCTATCTTTTGGCTCAGCCAAAGCTGCAACCATCAAAATATCATAATCCAAGTTTTCAATTGTTGTTTCATCTCCCACAACAATTTCAATGTCATTATCCAAGTCCAGTCTTTTTAAAACTTTTTTAGATAATTCAGCAACAGATTCCTGTTGTTCTATTCCAATACATCTGCAGCCAAATACCCTATTGAACATTATCAGTGTCAATGGCAAAGGACCTGATCCTAAAAATACAAATGTTTTTTCATCATTAAATTTAGCCAGTTGACTTTCATTTTCTATCAAACCAATGTATCTATCGTAAAAATGGAATGAATCTAAAGTTTCTGTAGGATTATCTGATTCCAATATCTTTAATGCATTTTCTGTTTCAAGTCTTGCGCCCACATAAACATAAAATTTTCTAATCAAATTCAATGCCCTATTCATTTTTTCATCATCAAGAATATGTTTTGCTGAATCAAAATCAATTGTCTTATCATGAGCAATGATTTCCACATCATCCAATACCTCAATGATTTCATCGATATTCACATCATCCAATGCAGAATCACCATATTTATCCAAATCACCATAATTAGACAATCTATTGGCAATTTCTTCAAGTTTACCCCAATATTTATAACAGCTCATTTAAAAAAACTCCATAATGCTTTCATTTCACATTATGTATTATATAAATATAAATTTAATTAAAGTAATACGAATTTGAAAATTTAGGCAAAATGGTAATACTTTAAAAGGAAAAAAAATAAAAAAAGCTATTAAGAGCATTAAAAAAAGAGAATACCTTAATAGCTATTGTAGACAGTTAAAGAAACCCATATATAATATATAAATCTCTTTTTATTAATTATTTCATATTGATATGGAGAAAATAAAGTAAAATTGATTGGTTATGCTAACAACCAATATTACTTGGCTAATGATGAATTTGTATCAATACAAGATAATCAATGTGAAAAATAATCAAAAATGTTTCTATTTTAACTATTTTTCTAAGATCAGTAATTGCTCACTAATCTTAGAAAAACAATTAAAAAATGGGGAGTGAATAGCTATTGCTTTAGCTATTACTCACATACATAATCGATTATTTTAATCCTATTCCAATTCTAACGGACCTAACTTTGAAAGTGTTTTATGGAATTCTTCCATAGTTGTTTGGAATTTTTCACCTTCTGATGCTGAAATCCATTCATGGCGGAATCTTTCTTTTTCAATTCCGAATTCTTCTAGAATGTCTTCAACGATTTTTGATCTTCTTGACCATTTGTAGTTTCCTGCGTCATAGTGGCAGTCTCCAATATGGCATCCTCCTACAAATACTCCGTCTGCTCCTTCCTGGAATGCTTTGAAAATCATTGAAGGGTTGATTCTTCCAGAACACATTACACGAATAATTCTGACATTTGATGGATATTGCATACGTGCGGTTCCCGCTGTATCTGCTCCACCATAACAACACCAGTTACATAATAAACCTACTATTTTTAAATCGTCTGCCATCTAATCACCTCATAATTCGGTTTTTTCTGGACTGTATAATGGAGGTTTTACATCATCTGAAACTCCAGCTACATAGCCAGTTCTATTGTAGTATTTTTTCTGCAATTTGTCAAAGATTAATGAAACAGGAATGTCCATTGGACATACGTCATCGCATTGTCCGCAATCAACACAGCTGAAACTCATGTGAGATAATCTTACACCCTGGAATGCAATTGGTGTTGGAGGAACTGTCTGTTCATCTTTGAAGTATGGTTTATTCAATTCGCAGTTTTCATAACACCAGCAGATTGGACAAACATCACGACAAGCATAACAGCTAATACAACGGTTCCAGTCATCCATTTCATTAACTGTCGGATACATTTTATCTTGGATTTTATTAGCCATTTTAATCATGATGCCTTCAACCTTTTTCCTGCCTTCGACAGCTGGGTCAGCTGGATTTTTAGTTTCTAAAATTCCTGCTTTTTTAGCACCGTCAATCATTTCTTGGCCTTTTTCATCATTGATTTCAATAAATGTCCAACCATCTTCTGCTCCCCAGTTTCCACAAGCAATGTTTGCTTTTCTTGGGATTTTCACATCACATCTTTGACAGTTGGTACGACGTCCGTATCCTTCATTTTCAAGATCATGGATTTTTACAGCTTCTTCAGAACCGTCTGCAAGTTCAATAATGAACTGTCCCTTATCAATTTCTTCACTTACAACATCGTCAGGGTCTGCTTCATAGAACAAGTCAATCATTTTTCTACCTGCGACAGGCGGAACAGTTCCACCACAGTTTAAACCAATGACATAAATATTGTCTTTATTTATTTTATGTCTTGTAATGAGCTCTTCGATAGCTCGCATATCACAAGGTTTTGCTGTTACTGCAACTTTTTTATCAAACAAGTATTTTTGAACAAGGTCACCAATCATTGTAGGAGCACAGTGATAGGAACCAGCGGTTTTCATCAAATCTTCTGAATTAGTTACAAAAGTTGGTATTCCATCATAAACGTCATCACAAGGGCTTATCGCTAAAACTCCATCGACAATTTCTTCATCAAGCAAATATTTTAGGATACTGGTTACAGCTCCACCACATTCACCTGCTTTATGAATATCTTCATTTTGAGATTTTGCTAAAACATAACTCATATAATCACCCGCTTAACCATTTAATTTTTCAATTACGTCAATTTCACTTAAAACATCTGATTCAATTGCAGCATTGAAAGTTTGGGTTTCACCCATTGCATTTACAAATGATCCATCTTTTTCGAGCCATGTTTTAATCGGAACGACAATGTCTGAAATTTCAGTTGTTTTGTTTGCACAAGGAGCAAAACTAATAATTTTTGATATTCTTCCAAAATCATATTCCAATTCATCAGCAATGTCATCGTCGAATACCAAAAGAACTTTAGTATTATCCAACAATTCAAACATTTCATCTTTAGATTTAGGTTCTAATAAACTTAAAGCACCTTTAGAATTAGATTTACTGAATACTGGCAACAATTTGCAGCCAAGGGAATCAATTTTATCCAAATCATCGGCTGTGTCAATTTGATTGAATACCAATACTGAGGAATCATCCACATTATCTTTGACAGCATCCAAGAATTCAGCTACAGAATCACTGAAGCATTCATCTGCAATATTGAAAGTTACTGAAGCATCAGCATTTACAAATGCGAAAATTTTAGCTCCATTTTGTTTTGCATGGACAATTCTTCTTCCAATCAACGGATTTTCGTATAACAAATCACCGATTACAAAAACCTTTTCTGCATTTTCAACATCTTCATAAGAAGCAACTTCATCATAATTTTTTAAATTATCTGCATAAAATCCAATATTATATCCTTTAGATTCAGCAAATCCTTTTATTGCTTCAATTTCATCTACACTACTGTTACCAGAACAAATTACGGTGACATCAGAAGCGGAGTTTAATTCCTTTGAAACATCATCAATTAAACTGTCCACATCAACATCTTCAAATTTGTTTTTATAACAATCAATGGAATTTCTTCCATTCAAACAATTTTTACCTGCATTTACAGGATGTCTTTTATAAGGAAAAGTCCCCACAATTTCTCCATCATTTAAAACAACATTAATACCGCAACCTACACTACATGAAGGGCATAATGTGTGCTTAATCTCCAACATAACATATCACCAAAAAAATCAGTTAAAAAGTATTAGAAACCCCCGAACAAAATATTATAATTCAAAGTCAAAATTTTGTTCATACACATACGAATAAAATATAAACATTATAATCAAAATTTGTTCAAATGTATACGAATAAAATTTTCCATTACTTCTTTAACCATTTTACTAATACAATTATTCAAAATTATTCAATTAAAATTTGTTAATCAAATAATCCAATAATAGATTTATTAATATAGTATATAAATCTTTTCATAATATCTAAAGGATATAAATCAATTAAAATAGAAATAAAGACTTATTTAAATTTTAATAAATAAGAAATAATAAATTAATACATTAAATAAAATATAATCAAAATATAACTCATTATTAATGAAAATAAAGGCAATAATCAAAAAAAAGCAAAAACTTAATAATCATGATTAATTATTACAAATATTATTTAAAAATGGAAAATTAATACTATTGAAAAAAATCAAAAATATCATCAATTTTTTACAATAATCTGAAAATTTAAAAAAAAAAGTTAAAAAATGAGAGAAATTATGCACTTCTCTCAAGTACGAAATCTGCAATGTCTGCAAGTACCTGTTTAGATGAAGAATCAGGCAATATTTCAAGTACTTCCTTAGCTTTCACAACAGATTCTTGAGCCAAATTGCGAGCATATTCAATGGCACCACAATTTGTTAAAATTTCAATTGCTTCATCTATCTCATCTTGAGAATTATTCTCATTTTTTAAGATTTCAAGCAACTTTCCAGAATCGTCAGCAGCCAAACCTTTAATTGCAATGATAGTCATCTTACCTTTGCCGATGTCAGAACCAATTGGTTTACCCAATGTTTCTTCATCACTAGCCAAATCAAGATAATCATCTTGAATCTGGAAAGCAAGACCTATTAATCTACCATATTCATACATCGCATCAATGACTTCCTGTGAAGCACCGCCCATAACTGCACCAACTTTTGTAGCAGCTGCAATCAAAGCGCCTGTTTTTTTGAAAATCATTTCCATGTACTCTTCTTCAGTAACGTCAAATCTTTCTTCAAATCCCATATCCAATGCTTGACCTTCACAGATTTTCACACATGCATCTGCAACAGTAGCTAATGATTTGTTATTTTGATTAGAGCTGGTTCCTTCAGTTCCAACAATAATCTCAAATGCTTTTGAGAATAATGTGTCTCCAGCTAAAATCGCTACATCATCACCCCAAACCTTATGAACAGAAGGCATTCCTCTCCTCATATCATCCTGATCCATGATATCATCATGGATTAATGAAAAGGTATGAATAAGTTCAATTGCTGCAGCTGATTTTAATGCAAATTTTTTATCGCCGCCAACAGCTTCTGCTGTAATTAAAGTTAAAGCTGGTCTAAGCATTTTACCTCCAGCTCTAGTTAAGTAAACTGAAGCCTCTCCTAGATTATCTGGAGTAATTGTAGATAATTCTTCTTCAATAGTTTTTGTAATGTCAGTTGAATAACTTCCAAGTACCTCTTTTACATCACTCATTTTAATTCCCTCTTTTAACTTTTGAAAACTTGTGCTTGAGCATTTCTTAAGATATGAATATCATAACCTATTCTATAGCCTTCTTCTTCAGCAAGCTCTGCGTAAGCCGCAAGCATGGATAAGTCCCCGTGTGCTGGAATAATATGTTGTGGTTTAAGCATACGTAAAAATTCACGATGATCTTCTCTTCCAGCGTGTCCAGAAACGTGAGCATTAGGATAAATTCTTGCACCTTTTAATTTTAACCTTCTTTCCATAATATGCCTATTTGCAGCATTTGTTGGATTTGGAATAATCGGTGCTGAAATAATAATATTATCTCCCTTTTTAATATTGAATGGAGTTCTGCTATTTGCAATTCTAGGAAGCAATGCATCAGGTTCACCCTGGTGACCTGTAGTAACAAGTAAATAATTTGCTCTGTCCTCATCAGCCCTCATTAATGCTTTATTAACAGCTTTTGGAGAACCATAGATACTTGCATTTTTAGGCAATTTTAAAATTCCCAATTTTTGTGCAATGCCACAGAAACGCTCCATTGACCTTCCAAGGAAAAATATTTCTCTGTGACTTTTCTTGGCAATATCTGCAATAGCTTGAACACGTTCTACATGAGAAGAAAATGTGGTAACAATCATACCTGTCTTTTCATTTAAAGGTCCTCTCATAACATCTTCAAGAATATTTCTCGCAATTCTTTCTGAATGGGTTTTTACTTCCCCATAATTTTTTGCATTGGTAGTTTCTACGATTAAAGCTAGCACTCCTTTCCTACCTAATTCTCTTAATCTTTTATAATCAGGTGGTGGAGATACTTTTTGATGATTATCAAATTTAAAATCCAATGCATAAACGATAACTCCTTCTGGAGTATGTAATACTGGAAATACAGCTTGAGGAATACTGTGTGTTGATTGAACAAATTCCAAAGTAATATCTTTAGAAAGTTTTAATTTACTTCCAGGATTTAATGGCCTAATAGGATTAGTTACTTTAAATTTACGTTCCCCTTTAATTTGTTTTTCAATCAATGCTGCAGTATATGGAGTTCCAATTAATGGAGCATCATATCTGTGAGCCAATTTAGCTACAGCACCAATATGGTCCAAATGTCCGTGGGAAAATATAATTCCTTTTACTTTACCATCAACATCCTTCATTAAAGTATCATCAGGAATAACTCCTCTTTCAATTAAGTCTAAACTATGCATCCTGTCGATGTCTGTATCTTCGTGCATACTAATCCTGTCAAGATGTATACCCATATCAAATATTATAACATCTTCACCTATCTTGACAGCAGTCATGTTTTTTCCGACTTCCTGATATCCCCCAATAGCGATAACTTCTACGCTCATGTTTTATCTCCTTGAATAATTTTTTGTGTTAATACCTCTTTCAGTAAGCCACTCCCTTGTTTTTCCGCGAATAACTAACTTAGATTGTTTCAATTCTTCAATGTTATTAGCTCCAACTAAAAACATAGCAATCCTTAGAGAATCGTTGAACCTTTCAATGAATTTATTTAATTGATCTTGAGAAGATGAATTTTTTAAAAATGGCAATGCCATACCAACTGCATCAGCTCCCAAAGCAATAGCTTTAGCTGCTTCAAGACCTGAACGGATACCCCCTGATGAAATAACAGGAACATCTACTGCATTAGTGACTTCAGCTGTACTTATTGCAGTTGGAATTCCCCAATCCCAAAATATTTCACCTAAATATCTGTCGTCAGCACGATATGTTTCAACAGCCGCCCAGCTTGTTCCGCCGGCACCTTCAATGTCAATATAATCAACACCTGCATTGACCAAAGTTTTTGCTGATTCTGCGGATATTCCACATCCAGTTTCTTTAGCTACAACCGGAATATCAACAGATTGAGTAATTTGATTAATCAAATCAAGATATCCTCTAGCATCCAAATCACCTTCCGGTTGAATGGATTCCTGAAGTGGATTGAGATGAATAGCTAAAATATCAGCATCTAAAATTTCAACTGCCTTTTCAGCCAAATTTAATTGAGGAGCACCAATATTTCCTACAAGTAAACAATCTGGAGCATTTTCACGAACAACAGTGTAAGTATCTTCAAGTTCAGAATGTTCACAAGCTGCTCTTTGAGATCCAACACCTAATGCAATACCATTATTTTCAGCTGCAATAGCTAACTGTTTATTAATGTTTTTTGCAGCAGGATGGCCTCCTGTAATAGCTGTAATGAATAAAGGAGAATTTAATTTTTTACCAAAAGCAGAAGTTGATAAATCAATTTCATTTTTATCAATTTCAGGCAAAACATTGTGGATTAATTCAATATCCTCAAATCCAGTAGTTTTATTTTTAAACTCAACATCATAATTTTCACAAATTAATAAATGCTCTAATTTTCTATCTGAAATCATGTACTAATTTCCCCTTGAAATTATAGTTCCTTTTACTTCTTCATTTTCCAAAACTTTGAAAATATTATTTTCAACTTCGGCATTTATTATTTTAGATTCGATTCCTAAATCTGCTAAATATAAAAGTTCTTTAATTTTTCCAACCATACCACCAGTTACATCAACATTTGTTGTTCCTTCAAAAGTATCCAAATCATCTAAAGATGAAAATCTATCGAAAAATATTGCATCATCATGAGTTTTTGGATTTTTATTATATACTCCATCAACATCAGTTCCCAAGACAACCATATCCGGATTTAAATTTTTTGCCAAATACTGGATAAGCTGGTCTCCGGAAATAACACAAATTTCCAATTCATCATCTAAGACAACATCCCCATAAATAACTGGAATAAAACCTTTTTGTAAATATTTTTTAAAGCTATCAAGATTACCATCAGTGATTCTTTTATTAGTAGCTGTCATAAAACTAGAAGCCGGAATTGCAACTACAGGTAATCCTTCCTCAATGAAAGCTTCACAAATATACATGTTTAATTTTTTAACAGCATTTTGAGTTTCACAGAATCCTATCCTCTTTTGAGGATATTCTGATAATTCAAACGCTTCACCAATCTTATATTTTTTAGCTGGCGGATGTCCAAAAGACCCAGCACCATGGACAATAATCAATTCTTTAGAGGATTTATCCAAAGAAGATTTAATCTCGGATGCAATTCTTTTAAGACTAACGGTATCAACTTCACTTTCAGCTGAATCCTTATTAGTCAATATGCTTCCACCAATCTTTAAAATTATCATAAAATCACTTATAAACCCTTGAAGAAACTCCTTTTCGAGTAAATCTGATTTTTAATATATTATCATCACGAGCAATAGCATTGGCAACTTGTTCAACTTTACCCGGACAAAGTGCAATAATACTGCCCCCTCCACCAGCACCAGTAGTTTTAGAACCAATAGCTCCTGCTTCTCTTGCATTATAAACCATACGAGATAATTCTAAAGTATTAACCCCTAAAACATCTAAAAATCCATGGTTAATATTCATCAATTCTCCCACTTTATTAAAGTCCTCTTTTAAAATGGCCTGTTTAGCATAATTAGTTAAATTTCCCATAGCAGTAATGACCGGATTAATTATTTTTGGATTTCTATTTTTTAAGTTTTTAACATCTTTAACCATTTTACCAGTATTACCATGTTTAGTTGTATACCCGACAACAAATGGAACATTGAAATTAACATTAAAATGCTCAACTTTCTTATTTCGAGATAAGTAAACAAGTCCACCATAAGTAGAAACCAAAGTATCTAAAGGACTGGCAACACCCTGAACAGCCTGTTCAACCATGTGCGCATCATGTGCAAGAGATTTTTTATTAAAACGAATATTGTGATATCTGTATAAAGCAGCAAGAGTAGCCACAGTAACTGCAGCAGAAGATCCCAAACCGGAACCAATAGGAACATTTGATGATAATGTAATCTCAATTGGAGAGTGGTCGTGTGCTTTGTAAAGAGCTTCTAAAATGTATCTAATAATACCTGGTTTTCCTTTTGTTAAAATATATTTTTTATGACGGGTTAATAATTTAGCTTCAAATCCGATATCAGGAGCTTTAAAAGTAGATGTATCCGTATTGGATTCTCTAATTGTTATATATGCTCTTTTATTTACAGCACCCGCTATAGCAGGTTCATCATAAACTACAGAATGCTCCCCAAATAAAATTGTTTTAGCAGGAGCAGAAGCTTTAGCTATCATAAATACACCTTATTTAAAAATACCTGAAGCATAACCTACAACAGAGCTATAATCACCAGTGACATCACCACTAGTTCGATAACCCAGTATTTCACAACTTTTCTTACCAGACATTTTAGAAAGAGAAATTGTGGCCATTACAGGACCATAACCACACATAGTGATATTGAATTGAACAATTTCTTCAAAAAGTTTAAACTCATTCATTTCAGCAATATCCTCTAAAACAAAATTATCAACTTTATTAGCCTTTTCTTGATTATTAAAATGAGATAAATCAGTACTTGCAATAACACAATAAGATTTGCCCAGTTTATTGCCCGCTTCAAAAATTGATTTTGCTAAATCATTTGATGCCATAAAAGTCTGGGAACCCATTGTGATTGGAACAATTTTGAAATCGTTAGAAAAATATTGTAAAAACGGCAGTTGTACTTCAATACTGTGTTCACGAACGTGTGCATGGAAATCAGCAGTAGCTATATCTGAAAAAGAAATTATTTCATCTGCAAATTCACCATCTACCTCAACATTTCCAAGTGGAGTACTCCATTCACCTTCATTAAATACAGAAATTTCACTGCCGAAACCAGTATGGTTAGGACTCAAAATAATAAAAACTTCAGGAAAACCATTTTGAACAATATTGCAATAGCCTTTAGCAGCTATTGCACCAGAATATTGATAACCTGCATGAGGAACCATAACATGTATAGGATAATCAGTACCCTCAAAGGTATTGAGACTAGGAATTTCAGAAACTCCACCATCATCTAAAAAACAACTTTCAATTAGCTTTTTAAGCTCTTCAGGATTATCCGGATAAAATGATCCAGCAACAGCAGGTCTTCTTAACATTATATCACTTAGAATTTAAGTTCGAAGTCAGTTGCATCAATATCTAGGTCACCGTCTTCAGGAATGTCTCCTCTTTCTCTTAAAATTTGTCTTGCAAGTAACCAGTAAACTAATGCAATAGCTTTTCTACCTTTGTTGTTTACAGGTACAGCAATATCAACAAAACTGAGTAAGTTTTCAGTATCACATAATGCAACTACTGGAATACCATTTTGTTTTGATTCTAAAACAGCTTGTGCATCAGACCTTGGGTCAGTGACAACAATAATTTTAGGTTCAATGAATTTTGCATAATTTGGATTGGTTAAAGTACCTGGAATGAATCTGCCAGGAATAGTTTTAGCGCCAGTTAATTCACCGAATTTTTTAACAGGAGCTTGACCGTATTGTCTTGTAGCTACTACTAAAATGTCTTCTGGATCATATTTTGCTAAAAGTTTTGCAATTTGTCTGATTCTTTCATCAGTTTTTTGAATATCTAAAACGTATAAACCATCAGATCTTACTCTGAATATATATTTTTCCATATCGCTAGTTTTTTGTTGGGTTCCGATATGTAAACCTGCTGCTAAATAATTGTCTAAGTCTATTAAAAGTTCATCATTTACCATAATTACACCTCTGTTTAATCTTCATCTTCAATTTTAACACATTCTTGTGGACATACATCCATACATACTTCACAATAACTACATTCTTCAGGGTCAACAATTTCAATTTTGTCTCCTTTAAGAACTAAAACTTCCATAGGGCAAACATCAGCACATTCAGCACAGTCTGCACCTTCACATTTATCATAGTCAATAGTTACTTTAGCCATAAAATATCTCCTAACGTTAACTTAAAATGACCCCATTTTTGGATTAGGAAATTCTTCTTCGATACGAATTAGCTCATTTAATTTAGCTATCCTTTCACCACCGATTGCTCCGGTTTTAATCATAGGAGCGCCAAAACCAACTGCCAAATGAGCAATAGTCTCATCAGTAGTTTCACCAGATCTATGAGATACGACAGGTACAATACCATTCTCCTTAGCTAATTTTACAGTAGCATAAGTTTCAGATAAAGATCCTATCTGATTTGGTTTTATAATGATAGCATTGGCCGCATTCATTTCAATACCCTTGGCCAATAATTCTTTGTTGGTTACAAATAAATCATCACCACAAATAAGGCATTTCTTTCCAACCTTTGCAGTTAATTGAGCAAAACCATCAAAATCTGACTCATCAAATGGGTCTTCTACATAAAACATATTATATGTTTCAATAATATCTTTAACGAAATCAATCTGATCTCCGGTATCCCTTTCGATACCATCTTGGGCATAAACATATTTTTGTTTATTAGCATCCCATAATTCGGAAGCAGCCATATCTAAAGAGGGTCTAATTTCAATACCTAATTCATCACCAACCTCTTCACATGCTTTAACTTGAATTTCTAAAGCATCAACATTAGTAATGTTTGGTACCCAACCACCTTCATCTCCTTTTCCACCAGTGAAGTTTGAGTCTTTAATTTGAATTAACTCTTTTAATTTTCTGTGAACGGAAGCATTTGCAAATATTGCATCTCCAACATTAGTAGCCCCAATAGGAACAACCAAAAATTCTTGGATGTCAGGTGCATTAACGCCTGCATGTGCTCCACCATTCATCATATTGCCTAATGGGAATGGCAATTCATTAACTAAATTTCCACCAATGTACTTGTATAATGGCATATTATAAGAGGAAGCCGCTGCTTTAGCCACAGCCATAGAAATTGCTACTGTAGTATTTCCACCTATGGCTGATAAATTATCAGTTCCATCGATTTCTTTCAATACTTCATCAATAGTTTCTATATCTTCAGCGTCCATACCTATAAGTTCAGAAGCAATGAAATCTTCCATTTCACTTACAACAGTATCTACACCACCATCAGGAAATGATACTACTTCTCTAGAACCAGTACTTGCTCCACTTGGTGCAGCAGCTCTACCGGAACTATTCCAAGTAAGTACATCTACTTCTATAGTAGGGTTTCCTCTGCTGTCCAAAATCTTACGAACTTGGACATCTTCTATTATACTATTCAAAAAAAACACCTCAGTGTCCTTTAATTTATTACCATATAATCTATACTCTTTAAAAAATCAGTAAGTTTCTTTATAGAGTTATGTTGGTATTTTTTATTTTTTTTAAATAATTATGAGAATAAATAGAAAAAACTATTTATTCATCTCTAATAACATCTAATGGTAAAACTCCAGCTTTAAGTTCTTCGTAAGCTATATCAATTGGATCTAAGGAGTCTTTAATATCCACTAAAGGTTTAGCTCCCATAGAAATTTGAATTGCTCTAGCTCCGAGAATTCTAGCTCTTTCAAACCTTGTTAATTTTTTTTCAACATTCATGAATATTACTTCCATTTTTAGGCATATATTTTACCAAGATTATATTTTTAATTAAAAAATATCCCTACGAATTGAAAAATTTATTCCCATGTTTCCACATGAGAGATTATCATTCTTCTACAGCAATATCTGTTTAAACCTAAGTCATCTAAAACATCTTTTGACTTTTCACCTGCAGCAACTCTTTTATTATATTCATCAAAGTATGCTGAAACAGGTTTTCCGCAACTTAAGCATCTAATAGGAATCATTTATATCATCTTTTTTAATTTAAATAAAATATAAAATTACAGAAATAATTATCTGTAACTTTTTTGTTTACGTGCTCTTGCTCCAGGACCACCATATTTTTTAGGTTCTGAACGTCTTGGGTCCCCTACTAACATGGTTCTGTCATATTGAATGAATTTTTCTTTTAAATCCATATCTTGAGACCATTGTACAAGTCCTTTAGCAATAACCATACGTGCAGCTTCAGCTTGACCCATTACTCCTCCACCAATAACACGGATATTAATATCCACTTCATTAGCTAAATCTCCAGCTAAGGTTAATGGTTCTTGTAATTTTAAGTTAGCAAGCTCTGGAGAATAAAGTTCTAAAGGAACTTTATTAATTCTTACTTTACCGGTTCCTTCTTGAACAGTACCTCTTGCGATAGCTGTTTTACGTTTTCCACTTGTATGAATAACTTTAACCATAATCACACATCCATTTATCTAAAAGGTAGCTCCTAAAAGTTTGGAGATTTCTCCTAATTCGATACCTTTTTTAATGTTTTTGTATTCTGCTTCAGGAACTGCAGTGAGTTCAGCATCTGCATATTCTGCAGGAACACCAACAAAAGCTTTTAATCCTTTGTATGCAGTTTTACCTTTTGCTTTTTTGAAAGGTAACATTCCTCTTACAGTTCTTCTAAATATATCATCTGGTCTTCTAGGATATTTAGGACCTAAGTCACGAGGGTTAGAAATACTTGCCCTGTCAACTCTTTGTTTGTATTTAGCATAAGCCCAATCCTTGTTTCCAGTTAACATAATTTTTTCAGCATTAAGAATTACTACTTCTTCGCCTTCTAAAAGATTTTTACTAGTAATACTAGCTAATCTTCCTAAAACGCATCCTTCTCCATCAATAATCATAATAACACCCTATTTATTCCATGATCCTAATGTTTGATCCTTTAGGATTTGATTCGATTATCTCATCAATTGAGATGCATTCTCCACCAGCACTTTCAATTTTTTCTTGTGCTTTAGCTGAGAATTTTAATGCTACTACATCTACTTTTTCTGTTAAATCACCGTTAGATAAAACTTTACCAGGCACTAAAATAGTTTCACCTGCTTCAGCGTGTCTTGCGATATCAGACAAATTAACTTCAGCGGTTCTTCTGTTAGACCTTGAAAGTTTATCTGCAACATCTTTCCAAATAGCTGCATCTTCACTTTTTGATTGTTTATTAAGTTTATTAATAAGTTCAATAAGGTTAGGATTAGTTTTGATAATTTTCTTAACCATTATTTACTTCCTCCTTCTTCACTAAATCTGATAAACTTATCTGCTTTTTCACCTAATACTTCACAAGCTTTTAATAAAACTTCTTTAGGAGGCATTGATCCATCAGTTTCGATTCTAAATATGAAATCATTTTCACGATACCCTACATTAATATAACCATTGGCAGAAGCCCTTACACAGCTTTTACACATAGTACAATTTTCAATGTCTAAAATCTTGATATGTTTTGATCTTCTATCAGATTTTAAAACACCTCTTGGACATGCTAAAGCACAGTCATAATCAACTTCTTTGTCTTCATTAAAAGTGATTTCAGGATATTGTTTGTATGCACATACTGTAGTTGGCATCCATTTAGCATGTTCTTTTCCATAACCTACTTTTGCAACTGCTTCAATATCAATGACTTCATCTTTTTTAAGTTTTACTAAAGGAATAGTATCGTATACTGGTTTAATTGTTTCGTCTGAAGATATTAAATCCTTAGAATAAACTACTTTAGGTCCTACTTCATGTAATTTGAAAACAACACCTTTTTTAAGATTATCTGCCCAGGTTTCATTTTCTTCATCTAATTCCCAACCATCATCTTCTGGTAAAGGCAAACCTTCAATTGCTTCAAGATTAGAAACTAAAGGAGTTAAACCAAGCCTATGAGCAAGTACCTCATTAAACATTGCAGAATCGTTTCTGATAATGTTTACATCTTCAATAGCTATTTTAGGCACATTTACCATTGCACATCTTCTAATAGTATTAATAAACGGTACTTCTGCATCACGAACAATGAATACAATTTCATCATCGCTTTGACTTTTAATTTGTATCTCCATATTAAACCCTTCCACTTAGACTCTTCTTCCTCTTTTACCACCAGGTCTTCCAGTACCATCGTGAGGAATAGGAGTGATATCTTCTATCTTACCTATTTTAATTCCAGCTCTTGCTAAAGCACGGATAGTAGCTTGTGCACCAGGTCCTGGACTTCTAGGTCCATTTCCACCAGGAGCTCTTACTTTAATATGTAATCCTACAAATCCTTTTTCTTTAGCATCATCAGCTATTCTAGTTGCTGCAGCCATAGCTGCGAAAGGTGAAGCTTGTTGTCTGTCTGCACGTACAACTTTTCCACCAGACCATTGAGAAATAGTCTCAGCACCAGTAATATCTGTTACAGTAATAATAGTGTTATTGAATGATGAGTAAATATTAGCTATACCCCATTTTTCATCTTTTGCCATAATTACACCCTTTATTCTTCTGTATTAGCTTTATTATCCTTATTATTGTTGTACTCTTCAATTTGTTTTGCTACAGGTGAAGAACGATAGAATCCAATCTCATCTTCTTGACCTTTTAATACTACATAACTTGGTGAATTGATTTTTTTACCATTTAAAGTTATGTGACCGTGTACAACAAACATTCTTGCTTCTTTAGGAGTACGAGCTAAACCTTTTTTATATACAATAGTTTGTAATCTTCTTCTTAAGATATCTTCAACATTTAAATCTAAAATATCTTCAAGAGCAGCACCTTCTGGCAAAACACCGGTTCTAGCTAAGTGTCCTAATAATTCTAATTTTTCTTTTACCATTTGATCAGCACCGAAACCAAGTAAATACCTAGCTTCCCTACTGTATCTTCTGACTAAAGTATCAGCTTTCCAAATTTCTTTTTTATTTTTTAAACCGTATTTAGTCATTAATTTATTTTCATTTTTAATTCTTTCCGCATTCCAAGGATGTGGTGGTGTATTATACTTTTTCCTTGATTTTCTAGGTTGTCCCATTAAAACATCTCCTTATAAAATTGAATTTAAATATTTTAATTTACAAAAAAAAGCTCTTGCCTATCCTCTTGAACGTTTTACACCAACTGAAGAACTTTTCCTGAAAGTAGATTTGGTTCTTTGACCTCTAACAGGTAAACCAACTTCGTGTCTTCTACCTTTGTAACTTCTGGTCTTTTTCATTCTGTTTAAATCATCCCTTAAAGTCATATCAAGGTCAGATTCAATTAAGTGAATGTCATCACCAGTTTCATAATCTTCTCTTCTGTTTAACATCCATGATGGAATGTCAAATTTCTGAGGATTTTCTAAAATTTCTTCAATTCTTAAAACATCTTCGTCAGCAATGTATCCAATTTTAGAGTCTAAATCTAAGTCTAAAGTACGGCACATAGTTTTAGATAAAGATATTCCAACACCTTTAATTTCGGTTAAAGCTTGTTCAATGGTTTTATTACCATTTACATCCTTTCTTGAAATACGCACTAAGTGCTTGAATTCGTCTTCCATTAAATAACCTCCATTTATAGAGCGAACCTACGAGACGTAAAATATAGATTCGAATGTTTTGAATTACTCAAAACACAGTTCTTTCAACAATATAAAACTTAGCTTAAATAAACTAAGAGTGCAAAAATATCAGTTTAACAAGTATTTTCAATAAAACAAAAAAACTAAGTTAAAAACTAATAAACGCCGAGACTGGGATTTGAACCCAGGAGGGCGGAATGCCCACGAGATTTCCAGTCTCGCGCCTTACCAGGCTAGACTATCTCGGCATAAAATAGTTAGCAAATACTTGCACATCAAGTTATCTAGAATAACAAGATAAAATAATATATTTACCTCAACATATATAAAGGTATTGTTTAAACATGGTATTTTTTAAAAATTTTAAAATTAAAAAAAAATTAATTTGGAATGAAGAAATGGAACTAGAATGCTCCACCTCCACCACCTCCAGAGCCGCCGCCAAAGCCACCAAATCCGCCTGAATCAGATGAAGGATTTGCTGCAGACTCACTTGTCTTAAATGCCTGATTAAATACATAATATCCACCATAATAATGATACAAGAAAATACCATCATCATAATCTGAAATATTTGGCACATGGATTTTCATGGAATTAAAAACATTATCAGCTACTCCAAGAGCAGTACCATAAATCAAGTATTTTTTCCAGATGACTAT
The DNA here is from genome assembly GCF_036307625.1 of Methanobrevibacter sp. Lineage (GTDB taxonomy): Archaea > Methanobacteriota > Methanobacteria > Methanobacteriales > Methanobacteriaceae > Methanocatella. Next base: position 33,794 of record NZ_JAXJXF010000032.1, read on the forward strand.
TGATTCCGGAGGATGCTCTTTAATTAAACTGTTATCCTTTAAAAATTTCCTAAAGTTTGACCATTTCAGATAGAACAACCTGCCTTCTTTTGTCCATCTTCCAAAAATATCCTCAGGAACAAACATCAGCGCCAATGAAAATACTATTAAAAATCCACCACCTAAAACTGAGATATAACCATTTCCAAGTTCAGTTATAAATCCTAAAATAGCTATAATAACTCCAAAAGCAAGACCTAAAAATCCAATGGCTGAAATTAGTGTAGAACCTCTATCATCAAAGTATTCCAATCTTTTATCACTACATTCTTTTTTAACATGATCTGCCCAAGTACCGTAATCCTCCTGGAAGCTTTTTGCATTGGCTTTTGAAGACAATTTATCATTTAGTGAAGATAAATTCAGAATTTCATTTTCGGCAAAAGGATACAAAGCATTAATAAGAGTTTTTTCACTTAAAGACAAATCACTGTTATCAACATTGCTAAAATCTATAAACAAATCCTTATTGTCGGAGCCATTTTCCTGTGTCTTCATCCGGAGGGTTCCCCTGTCAATAAGATTCATAATAGATGCCTGAAATCCCTTCCTATTTGGAGTACCAATTGAATCCTTATTGTCTATAAATGCATTAATTATCTCTGGAGAATCATTGGAAGGCAATTCCCTTTCATATATGCCATCATAATCAACTTTAGGTTCTCTACCATATTTCACATATGTAAAAATGACCCCAATTGGACTCAATATGGACAATAACCCTAAAATCAGATATGTAGTATTCCAAAAATTCCTGCTGCTTATACTGTCATTTAAATTTTTAAGAATTTTATCCTTACCATCCTCATTAATATGTTTTGCATAAGATGCATTATTGAAATCGCTTAGCGGCATCAAAACAAGCGCTTCATATATTTCACCTTTAGGAATAGAAGTGGTTTCAGCAGTAATGGTGGTTCCATTTGAATTTTTGTTAACTGTGTATTCATCAGGGTTTAAATAGTAAGTATTGTTTTTACCGCCAGGAAGAGTAATTGATGTTATTACCTCACCTACATCAACATCCCATTCATCTCCCCAAATCTTATATTGAAGAGCACCAACATCATTAAATAATGTTACAACGTTTTTCATATCATAACTAATGAAAACGGATACTGAACAATCACGAATATTTTTAGTATGTGCAGCATCAGAATATAAAAATATCTTCAGATGCTTTTGTCCACCATCATCACTTTCCTTAAGAACAGGATAAGCACCAACGGCAGATACTTTAATATTATCAATGCTTTCACCATTTTTTAAAGGAATATCCCTATAAACACCATTAAAAGACCCTTTAAAAGTATAATCAAACTGTTCATCAACATGAAGCAATCCATTGCTTCCGACAGTCAAATCTATGAAAGCCTGGTCAATGGTATAACTTTTATCATCATCAGCAGATACAGTAGAAACAGCTAAAAATAATATCAAAAAAATTAGTATTGTGATGAATCCTTTATTTCCATCCATAATATCAAAAAAAAATTAAAAGAAGAGAGAAGCTAAAATGCTCCTCCACCTCCACCGTCGAATCCTCCGCCACCAAAGTCATCGAAACCACCAAAATCAAATGAATCGGATGAAGGATCACTCATATTGTCACCAATATAATATGCATTATGCATCATATAATATCCACCATAGTGGTGATATAGGAAAATACCGTCATCATATTCATAAACGTTAGGCATTTGCAACTTCATGGCATCATAAACCTTGTCAGCTACTCCAAGAGCAGTACCATAAATCAAATACTTCTTCCAAATAACAATTGATTCGGGAGGGTGTTCTTTAATTAAACTGTTGTCTTTTAAGAACTTCTTAAAGTTTGACCATTTGAGATAGAAGACTCTGCCTTTTTCTGTCCACTGTCCAAAGACACTTTCAGGAATAAACAGCAATATTACTGAAAATACCACCAAAGCGATTCCTGCAACAATAGTGGTAAATGTATGGGATCCTCCAAAGAAAAATCCTATTGCTGCAATTGCAATACCTACAACAATTCCAATAATACCCAGTCCAGTCATTTCTGATGAACCTGTATCATTAAAGTATGATTCAACCCCATCATCACCAATTTCAAAAAGAACATAACTTTGCCAATTTTTAATTTGGTCCGCAAACCAGCCTGCATTGAAACTATTTTGCAACTGGTCATTGAAAGTGGATAAATTCAAAGTACCTTCCTCAGCAAAGTTTTCTAAAGTATCAAATACAATAGTTTCACTGTCACTCAATTGGTCTTTTGAATCATAATTGAATGTTAAAAACAAATCATGAGTATTGGTTTCACTGTTCTCCCGAAAGTGCAAATCAAGTACTTTTCGGTCAATTAAACTTAAAATTGTCGCTTCAAATCCTTTCATATTCGGATTTCCAATATCGCTTTTATTATCAACAAGTGCATTTACAACAGCAGGAGAATCATCTGTAGGTAATTCCCGTTCATATATACCATCATAATCAACTTTAGGTTCCCTACCATGTCTTAAATATATAATTATTGCTCCAATTGGACTTAAAAATGGTATTAAAGTTAAAAATGACAATATGGAATTCCAGGATTTTTCACCATTCAAACTGTCATGAATGCTTTTAAGCACTTGCTCTTTACCGTTTTCATTCAAATGTCTGGCATAACTTGCATTGTGAAAATCATCTAACGGCATTAAAAGAACAAAACCACATACTTTATCCTCAGAAACACTGCCAGTAGTAGCTGTAATCACATCCCCCTCAGTATTATTGGATTTTATTAAATCAGAAGGAGTGAAGTAGATTTCATTGTTTTTATTTCCAGGAGTATGAATTTTTAAATCAATACCTCCAACGCCAGTGTCCCAATTTTTACCCCACATATTATATTGGAGAAGTCCAGTATCATTGTACAATGTTACAACACCTGAAAAATCATAATTTAAAGTAACTTTAACATTACAATCTTTTATCTTATTAGTGTGGGCGGCATCGGAATATAGATATATCACAAGATGTTTGTTGCCGTTTTGGTCTTCTTGTTTTAAAACAGGATATGCGCCTTCAGCAGTTACATTAATATGGGAAATATTTTGACCATCCCGAAGGGTAATATCCCTATAGACTCCTGAAAACTCACCATCGAAAGAATAATCTAATGTTTCCTTTACATGAAGCAAACCATTACTTCCAACAGTTAAGTCAATCCATGAATGTTCAATAGAATAACTGTGGTCCTCTGCTGAAACAAGAGAAACCGCTGAAATTAATATTAATAATAAAAAAATTATTCCAAATATTCTTTTATTATTCATACGAACCTCTTAATTAAAATTTAACTTCAGGCACTTCACGGTCACTTGCAGGAGCTTCAAAGAATTCAGCTTCTTCAAAATTAAACATTTTTGCAAAAAGATTGCTTGGAAATGTTTGGCATGCATTATTGTATTTTAAAACAACATCATTATAGAATTGCCTTGCATATGAAATTTTATCTTCAGTATCGGATAATTCCGCTTGCAATTGTTGGAAATTAGTATTTGCCTTTAAATCAGGATAACTTTCAGCAACAGCAAATAAAGATTTCAATGCACCAGTCAATTGGTTATCTGCAGCGCTAACTTCTTCAACACCATTTGCATTCATAACTCCTGCTCTTGCTTTTGTAACCTCTTCAAGAACACCTTTTTCATGAGCAGCATAACCTTTAACAGTTTCAACAAGGTTAGGTATTAAGTCATTTCTTCTTTTAAGTTGAACATCGATTTGAGAATAGCTGTTTTTAACCCTATTCCTTAAATTTACAAGATTATTGTATAAATGTACAATTGTAATTAAAATAAATAGAATAATTACAACAAGCACTATTATAAAAATTAAACTCATCTTAAATCACCTAATATATTATTCGACATTATAAAAAATAAATGTTATGGATTATCGAATACTATTTCTTAACCGTGAGTTTAACTGTAGTTTTAACAGCATTATAATATTTATTGCCTGCAAATTTAACCACTGCACTAAAAATTCCTTTTTTGGTCAGCTTTGTAAGTTTAAATGTTGCAACACCTTTTGAAGATGTTTTAGCAGAATAAGTTTTGCCACCAACAGTAATTGTAACTTTTTGTGATTTGATTACAGCATTCTTGTTATTTTTCAAGGTAACAGTATATTTTTTAGTTTTATCCTTAACCTTAAATGTTTTTTTAGCGGCAACTATTTTAGGATTTACTTTTTTAACAGTGATTTTAGCAGTAGTCGAAGTTTTAATATAAGTTGTATCACCAGCATAATTTATTGATACAGTATAAGTAGCCGGAACAAGAGATTTTGTAGGAACCATAGCCTGACCATTATCATCAGTTACATAAGATTTGGTAGCGCCATTGATAGTAACGGAAACTTTAGCATATTTAATAGCATTGCCAGAAGAATCATGCAGGTTTACAAGCAATACCTTACCATCCTGATAATTTGTAACAACATTGGCAGCATAAATAAATGAAGATTTTTGTATAGTGATTGTTAATCTAAGAGGATCAATCTCATAAGCCGGGTCATCAACACTAATTAGAGCCTTATATTTACCAGCTACAAAATCAATAAACCAATTGTATCCAACTTCTGAAATATATGTTCCTATTAACATGTTTTTAGAATTATAAACTTTGATTGTAGTATTAACACCAGTAACCTGATAATTTGGAGAATCATACATTTTAATATTTATATTACCACCAAAGCCTTCAAGTCCTGTGAAATCTGATGCATATAAAGAAAAACTAGGCAAGTTTCCATCAAATTCTGAATCTGCAACATAAGCCTTGAATTTTGCTCCTCCTGAAATTTTAGCAATATTTTTTCTAAAGGTACATTCTGAAGCAGAACCCTCTTCAATGGCACCGCCAAATTTAGCTTCATTTTCTAAGAATAAAGATCTTCTAGCAGAACATTGATAATTAGCTCCTCCCAACTCATCTGCATAGTTGCTAACAAATACTGAAGCAAACACATCAGAAAATGCTGCTGCACCACCATTAACCGCATGATTATATCTGAATTCAGATGAATCAGCACCGCCTTCATATATTGCCCCACCATTTTTAGCAGAATTATTATAAAATTTGCATGTATCCGAATAAGAGTTATACATTGCTCCACCCAGGTCCGCAGTATTAAATCTGAATAAAGAGTTAACAGCAGAGTTTAGAACCATTGCTCCGCCTTGAGGAGCAGAATTATATGTGAAATTACTGTTGACTGCATATGTCTCTTTTATGGCACCCCCTTGTTTGGTAGCATGATTATCATTAAAAAGACAATTTACAGCAGAACCAGCATATTTAGCCCCACCATTTTCAGCAGTATTCTGGAAGAACGTGCAAGAAGAGGCAGTACCTCCAAACATGGCCCCTCCATCAGTAGCAGAATTATATTCAAAAAGGGAATCCACAGCAGAATAAGATTCACCTCCCAAAGCACCACCATTAACAGCTGAATTTCTTGTAAAATTACATTTTACAACGTATGAATTAAATGCAGCACCACCATAACTCGAAGCGGTGTTAGATATGAAAACAGAATTATCAGCAGATCCTGAAAACATTGCTCCCCCATAAGATGTTGCAGAATTATACATGAATGATGAGAAAGTAGCATAAGAATTATACATTGCCCCTCCTTCTTTTGCAGAATTACGGACAAAAGTACAATTATCTATATTGGAACTATAAACTGCACCACCCCAACGCTCCGCAGAATTATCTTCAAAAACTGAATTTTTAGCATATCCTCCCAACATTGCCCCTCCATGTGAGGAAGCATCATTAGAAACGAATCTGCAATTTGAAACTGCATAGTTAGACCCGGTAATTGCCGCACCACTGTCAGCATATGCATTTCTGAAGACAATATTATTGAAATTAACATAATTAGTTACATTAAAAATTCTGGCCTGATTATTCGCATTAATGGTATGCCCATTACCGTTAATAGTAATTGAACGATTAATAACAATTCCATTAACAAAATTTGAATCAGTGCCGGGAGCAAAGGAGTAATCCTTATCCAAATTTATAGTCCATTTAGACCCATCGCCTATAACTTGATTTAATTCAGTAAAAGTGCCGAAAGGACTTGATAACTTTTCTTCATCTATGGAATCATCAATATTTTCCATTTTAAGAGTTTCGACAGAATCGGCAGTATAATTATCATCAGTGAAATTATCAGCTGCACTGACATCAGTAACAGCAATGCAAGCAATAAGCAATATCAAGATAATTATACTCTTTTTGTATATCAAAGCTCTCAACACCAAATTTGTAATTAGTTGATTAGTATTTTTGTATTATAGTTTATATAATATTTATGAAAAAAAGGATAAAATTGATTTGGAGTATAATATATGCTAAAATTATTAACAATTTAGGGAAAAAAGAAAAAAAGTTAGTTTACTTCCAGAATCTCGGATAGGTATCCGGTTTCATGAATACTTTACTAACATTAACCGCGAAACCTGAATCTGCTTCCAAAATCTCATTTGAAGTCAATATTGAATTACCTGCAGCAACCAATTCACCTTTAAGAGTTTCGATAGCCACAATATCATTTTTTTGAATATTATCAGCCAATTCGACAATACCTCCATTGGCTAAATCAGCACCATGGCAAATTGCATCGACTGCTGAATCTTTGATAATAATTTTCGGCAGGTAATCTGCAGCCCTTTCCATCGGCATAATAGCTTCACGCAAGAAAGATTCATCGCCATCCTCTTTCCAAAAGTGATAAGCGTCGGTAACATCCTGCAATGTAACCAAATTATTTTTTTCAGTAAATGAACCTACCTGTGTTCTTCTAAGTTCTGCCATATGGGCTCCAACACCCAATGCCTCACCTATATTGTGACAGTAAGTTCTGACATAAGTTCCCGCTTCACAGCCTATTCTGAAAAGAACATCTCTTCCTTCAATTTCATAGATAGTTGAATAGTAAATATTACGTGTTCTCATCTCACGTTTAACGGCAGATTTGACCGGCGGAAGCTGAAAAATCTTTCCAGTAAATTCAGCAAATACTTCTCGAATTTTTTCTTCATCAACGTCCTGATGGAATGTGAGTAAACAAACATATTCCTTCGGAGCAGTTAAAAGCAATTGGATTGCTCTTGTAGCATCATTTAACCCAACCGGCAGGATTCCAGTTACTTTAGGATCTAATGTTCCACCATGACCTGATTTTTCTAAATTTAAAATGCGTTTAATCCATGAATCAATTTCATGAGATGTTGGACCAGATGGTTTATCTAAATTAATAACTCCTTTAGAAATGTAATCTTCAATATCCCTTTCTTCGGGTTTGCAACCAAAATCGGGAGAAGTAAAGCTTTTAGATTTGGAAACCATATTAAACTTCATGAAAAAGACCTTTAAAAAATAGTAAATAAAAAAAGATATGAATAATATTATAATTATTCATTTGAATTTATAAGTCAGCTAAAGCTGCTTTAATAGAGTCAATGTCACCGGAAACATCGATAGACTCTTCAGTTGGTTCTAAGTGAGCAATGTTACATCTTCTGTTTTTAACTGCTTCACCAACAACTTCCACAAAGTTTTCATCGATAATTTCAACAATTGCACATTTTTCGCCAGCTTCTCTACCAGCGATTTTAACACATACTCTACCTACTTCGATTGATGCCATTTATATCACCTTTAATGTTGTTGTAATGATTTCTGATATGCTTTCAGGATTAAAGCTATCAGTGTTTATAATAATATCATAAATATCCATATTACTGATATCAATATTATGGATTTCTTTATATCTTAAGGCTTCACTTTTTTCACGAATGATAATTTCGTCTTTTGCCACATCAACAGATTTATCTTCCCTTTGAGCAATCCGTTTTGAACGAACATCAAAAGGAGTGAATAACCAAATCCTTAAATCAGCATTATCAACAAAATATGCAGATAATCTTCCTTCGATTATTAAATTTTCTGATGATTTAGCTTTTTCAGCTTGCCTTTTATCAATTTCTTTATCAATATCATCATTACCTTCAGCAAACTCACTGAATTCAAGAACAGACATCCCCCTTTCAGCAGCCATTTCTCTAAAAATGAAACCTGCAGAAATATAAGGAACATCTAACTTTTCACTTAGCACTTCCGCTAGCGTAGTTGTTCCAGTTCCAGCTAATCCACCGATTGTAACTATCATTATTTTCTAGCCTCGTTTTTGAAAAGTTTACGAGCACATTTTGAGCATAAGTACCCACCATATGGACGGTTAGGCCTTTTAGCTGTTTTTGATAATTTTCCAATTTCATATGGACGTCCACGAGGAACTCCATGCAATACTGCACCACATTCAGCACAAACATGCTTAGATGGTTTTTTCTTTTTGTATCTTAAAACATTTTCTCCACCAGGAGTGTTTTTATGAATTCTTTTATATGATCTTGATCTAAACCTATTTGCAGGCATTTAATCACCTAATAATTAATTTAATAAAATTTAATAATTGTGTAATAGCGTATTCAAAATAGAATACTACAATATATCTTTTTCATCATTAATAAATGTATGTTTAAAAGGTTGATTTAGAACCCTTGTTTGAATCCTAAGAATTTTCTTATTATTTGACTCATTCCAAAAGTACAAATCATATACCATAACAACCAACCGATACCATATGGAATAGTTGCTTTACCACCATATAAGAATTGACCTAAGAAATGCCAAACAGGAGTTAAAGTTACCCAATAAACAGTTTTAGGTAAAATTATAACCAAATTATGAATATCTGATGATCTCATCCAGAAAAATATTAAAATAATTGGAACAAAAGTTACAATCATAGGTTTGAACTGACTGGTCATCATTTTACTTTGCATTTGCATCATATCAGACTGTTGAGCTTGGAGTTCAGCAACCCTTTTACCGTCACCTTTTTTTTGAGCTTCTCTAAGTTCACTCTGGAATTCTTTCATCTTTGCTTGTACGTCGTTCATTTCGTCTTGGTCTACCAAGTATTTATTCGCAATAGTTGTGATTAATGAAACAATAAATGCAACAATAAAAACAGTCAAAGCCGGATTGGCTGGATTCGGGTCCATAGCGAGAATTGGATTGAAAACTGCATTCAATACTCCGTAGATCATTCCCCATATATCAACCATAATTAATCCCCTATAAATTTAATACATCTACTAATTTTGAAACTGAAGAATTTAAATGATTATCATGATTTTCAACAATTTTAACAGTAGCTCCAGTTAAAGTAGCGTAAGCCATGGATGTAGCTCTGTTCATTTGTTGGTGTAAATCAATTTCTTTTGCTTTTTGAACATCTCTAACACGGGTGTCATCATTTAATCTTCTATAAATAATTTCATCAGGATTAGCTTCAATTAAAATAAAACGATCTGGTTGTAATTGTTCTAAAACCCAAATTGGCAAACCTGGTAAAAATCCAGATGGAGTGTTAATAGTACAATGAGTATCTACAATAACATTATCATTTTCAGATCTTCTTTTAATTTCTTTAGCAGCTTCAGCTTGAATTTCTTTTTGAGTTTCAGCTGGTAATTTTCTTAAAGAATCCCTATCTTCAACAATTTTATTCTCAATTGCTATTTCAGTCATTATGTCACCATAATTCAAGTGCACATAATCAACTTCTTCAAGTGCTTTTTTAAGCAATGTTGTACTTCCAGAACCTGGAATACCTGTTAATACTACTAATTTCAATTTAATCCCTCACATATTAATATGAATAAGTTTAGGAGAATTAGTCTCCTCCTAAAACTTTTCTAAGAATTGGATTTGCAGACATAAGTTGTTCTTCTGCCATTTCTTCATAAAGTTTATGAATAATACCTACAGTAAGTAAAACACCAGTACCTCCACCTAAAGCACCGGTTAAATCTGCAAGGAAAGCAATAAGACCTACATATATACCACTGATAATGGTAAGTGCAGGAATATACTTTTTCAATATTTTATATAATTGACGTTTACTACTTCTAAAACCAGGTATTTGAATACCTGAATTATAAAGTTGTTCTGAAATCTTTTTAGCATTCAATCCACTAATTTCAACCCAAAGGTATGAGAATAACATACAGCATGCAATGAAGAATATTGCATAGACAATAATGTGAACTGGTTCTGTTACAAACATGTACCATTTTGGAGTTGATAATAACCATGCAATTCCATCAACAGGTTTACCATCTTGAATTTGACCAAAAATTGGGAATCCTATTTTTTGGAAAAGGTTTGCAAACAAGGTTACGTTTACAAGCAATGCACTTGTTAAAATTACAGGCATGTTACTTGAGTAAACGAATTTTAATGGATATTTACCGACAGATCCTCTAATTCTTCCATGTCCTCTTACACTACCATGAGAAATAGGAATTTCAACCCTCATAGCTTCACCATAGAGAACAACTAAAAATACAATGATAGTTGCAAACAATGGAATTAAGATTGTTATATCATAAACACCAGTAGTAGCTAGTTGAATAAATTTAGGAAGTATACCTGTAAATAAACCATCAGTTCCTTGTAAGAAGCTGAAAGTACCTACAATAACCGCTTGACATACACCAGCAGCAATGAATAATCCAATACCACTACCGAATCCCCATTTAGAAACAACTTCATCTAAATAAATAATAACCAATGCACCAACAACAAGTTGCAAGATTAATAAGAAAGTATAAGAACCATCAATCGGCACTAAGTTACCTGTGAATACCAATACACTAGCTTCAAATACTGTGAAAACAATAGATAAAACTTTTTGTGTAGCTTGGAACTGAGATTTATCTTTATGAGAAGACAAATCTAAATCTAAAAGATTTGAACCAACTAACAATTGTAAAACAATAGAAGCTGTAACGATTGGTCCAATACCTAAAGTAAGAATGGAACCAAAACTTCCAGCCATAACAGCTCTCAATTGAGCTAAGTTATCAATAGCACCTGGACTAAGTCCATATAATGGAATTTGAGTCAATATAAAATATATAACTAAAACAAGAGCGGTCCATTTAAGTTTTTCATTGAAGTCTTCTCTATGAACAGGGGATTTGACTTCAGGAATGAACTTAAATATAGGCTCCAATACTTCTAGTGATGACATTTTCTTCCTCTTATAAAAAGGAAAAAAGCTATAATTCTATAGCTTCTCCTCCTAATTCTTCAATTTTTTCGATTGCAGAAGCTGAAAATTTAGGTGCAGATATTTTGAAAGTTTTAGTGATTTTACCTTTAGCTAAAACTTTATCATATCCTAAATCAGTAACATCGATTACAATCGCATCACCATCTTTAGATGCTACACCTTTTTCAATTAAATTATCAGCTTGTTCTTCTAAATAGCTTAAATTAACAGCATTAATTTTATTAATCATTTTTTGAGGTCTTTTAAAACCGTGTTTACCAAAGTGGTTAGGGTCATGGATTACAGTCCAAGTCCAGTGTTGTTTACCCATACCTGCATTACCTTTACCACCTTTGTTACCTGCACCTCTACGTTTTTTAGTACAGCCTCCACCGTTGGATCTAGAACCTCTTTGTTTGTTAATTTTACGTTTTGTTCTAATCATAATATACACCTGATTTAAAGCATTCTTATTGCAAGATCTTTAATTTCTTCTCCCCTGTAACCTAAAGATCCACCTTCGTTAATAGATAAGCGAATATCTTCATATCCTTTTCTTGGAGGGTGTAAACGGAATACAGGTTTAATACCAACATCAGCTAATTTAACTTCAGAATTAATTAAAGCTTCAGCTAATTCTGCAATGTTTTTATAATCAGAATTTTCTGCTACATACTCATCAGTAACTTTATTGTTACCAGGGAGTCTACCTCTTTTAGCAATAATTTTAGCTAAAGTTTCAGCGTCAATTTCTCCCCAAGTAATGTAATCCTTAGCTTTTTGAAGCATACCTTCATAACTAGGATTTTCTTCAACTAATACTGCATGGCTGATTCTGTTAAGTCTTAACATATCTAAAGTGTCAGCAATATTTTGAATGACACCAGTAGTTCCTCTAACTCTAATAACTAAAAACATAGTAATCACCATCTAGTAGTTAACTCCCATTTTTTTGAGGTCTTCTTCGGAAGCTTTAACATTGCTTAATTCTTTTAAAGCATTGAATACTGCATTTGCAAAGTTAACAGTAGTTTGAGTTTGACCAAAAGTTTGAGACCATACATCATGGATACCAGCAAGTTTTAAAATAGTTTTACCAACATCTCCAACTACTAAACCTACACCTGCAGGAGCTGGCATTAATGTAACACTTACACTACTTGATTTACCTTGAACTTTGAAAGGTACGGTGTGTTCTCTTCCACAAACACAACCCCAGTCTCCACAACCTCTTCTTACTTTAATAATGTTGTATTTAGCATTATCAACAGCTTTTCTAATTGCAGGACCAACCTCTTTAGCTTTACCTTGGCCTAAACCAACATATCCATCTTTGTTACCTACAGCAACAATTACTCTGAAATTAACTTTTCTACCAGATTTATGCATCCTTTGAACTAAGTTAACATCCATCACTTCTTCTTCTAAATCTGGAATTAAGGCATCGACTATTTCTAATTCCATGATTGGAAGACCTTTTTCAAAAATTTCATCGATATCAGTAATGGTTCCTTCTTTAACTAATTTACCCATTTTAGTTTTAGGTTCCCATTCATCAATATTAAAACTCATAGTTATTCCTCTGCCTCATCAATATTCTTAATAGTTTCATCAAAGTTTTCAGGTAAATCTACAGGATTGAGACCTCTTTCGAAATACTTTGAGAATTTTTTATTAACTTCATCATCATCTAAAGATTCAGCGTAATTAGCAACATGTTCTCCACGGATACGTTCATCTTCTGGGAAAATGAAATCTCCATAAGGAATGTCTAAACCAGCATCAACAGCACCTTTAAGAGCTGCAAATACTTTAGATCCTTTGATTGGTGATTTTAAACCGATGTCTAAAATTGCACTTTCAACACCATTTGCTAATGCTCTTTTAGCACAAAGGTATGCAGTTAAGTAAAATGAAGAAAGATTTCCGGTGCTTCCTAAATAACCGTATTTAGCTAATTGTTTACTTACAGCGGAAGCTACAGTAATATCTCCTTCAGGAGCATAATTAATTACTTGAACAGTTGCATGAGAATTGGAAACTCTAACAACTAAACGAGATTTGTCATAATCAACTAATTTTAATCTAGCTGCATAATCAGTTTTTCCTTCTCTTCTTCTTCTGAATGCTACTTTATAATTGGTTCCTTGTGCCATGTTTATTCCTCTCCTTTAATTAAATCATGGTCACGGGCGTAGTTTCTCATGTAAGATTTACTTCTAAATGCGCCACCCTTAGCCATTTTGTATAATTTACGATAGGTAGTAGCATCAATAACTTCTTCTTCACGCATTTCTTTAAGATCTTTTCTTAAAGCTCTAATAGTAGTCATCCAAGCTTTTTTCTTAGGAGTACGTGCTTTTTTAGCTCCTTTTATACTACCTCTACCTTTTCTTTTACCTTTTGCTTTTTGTTCTTTAATTTTTTTAGATCTGTAGCTACTAATACCTTTTTGAGGTTTTGCTTTAATAGCTCCATCATTAATTAACTGCTTTACTCCTTCCCTAGTAATTGCCATAGATACTTCTTCTAATCTTTCTGGATCAATCCATACACGATTAAGACCTACTTTGAGTATACTAGCAGCTAATCTTTTTTGAGTTGTAAGATTCATGTATATAATCCTCCGTTTTCAGCATAGCTGATAAATTTAGATATTAATCTAAATTCCCTTATTTAATTTAAATAGTCAAATCAATTCAAATAAAACCCCGGAATTGATTTAACTTATAAATATGAATAATTTATTTATTTAAAACTTTAATTCCGAGTTCTGATGCTTTTTCTAACATCAAAGCTTTTTTCCTTTTACCAATAGAAGCACTTATTCTTGCAGCATCAGTTGCTGGGTCTAAGTCTTCTAATTCTTGCATATTGTGAACAAGAACATCATTATATCCTGAAGGGTGTAAATCCCTAATAGCTCTAGGGGTTCTGTAACCAATAGCTGGCATGTCAGGTTTACCTGCTTCATATCTTCTCATTTTACTGGTTTTACCTCTAGGGCGTCTCCATTTGATTCCAAGTTTTTTATAACGAGCATATTCTTGTCTTTTAAATCTTTTGTTAGCCATTTAAATCACCAAATTTATTCTTTGCTAGTTAAGTATATTCCGTCTTGGAATACTCTAGGATCTCTTCCTTTAATTTTAGTTGCTTGTTCTAAGTTAGCCATAGTTTGACCAACATGTTCCTTATTAATACCAGTAATTGTTACCTCATCACCTTTAACTGCTACTTTAGCAGAACCTACTATTTTAGCAGTTCTTGGGTGTCTTTCCCCGAGGAAATTATCAATTACAACTGTATCTCCTTGAACTTTCACAGTCATTGGAAAGTGAGCAAATACAATTTTCATGTGGTATGTGAAACCATCAGTAACACCTGTAATCATATTATTAATGTGTGCTCTTGTAGTTCCAATCATTGCTTTATCTTTCTTTTTAGGAAATGCTGTTTCTAAAACAACAACATCATCTTCTTCTTTAATACTTACATTAGGATAAGTAAATTTTCTGGAGTCTTCTCCATTAGGTCCTTTTACAGAAACCTCATTATTTTCAATTATAACTTCAACGCCTTCAGGGATTTCAATAGTTTCCCTTATAGCTGCAGCTACTACCATTTTATCACCTAATACATGTAAGCCAACAAACGTCCACCGATTCCTCTTTCTTTAGCCTCATTGTGAGTCATAATTCCTTGAGGAGTAGTGACAATTAAAATACCAAAGTTTTTTGCTGGCAAATATCTTTTTTCAAATTTCTCAAATTCATCTTTTTTAACAGCGTGACGAGGTTTGATAACACCACATTTGTTAATGTTACCTTTTAATTCTACTATGAATTTTCCTGCCCTGTTATCATCAATATATTCAAAATTACCAATATAATTCTCTTTTTGCATAGTGCTTAACACTTGTCCAATTAATTTGGAAGCAGGAGAAATAACACAAGAGTCATTCACTTGTAATTCGTTATTTCTAATGTTAGTTAAAGCATCAGCAAGAGGATCCATAAGACTCATAATTAAAACCTCTAATTATATTTTTTAAACCCTATTTTAGGAGCTATTTCCCTAAAACATTGTCTACATAAATTTAATCCATATCTACTAATCATAGCAGAATGGTCTCCACAACGACTACATTTTTTTGCAGCTTTTCCGTATTTTCTTGGCAAAATATCACCTTATTCAGTTACATAATTAACTTTAAAGTTTTCTTCCATAAATTTCATAGTTTCTTCTTTGGAAATTCTATGTTTTTGAGTAACTTTCTTTTGTCTGATTTTTCTTCTTGCAATTCTGTAACCTGGTTTTTCAAAAGTAACAGATACATTCATACCGAAGATACCAATATCAGGATTATATCTCATACCTGGAATATCAATATGTTCTTTAATACCAAAAGAAAGGTTTCCTTGAGCATCAAATTGAGTAGGTTTAATATTCCTACTAATACCTTCTAAAACCATGTCAATAGCTTTATCAGCTTTTTCTCCACGTAAAGTTAATTTACATGCGATTGGTTGTTTTTTTCTAATACCCCATTCAGGGTTAGTGACTTTAGAAAAAGTTTTTACAGGACTTTGATCGAACATTTGTTCTAATAAAGTAATAGCACGTTCTAATTTTTCACCTGCTTCACCAACACCAATACTGACAGTAGCTTTTTCGATACGTACTTCATTCATTGGGTTCATTTATTAACCTCCAATAAAGATATTGTTGGTGCATCAGTACCAATAACAAATGCATAATCTTTTAAAGTTAAGAAATCATCTTTTGAACTATTTTCGATAATAATAGTATTTGGATTGGAAGATTTATTTTCAATAATTTCAGTTACAGTACCTAACTCACCGGTGTGTTTACCACCAGTAACAAGTACAGTAGCACCTTCTTGTAAAGGATATACTTCAACAATTTCTTGTTCAGGTACATTTAAACAAATTACATCTCCAACAGAGTATGCATCTTCATCAATGATTATATTTTTACCATCGTGAAGGTTTAATTGAGTTTTTCCACCTTTAATGGTAGATTTATTAACAATTTTAGATAATTTAGCACTATTATCATCAATTAAATCTAATTGTAATCTTCCTTTTCTATCTAAAAGAACTCTGTAAGATTCACCAGTTTTTGGAATTTCAATAATGTCCATGAAACCAACTGGGAATTTGTAATCTTTAACAACTCTTCCATCAACTAAAACATTACCAGAGTTAATAATTCTTTTTGCTTCTCTGGAGTTATCAGCTAATTTTAAAACATCTCTGATAACTAATGTTAATGGAATAGAATCTTCAATGGAATGAGAACCTGCAGAAGGTTTTACAGTCCAAGTGTCTTCTTTAGGATGAATAGGCCAAGATTTAGGTGCTTTATATCTTTTAAGATGTTTTCTAGATCCCATTTTAGCCATTTTAATTATCTCCTTTATTTTTAATTCTTCTATCGTCTTTTAAATCTGCTTCAATAATTACTAAGTTAGATGGATCAACTGGAAGGAAAGTTGCAGTTCCATCTGGTTTTGATAAAGTAACTTCTTCAATAGTTACTTTGTAAGAATTATAATCTACAGTGAGAACTTCTCCTTCATGTCCTTTAAAGTCTCCACGGACAACACTAACTTTGTCTCCTGTTCTAATAGGTAAAGATCTTTTTCCTAATTGTGCCCTTAAATCTTTACTTAAAGCAGCGCTTAAATGTTTTCCACGTGCATGAGCAGGAGCGTTGTAAAGAGCTTTTCTTTGTTTTCTTGGTTGTTTTGACATTTTTTCACCTTATACTAAAATACTTGCTGCACTACCAACACTAGGCCATCTGTCAGCTGCTTCTTTAGCAACAGGACCTCTAATTTCTGAACCTTTTAGGATTCCTTCAGGAGTAATGATTACAGCTGCATTATCTTCAAATTTAACACGAAGACCATCTGCACGTCTGTATTCTTTTTTCTGTCTAACTACAACTGCATTAACAACTTCTCTTCTCATGTCAGCAGTTCCTTTTTTAACTGAAGCAACAACTAAATCTCCAACACCAGCAACATCAAGTCTTCTTCTTACACCTTTGAATCCTTTTACTGAAATAATTTCAATTTCACGTGCACCAGTATTATCAACACATTGTAAAGTTGCTCCGATTGGTAATGCTTTAGAAACATTTGAGGTTAATGGTTTCATATTATTTACTCTCCTTTAACTTCAACTAAAACAAAATGTTTAGTTTTACTCAATGGTCTGCATTCTGCAACTTTTACAGAATCTCCAACATTAACATTTAAACAATCAGGTTTGTGAACATTAATTTTGGATTTCCTTTTTTCATATCTTTCATATTTTCTAATGAATTTGTAGTAACTACGTTCAACAGTAATAGTCCTTTCCGCTTTATTACTTACAACAACACCTTCTAAAACTTGACCTCTTACAGGTAAAGTTCCGTGGAAAGGGCAGTTAGGATCATCACATGTAGTTTCTGGTTCTTGAACATTAAGCCCAACCATATTATCACCATTTATATTTTTTTAAATCTTTTTTTAATTCTATCTTCAGGACGAATTGATAAAATTTTACCATTAATTTCTATTTTTTCCCCGTTTGGAAGTTCAAACACGAATATTGAACCCTTTTTTGGAATAATCTTTTCTGATTTATTCACATCCTCAATCTTAATGGTATTTTTAGTTTCATCAATTATTGTTCCTATTAATTTAAGAGAGGTGTTCTTCTCATTAGTTACCTGAACATTCAATCCGATGAACTCATGGTGAACTAAATTTTTTGAAGTAATCATAATCCCATCTCTTAATGAAATATTTACAATAAATCATGCAGAAAAATTACAAAATTTTATTGAAAAACATGTCGAATAGATGAACTATCTCCTTTTCTTATTATTCTTCTTAGATTCACGAATTTCGATAGTATCAGATGAAAAACCCATATCAGATAAAACTTCTTTAACCTTAACTTTATGGTCACCTTGAAGTTCTATTTGGCCATTTTTAGCAGTACCTCCACAAGCACATTTTGCTTTGAGGGTTTTAGTGAGTTCTTTGATATCTATGTCGTGTTCATCTATACCTTCGATAATAGTCATGAGTTTTCCGAATCTTCTTCTAACTGTAAAAACTTTTAGAGTTTGAACTTCACGTGCAATTTCTTCACAAACACAAAGTTCTTCAGGAAGCCCACATACATCACAGATTTTTGACATTTAATTCTCCTTTTGTTTTTCATTCAATATTGTAAGAACACGAGCAATTGTTCTTTTTAATTCTCTAATTTTTCCAGGGTTTTCGACTACCCCAGCAGCTGCACTTTTAGAAACATTTTTGGATAATTCAGTTCTGAGTTCAACTAATTTATCTTGAATCTCATCAACTTCCATGTCCCAAATTTCTTTACTTCTTAAAATCGCCATTGTTCCAACTCTTTTGGATAATTAAATTTAAATATTTAACTATCATCTTCCTCTACTTCTTCAGCAGAATCTTCTTCAACAACTTCTTCTAATTCTTCGAGATCTTCAACTTCCTCAATAATTTCTTCTTCGATGACTTCTTCAGTTTCAACATCGATTTCTTCTTCAATAACTTCACCATCTTCTTCGATGATCATTTTTGGAGGAAGAATTTCTACAGAATCAGGCAATACAGTTTCTGGAGGCATAATTCTTACATAAATACCTAATACTCCAGGTTTTAATTGAGCAGTAGCGAAACCTTCTTCTACTAATCTGATTGAAGGTTCTCCACATTTTTTAATGTATCCTTCAACAAATTTAGCTACAGCAGATCTAGAACCTCTGATTTTACCAGAAATAGTAACTTCTACACCTTGAGCTCCTGCACCCATAATTCTACGAATAGTGGAATAAGCAACTCTTCTGAAGTGCATTCCTCTTTGTAACATGTTGGATATTTTGTATGCCATGATTTTAGGGTTAAGTTCAGGAACTTCAACTTCTTTAACTTCAATTTGAGGATTATCTAACCCAAATTCAGTTTTAAGAGTGTTAGTGATAGTTCTTACGTTTTTACCACCCCTACCAATTACCATACCAGGTCTTTCAGCATAAACAACAACCATGGTACCTAAAGGAGTGATTTGAACTTCCATACCACCGTATCCAGCTCTTTCAAGTTCTTTTTCTAAGTATTCGTCAATCCTAGTTCTTCTAAGGCCTTCTGAAACGAAATCTTTTTCTATCATTAGTTAGCCTCCTGTAATACAATTTGAATATGAGTAGTAGGTGTGTTAAATGGAGTCATTCTACCGAATGCTCTTGGAATATAACCAGGAATTACAACACCTTTATGAGATGAAATGTGTTCAATGAATAATTTTTCGGTGTCCATACCTTTGTACTCTGCATTAGCTTCTGCATTTTCTAAAACTTTTAAAATTTGTTCAGCAGCTTTAACAGGGTATCTACCGGAAGGCCAACCTTCTTGTCCTTTTCTGTGACCAACTTTTTTGTTGTGTCTTTTGAAAGGAACAGCTTTTTTCATTTCAATAACATCTTCTAAGTAAGCTTTAGCTTTAGCTACTTCCATTCCTCTGATTGCACTGCAAATCTCAACACTGTGTTTTGGAGAAATCTTAAGAGATTTTGCCATAGCACGTGCAGTTTTTGCTTCGTCAACTTCTTTATTATAAGCATATTTGTTAGCCATGTTTTAATCTCCTTATTTAAGTGGTACAAACATGGATGATCTAGTAGCACCCATACCAGGGTCACCGTGTTGAACTCTTTTTCTAGTTGGTGCGTATTCACCAAAGTAGTGTCCAATCATTTCTGGTGTAATAGTAACTTCTACAAAATTTTGACCATCATAAATACCGAAAGTGGTTCCTACCATTTCAGGTATAACAATCATGTCTCTACAATGGGTCCTAATTACAACAGGACGGCCATCTTTTGTTCCTTCTTTATTTAATTTTCTCATTTTATCCAAAACAATTTGTTGTCTTGGTAAGAATCCTCTCTTTAAAGATCTTCTTTGTCTTGCAGGGAATAATTCCATTACTTCCTCTAAAGACATAGCTTGTAATTCTTCAAGAGTATAACCTTTATATTTAAATACTTTTCTTGCCAATGAAACACCCTCTATCTATCTTTTTAAACCTGTTCTCTTAGCTGCAATTGAACCAACTTTTCTTCCTGGTGGTGCATGTCTTGAAACAGTAGTTGGACGACCAGGATGTTGTCTGTTACCTCCCCCGTGAGGGTGATCTACAGCGTTCATTGCTACTCCTCTTACAGTCATGAATTTCTTACCTTTAGCTTTGTAAGCATGCCATTTTTTACCAGCTTTAAGGAATGGTTTATCTTTTCTTCCTCCACCAGCTACTACACCAATACTAGCACGGCAGTTAGGATTTAAGTATTTTAATTCCCCTGATGGTAATTCAACAACAGTTTGGTTAGCATCATGAGTAACAACATTAGCATAAGTTCCAGAAGATCTTACAAAACGACCACCATCTCCAGGTGTGTTTTCAATGTCGTAAATTGGAGTTCCTTCAGGAATTTCAGCAAGTGGTAAAGTATTACCGAATTTGATAGGTGCAGAAATACCACATTCAATTTCATCATCAACTTGAATGCTTTCAGGTGCTAAGATAAATTTCTTTTCACCATTTTCGAATTTTACTTCTGCAATAGGAGCTGTTCTTGCTGGGTCATGTACAATATCAATGACTTTTCCTTTGATACTGCCTTCTTTTTCTAAAGCATCGTAAGATCTGTATCTAATTTTATCTTTAAAACGGTGAGAAGCAACACGGTGTGCAGGAGTTCCTCTACCTCTTCTTTGATGAATTAATCGTTTTCCCATTATAATTCCTCCTTAGAATACTCCTATTCTGACAGCGAGTTCTTCTGCCATTTCTTCTTCAACAAGTTTGATATATGCTACTTTTACACCTTTAGGACTAATATGAGTATTAACTTTTGCAACTTTTTCTTCGTATAACTCTTCAAAAGCTCTTTTGATTTGGCTTTTGTTAGCTTTACGATTAACAACAAAAGTAATTTCATTGTTTAAGTCAATTAAGTTCATGGTTTTTTCAGTAACATGAGGTTTAATAATAATTGAGTATGAATCCATAATATCACCTATTTATCCAAAATTATTGGAATAAACCTCCTAACTTTTCAACAGCTGATTTGGTGTAAATAGTGAGTCTTCCTGGGTGAGTACCTGGTGCTAATAATTCGGCATTTAAGTTTTCAACCACAACAACATCTACACCTGCGTGGTTTCTTGCACCTAAGGAAATACCTTTATCTTCACCAACGACAACAAGAGGTCCTTTTACTTTTTTGTATTTTCTTCCTCTAGTTTTACCTCTACCAGCTCTGATTCTTTTACCTTCTTTAGCACGAATCACATCATCATAAACGCCAATCTTTTCGAAAATTTCACGAGATTGTTTAGCGGTTTTGACAGATTCTAAATCATCTTCAACAATAATAGGTACTTGTTCTAAATCTGCAACTTTGTGACCTCTGTTTTCAACAATTTCTTTATTAGTGGTTGCTGCAACAGCAGATCTGATAGCAAATCTTCTTTCTTTTATGTTGATTTTTTCATGATGATTTTTTTCAGCTCTGGTAGGATGTGCTTGTCTACCACCAATAGCCATTGGTACGAAAGCTGCTTTTGAACCATTTTTAATCCTTGGTACTCTTGCGGTACCTCTACCTGAACCCCATCCTTTTGCGGAAGTTCTTTTACCTGCCATTGGGTCATTACCCCATGGTTGTACTCTAGCAGATTGTGCTGAAAGTACAGCTCTTTTGATTAAATCTGGTCTGTATACTTCATCAAAAATAGCTGGAAGTTCCATTTCTTCTTTTACTTCCCCATCAATAGAATAAACATTAACTTTCATGATTATACCCCTTGTTTAGATTTTGTACTTATGTAGTTAATTTGAGGTATATCCTCAGCTTTATTATTAGGTCTAATAGGTTGTCTTAAGATTACTAACCTTTTAGAAGGTCCTGGAAGAGAACCTTTTACTAAAACATAATCGTTTTTGACAAGGCCATATTTTACAAATCCACCATCTGGGTTGATTTGGTCAACTTCATCAGCTGATGCGATTTTTAAAATTCTTTTATTGAATTCAGTTCTTTTATGGTAACCCATTTGACCTGCTTGAGCTACAGTCCACATGGTTCTTCTTGGAGTCCAAGGTCCAATAGAACCTACGTGTCTACCTTTTCCTGCTCTAACAGCTTTACCATATTGAATTCTGATTCCCCATCTTTTTACTACACCTTGGAATCCTTTTCCTTTTGTAGTTGCAATTGCATCAACAAATTCTCCTTCATTGAAGATTTCGCTAGCTTTTACTTCATTACCTAATAATTCTAATGCAGTATTTAATTTTTCTTCAGGATTTGCTCCTCCAATTCCACACTCAAATATGTCAGGTTTTTTCTTAGGTACGCTAGTTACTTTTGGATTTGTGTGTACTAAGACTCTAATTTCTTCTGTGTTTTCTAATGCACCTTGTATTTTTGCAATAGCTTCAGATTTATTGTATTCTTTAGGAAGAGATATTTTCCTAGAAAGTTCTTGATCTAAATTATCTGCAAGTACTTCGGTGATTACTTTCAAACCACGAGAAGTTTTTTCATAAGCTCTAATTCCCATTACTACGACCGGAGGTACTTCCAATACGGTTACTGGAGTGAAAACTTCCATACCATTAGTTGGAGAGTTTTTATCAGTGTCAGTGACTAAAGCATGAGTCATACCGACTTTATAACCTGCGAGGCCGAGTAATTTTGGTTCATCAATTTGAGGCCAAGATTTTACTCTAGGGGTTTCTTTAGCTGCTCTTTTTCTTGGACTAAAAGCAACAGACCCTTTTCTTGGCTGGTGATGTCTTACCATTTAATTTAACCTCCTTAATTATAATTTTCCTTTATTTTTTTAAATCAATTTAAATTTTTTAAGTAAATAGCTAAATGAATAACTATTTTACAAAGTGACAAAATTATACTTAATATAACTTCATCGAAATAATAAATAGCTGTAAAAACAATTACAACTAGATAAATATTAATTTTCAATATATTCTATTGAGTTTAATCTAATTGAAGCACAATAAAGAATATATTCAATGTATAAATCATTCTGTGCTAAGTATATTTTTAGGTGAGTCCTAAAAACATTAATGTATAAAAAGTTGAGCAAGTTATCTATCAGCGTGTAAAACTAATAAATTTATAAAGAGAATTAAAATTTCATAAAGTTAAATAAAGAAAGTGTAGCGACAACTGCCTCTTCAGTTCTAACAGTTTCAGTTCCTTGATTTGGAATGGTATTCACTTTTAATAAATCCCAATTTCCTCCAGAAACATCTTCTTGAATTGAAGAATAAGGGCCACCAAATAAAATAGCAATACTATTACATTCATCTACTTTATGTTTTAATTCATCAAAAATAGAATCAATATAATCTCCATACCTTGTAGTTTCCACAACAAGATTAGGTTTAATTAATTTTAAGCTATTTTTAAGACTCTTATTAGAGGAGATAACATTATATCCCCAGTAAACGTCATCTGGTTTATCAGGTGTGACTATTACTTCTTTCTTAGCAATTTTAGTAATCTTAAAGTCAAAAATTTTTTTAACAGAAAGTTGCTCTTTACAGAATGCAAGATCATCCATACCTATATCCACAAAAGTTCCTTTCTTATTTCTTTTAACAGTGAAACCTTGTCTATAATCACCCACGTCTGGTTGACTATTAACAGGATGATGTGGGGTTCTAAGTGGTGGAAGAATACCAACATGCTTTAGTTCTGCTTTTATAGGAAATGCTTTTTTCCTCAAATATTGAGGAGTATTCATATAACTCAAAACTTCAGCAATGAATTTTCCATCATCTTTCCCATCTTCATTTTTAACATTGTCATCATTATAAATAACAACGTTGTCTGCTTGAAAAATCGCTAAAGCTCTACCCAATATTCCTACCTTATAAGTACGAATCTTGAGGTCTTTAGACTCAGAAAGAAATGAGTTTGGAATAAATATAGATAGCTCATCTTTATACATTACTTTAAATTATATAATTCAAAGTATATAAAGATTACCCTACATTTATATAGCTATCACTAAATAGACTTACACATTTACAAAAATATTATATCAATTATAATATCCGTAGCTTCTTTTTATGCTACCAACTTTTTTATACTCAGAGAATATATTAATATAAAATATATACTATTCACTATATAAAGGTATTGTTTTTTTGATGTGAAATTAGAAAAAATTAGAAAATTAAAAAAATTTAAAAGATATTATAATCTTGCTCTTAATACAATTACTTCGATATCTTGATTTTCTTTGCTATGAAAGTCATAAATTTTAGGAATTGGAAAATTATATCTAAAAATATGAGTTACTTCCAAATTATTATCACCATAATATCCTAATAAGAATTCTTCCGTAGATGCCATGTGAAATGAATATAATACATCGGGTTTTAATTCAATAGCTTTTTCTATAAATTTCAAATCCTGACCCCTCTCCACTTTCCTTTGTGATCCAAAAGGAGGATTCTGAAATATAGTATTTACATTACAACCCGGATCAAAATCAGCAATATCACTTTGTATAAACCTTAAATTATCCACATTTAATTTATCTGAAACTTCCCTCGCTAAATTAATAGAATCATCATCAATATCCACACCAACAGCGAAATTTGCACCCATCAATGCTGAAGCGATTGTAAAAATTCCAGTTCCACATCCCAAATCAAAAACATTTTTTGAATCAATGTCTCCAAATGAAAAAGCGTTCCAAATTAAATCAGAAGCAATAATTGAAGGAGTCGTATATTGTTCAAGATTCACTTTCGGCTTAGGGTGAGATGGAATATTTTGAAGTCTCATTTCTAAATGTTTTTTACGAGTAATTTTTTTCATCTAATCAACATATTTAATTATAATATTTAATATAATTATATTATTAATAAAAAAAAATTACTTTGAGGTTTCATATGTTTGAAAAAGTATTAATTGCAAATAGAGGAGAAATCGCAATAAGAGTTATGCGTGCTTGTCGTGAACTGGATATTGAAAGTGTAGCCATATACTCCGATGCAGATGCAACCTCCCTTTATACAAACTATGCTGATGAAAGTTATCCATTAGGTAACCCATCACCAGCAAAATCCTATTTAAATATTGAAAAAATTATAAACATCGCATTGGAATCAGGTGCTGATGCAATACACCCAGGTTATGGATTTTTAGCTGAAAATTCAAAATTTGGTGAAGAATGTGAAAAAAATGGAATTAAACTTATAGGACCAAGTGGAGAAGTAATTAACCAAATGGGAGATAAAATTACATCAAAAGCTTTAATGAAAAAAGCAGGAGTCCCAGTTATTGAAGGAACTCCCGAAGGAGTTACTGACATTGAAGAAGCAAAAGAAATTGCTGCTCAAATCGGTTATCCTGTAATCGTAAAAGCTTCAGCAGGAGGAGGTGGAATTGGTATGCGTGCAGTTTATGAAGAAGATGAACTCGTGCGTGCAATCGAATCCACACAATCCGTTGCATCCACAAATTTTGGTGATTCAACCGTATTTATTGAAAAATACCTTGAAAAACCACGTCATATTGAATTCCAACTTTTAGCTGATGAACACGGTAATGCCATCCACGTAGCTGATAGGGAATGTTCCATTCAAAGAAGACATCAAAAACTTCTTGAAGAAGCACCTTCTCCAATCATGACCGAAGAATTGAGAGAAGAAATGGGTGGAAGTGCAGTAAAAGCAGCAGAATACATTGGATATACCAGTGCAGGTACTGTTGAATTCTTATATGATGATGGAAACTACTATTTCCTTGAAATGAACACACGTATTCAAGTAGAACACCCAATTACCGAACTTGTAACCAACACTGATTTAATCAAAGAACAAATCAGGATAGCTGCCGGTGAAGAGTTGAGTTATTCACAAAACGACATACAAGTTACAGGCCATGCAATTGAATGCCGTATTAATGCAGAAGACCCACTTAATGACTTCGCCCCAAATCCTGGAAAAATTACCGGTTACAGGTCTCCGGGAGGACCAGGTGTTCGTTTAGACAGTGGGGTATATATGAATTATACCATTCCTACATTTTATGATTCTATGATTTCTAAATTAATCACATATGGAAGAAACAGAAATGATGCAATTAACAGAATGAAAAGAGCTTTAAGCGAATATATCATTTTAGGTGTTAAAACCACAATTCCATTCCATAAAGCTATTTTAAGAAATCCTAATTTTATTTCTGGAGATTTGAACACTCATTTTATTGACCAACACAAAAAAGGTATTGATCAAGAAATGGAAAATGTGATTATTGAAGATACAGAAATTGTAAACAAATTAAAATCTACATTTATGCCTAGTAAAAAAATAGCAGCCATCTCTGCTGCTGTTGGATCTTACCAGAATGCAGTTAAAAGTCAAAAAATGCAAAAAAAATAAATTTGGAGATTAGCAAATGCAAAACGAAATTGTCAACTTATTGAAAAAAGAAAAAAAGTTTTCTGATGAAACAATAAATGAAATTAAAGAAGTTAATTTAAACGATTTTGCAGAGGTTGTTAAAGAAATTGGAAAACAAGACACTGACTACATCAAATCCTCTGAAATTTTAAAGGACTTGAATACTAAGTATGTCGGTAAAAATTTATATGTATTCAAAGAGGTCAGCTCAACAAATACTCTTGCTAAATTCTTATCAATGAATGATGTTGAAAATGGAACCGTAATTATCTCCGAAAAACAAACACAAGCTAAAGGCAGATCAGGAAAACAATGGGCATCACCATTAGGAGGAGTATGGATGTCAATCATATTAAACCCTAATGTAGACCATTCCAAATTACCATTAATAACATTAGCTACAGGAGTAGCTGTTGCAAAGACTCTTGAATCAATTGGTGTTGAAAATCCTGAAATTAAATGGCCAAATGACATAATGATAAATGGTAAAAAAGTCTGTGGAATATTGACTGAAGCAGTTGCCAAATTTAATACCATTGAAAATGTTATTATCGGCGTAGGTATTGATGCTAATTTAGATGTTGAGCAATTCCCAGAAGAATTACGGGAAGGAACAACAACACTCAAAAAAGAGCTTGGAAGAGACGGCAATGAAAACTTATTAATAAAAACCTTTTTAGAAGAATTTGAAAAAATAAGTGAACAATTCAGCCATGAAGGATATGAAGATATCTTAAAAGAATGGAGAAAACGTTCTTACTCAATTGGAAAAATTGTAGAAGTTAGAGAGCCGTTCAACACTTATTACGATGCATATGTTTTAGGCCTCAGCAAAGAAGGAGCTCTTGTTGTTGAAAAAATTGATGGAACCTTAGAAAAAGTAATATCTGGAGAATGTATAATTAAAAATTAAATACAATCTCCCTGCATTCATCTTCATTTGAAACTACACCCAGTAGTTTTTTAAATGAAGATTCTATTTTTTTATTTAAGTCATTTAAATCTAATCTGAAAGCATCAGATGTAGATAAATCGAATCTTATTGTTGCAGATGCTCCAGGCATTGAAACCGGAGGAATTGTAATAATTCCACAGTCCCTCAATAAGATAAAAGAAAAAACGAAAGCCAAATCATTATCAGACAAGTTATGTTCCACATTGATTTCCTTGGCTAAATCATTAGGAGATATCATTACCCCCGTAGGTGTCTTTTGGAAATTATTGAAATTTTTATTTAATAGTTCAAAAAGTTGTTCTTTATGCTCAAAGCTATTAATTAGATTATCCTCATTGAAGTTTTTAATACCATTCACCATAGCAAGAACTGCAGGAGGCTGTGCTTCAAGACCAAATTGATTAACTTTAACTTTGATTTCATCAATTAAATCTTCACGACCTGCCATCAATCCTCCTCTTGGACCTGGCATTAATTTGTCAGTACTGGTAATTGCAATATCTGCTCCCAAATCACAAGCTCTCGGTTGATTGAAAATAACTGTCCTCAATCTTGCACCAGATGCATCATCCACCATTACAGGAATATTCCTCTCATGAGCCATTTCAATTACTTTTCTAAACTCATTTTCATCAATGACCTTATGGTCCATAGTTGAGCCAGTTATGACAACCAAGGAAGTATTTTCAGGTATTGAAAATTCATTAAAATTATCGGTTTCAGA
This sequence comes from Methanobrevibacter sp., assembly GCF_036307625.1. Taxonomy (GTDB): domain Archaea; phylum Methanobacteriota; class Methanobacteria; order Methanobacteriales; family Methanobacteriaceae; genus Methanocatella. The sequence continues at coordinate 62,250 of NZ_JAXJXF010000032.1, forward strand.
ATAATTAGCCCCAACTAGTTTGCAGCTTCTTGGAATAGATGGATGAGCGGGCAATTCCGCAAGATAATGAACTACATTAGAATTTTTGTTTACAAGTGTTAAAATAGTTGCAAGAATTCCTGAAGAAGTCCTATTTAAAGGAATTACCTTTTGACCACCCATATGTTCAATTCCAACTTCTTGAAGAGCATCTTCAAAAATAGCCGGACCAACATATGTTTCCAACAAACTAAGTTCAGAAGGACTTGCAATAAATCCACCAGATAAACCAGTTAAATCAAATAAAGAAGATCTACCCTTATTTTCAACCATATTTCTTATAATTGAAAGAGCATTATCTCTTTTTTTTATTTCATCCAAAGAATTATTGACAATCATCTAATCAGAGTCATCTAATTGTAATTTATAATCATCAAAGAATTCAATAATTGATTTTAATTGTTTTTCAGTGATATCTACAGAAGTATATTCTTCATTCTCAGGAATTTGATAATAATATTCAGCAAATAAAACTTTACCTTCAGGACTTGTAAAGATAGTTATACCATCTGTAAGTTTATCAGGATTTTTATTTTGGAATTCAATTTCAAAAGAAGTACCAAATTTTTGGGAAAACTTTTCTTTTTCTTCAGGTTCCCTATTACATTTTCTAATTTTAGTCATTCTTGATTTCAACTTTTTTTCTGCTTGTTCATTAATATCCGCCATTACAATCACCTTTTTATATTTATCTCCTTACTAATTTAAACTAAATTAAAATATAGTATACATTAAATAATATATAAGTATTCCTTATTAAATTAAAAAATTAGTCATATAAACTATTGCCTTCACTATCCATTGCAACAATAAGTGGTCCGAAATTTTTAACCTTCAAATTCCACATGGCTTCAGGCATTCCTAAATCAAGCCAGTCAACACTTTCAATTTTTTCAACAGCATCAACATATAAAGCGGCACATCCTCCAGTGGCTACAACATACAATGCATTATTTCTAATTAATGCTTCTCTAACAGTATCATCCATACCACCTTTGCCTATGATGATTTTTGGACCCATATCAAGAACATCACTTTGATAAGGATTCATTCTCATAGAAGTTGTAGGGCCAATGGCCACCATTTTGTATTCCCCATCATCTTCTGTGATAATTGGGCCTGCATGAAAAAGAACTGCACCATCAATATCCAATGGAGCCCCCCTTTCTAATAGTCGTTTATGTGCTTGATCTCGGGCAGTTAGTATATTACCTGTCAAATATACTACATCACCCGCTTTTAACTCATTTAAATTTTCATCTTTTATTGGAACATTTAACTTTCTTTCCATTTCTACACCCTTACAAGTAAAATATGTATTAAAAATACAAATCTATGAATATATAAAATTTTAGCTTTAATATAATTAATGGTTAGGTGTACTTAATAGAAAAAAATTATCTCAAGTAGGATTATCTACACTTTCCAACATGAAAAACTATAGATAACTACATGACAAGTCAAGCAAATATCTATGAAAGCATTTTAAAATATTATTTTTCAATTGATTATTAATGACTGTCAGGATTCACTCACGACACTATCCAAATACTATTACACCAAAAAAAGATAAAATAAAAAAATAAATAACATAAATGATAAATAATATTCTAAAAAGCGTATTGCTTTTTGAATTTTTATATTTTTCACTTGAAAAAGTGAACATGAAAAAATTTGGAGGAAAAACTATGGAGCCAATTAAAATATCTGGAATATTATCCATAATTTTAGGATTAATTTTTATAATTTTCCCGGTTTTTAGTTCTGGAGTAGTGTCTATCATTATTGGAATAAGTTTATTCTTCTTTGGTATAACATTAATACTTGCAGGATTTACAGCAAGCAATATCATTATTGGAATTCTGGCCATTATATTTGGGTTGCTGTTCACATTTAACATTGATGCAGTGTCATTCCTTTTAGGATTCCAATTCTATATAATTGGTATCATACTGCTTTTAGCAGGTATTATTGGTCTGATTTCAGACACACAAATATCAAAAATTGCTTCAGTATTGATAATAATTATGGGTATAATATCATTTGCTCTTGGAGGATTTTCAATCGGCAACCCGCTTTACGCCGCAATTCTTATAGGCGTATGTTTAATCATCCAAGGAATAGGTATGCTTCTAGACTAGAAATTTAATAAGCAATCTTTTGATTGCTTCTATTTTTATTTTTTAAGACTTTTGCATTGAATTTTTTTATTTATTAAATTTCTTATTTTTCTATAACCGAGAGTTTAAACTTCCCCAAAATTAATTTAACTAATCCAATAATATTTTCAAAAAAAAAGAAATGTATAGCTTAAAATATTAAGCTATATCAGAATATAATAATCCAACAGCTCTTTGAGCAAAGAATGCTAAGTAAGGACTTACAATCAATGAAAGAATTGACAATATTGGTATAATGGCGAATATAGCTGATAAAATCACCTCAACAACACCAATAACCACAATAACTAATATAACTAAAATTATTACCTTACCCACACCAATTCTTGATATGTCTTTTGCCGCTTCAAAAACATTTAAAGCTTCACTTAAACTACCAGTATTTGCTAATCTTGCTTGAGCCATAGTTTGAAGGAATGAGAAAATTACAAATGCAATTATAGCAACAAAAATAGTGATAGATAAAGAAATCGCCAAATTAGTCAATGCCTGAGATAGTGCATTAAGTGCAATATCACTAGAAGCCCCCATATAAACACCAGTGGTCTGTAAATAAATTTCTTCACAAACTATCACAAAATTGCCAACAATATCTGTAGCATATCCTACAACCACAGTAATAAACGCAGGAATTACAAAGTAAACAATAGTGACAATAAAATTATTGAAACCTGTGATAAAATTTTCCCACCATTCAAACTGAGGAACTTCATCAGACTGTTCAATTCCAGATTTAATAACACTTACTAAATAACCATACAATACCCATCCAATTAACATTGAAATAATAACGGCCATACCACCCCACATGAAAAATTCAGGGACAATAAATCCTAATATATATGCAAATGTTCCCCCTAAAGAAAATAGCCCTGCCACCACTGACAATATAACATAAATTAAAAGTATTTTCATATCTTTTGAGGGGAATACAAAAGCATCCTTAATTATTTCCATTACTTCCATAGTAACACCTTTTAATATATTTTATTAAATACTCGATAAAAGAGCATTAATAATTTATTTTATAAGTAATATTTATAATTTGTTTAAAATGAATGCACAATATTTTAAAATACTCATTTTTTCATTTAAATTAATATATCATGAAATACAATCTTTAATTAACATTTAGATATGTATTCATTGAAATAGTTATTACTATAAAATCAGTCAACAATGCTTCTAAAAAAAATAACTTAGTTTTCACTAAAAAATAATGAAGGTGTAGTCATGGATAATAAAAAACTAAGCATAATTGCTATAATCATTTTAATCATTATTGCGAGCGTTATTCTAGTAATAATAACCTGGGTAAATTATGAGAGAATTGATATAACACCAAATGGAACAACCATAGAAGTTCCAGCCAATCAAACCAAATATGACGGCAATATCCAGCATGCCAAAATATGGAATTGGAACAACGGAATATTGGTTACATACAATAGTAACGAGGATAAAAATATCATTAAAGTATCTGAATTAGGTTTTAATACCCTAAATAACGTGATAAAAAATGGAGAAAAGCAAGACATAGATGGTTTTACATGTTATGTGATAAATGCTGATCAATTATTAGAAATCCACATATTTGACATTATTAAAGTAAATTATAACGGAAAATTTTATTGCATTCCATTATCTAATGAAACTACCCACGACAATATCATAATCTGTTGCAACGACAAGAATATGGCCGTTCACATAGCAAAATCAGTAGAGTACAAAAATGTTTTTCCTGACAAAACCGATACCCTTTCCACCGTAAAAAACATGACAGGAGATTTGCAGTCAAAAGTAAACAACTATACAAACAATACCAATTTAAGTGAAATCAAATCGACCGTAGAAGAAAAAACTGGAATTAATTTAGATGATGCTCAAAGAACAATAGAACAATACACTGGAAAATTGCCCATTTAATTCCATATAAACTGATTGAAGATTTTTAAAGATAAATAACGGAACACTGATTACAATGGAAATCATTAATGAAAAACAAACCCCAAAAAGAAGTTTGAGAAGAAGTTTAATCGTATTTATTGGAAATGTTCTAGGAATATACCTGATAAGTTTTTTAGGATTAGGAGTTAAAGGTAATGAGTTAGATAACATAGCACTTTTAGTAATAGTTATCAGTTTAATTAATTCACTGCTATGGCCCATTTTAACAAGAATTGCGATGCCATTTTTAGTTTTAACCTTTGGTTTTGGAACATTGATATTAAACGGACTCCTACTTCAGCTTTTCGCACCAGACTTTGGAATAGAAATTAATGGTCCGGCAATTATTCTTGCCCCATTAGCTATGGCTGCGGTTACAACTGTATTGTCATCAATAATAACAATTGATGATGACAGTTCATATTACCGGTCTGTTTTAAGAGATGCGGAAAAGAAAAGAAAAAATGAAATTAAAGATTATCCTGGAGTGATAATTATTGAAATCGATGGACTTGCCTACCAGGTGTTATGTGAAGCCGTCGAAAGAGGAGACATGCCCAATATTAAAAAAATGATTGAAAGTGACGATTACAAGCTTAGAAGGTGGGAAACTGACCTATCTTCCCAAACAGGTGCAAGTCAAGCGGGAATCCTTCATGGAAATAATGAAGGAATCGTTGCATTCAGATGGATAGAAAAGAGCAATGGTAATCAAATGATGCAATGTTCCGGAATCACTAAAGTACCTGAATTGGAACAGAGAATTTCAGATGGGAATGGATTGCTCGTAGATAATGGAGCAAGCAGGTCAAATTTATTCTCAGGAGATACGGATAATGTAATATTTACATTCAGTAAGATAATGGACTTTGGAAAACTATACAATAAGGCATGGTACTCAGTATTCTCCAATCCCAGCAATTTTGCACGTATAGTTGCACTCTTTCTTGCAGACATAATACGTGAAATCTGGTCACAAATCACACATTCGGTAAAAAACGTTAGACCAAGAATAAAACGTGGAATAATATATATTCCCACAAGAGCCGCTACAAATGTATTTATGAGAGAAATCAATACCTCAACATTAATTGGTGACATGATGATTGGGGATATTGATGTTGCATACTCAACATACTTAGGTTATGATGAAATAGCCCACCACTCTGGAGTTAGGGACAGTGATGCATGGATTGCTTTAAAATCAATGGACAAGCAAATCAAACATTTAACTGATGCAAATAAATATTGTCCTCGAAATTATCAATTTGTCATCCAATCAGATCACGGTCAAACAAATGGTGCCACATTTACCCAAAGATATGGTAAAACATTTGAAGATTTTGTCAAATCATTACTTCCTGAAGACATGACCATGTTTGCAAAAATGACCTCAAATGATGACCACTTTGCAGGAGATTATACTCCATTTTCAAGAAAAAATAAAAAAATTAAAAAAGAAAAAGAAGAACAACAGGAATTAAGTGACTCTGAAGTCATCGTATTGGCTTCAGGTAATCTTGCAATGATTTATTTGACCCAATGGAGCCAAAGATTAACATACGAGGAACTCAATAGCTATTTCCCTGAACTGATACCTGGCATCATAAACAATGAATATATCGGTTTTATTTTAGTTAAATCCCAGGAACACGGTGATTTGGCTATTGGAAAAAATGGAACTTACTATCTGGACAGTGGAGAAATTGAAGGAGAAAACCCTCTTGAAGGATTTGGAGACAATATTGTTAGACATTTAAAAAGAACCAGTTCATTTGAACATACCCCAGATATTCTGGTTAACAGTTTTTATGATGAGGAAGCGGATGAAGTATGTGCTTTTGAGGAATTGGTTGGAAGTCACGGCGGAGCCGGTGGAGACCAATCCAAACCATTCATACTGTACCCTTCAAGTTGGAAGGTTAGCGATGATGAAATCATTGGTGCGGAAAACATCTATAAAATAATAAAAGAGAATTTAGCGGAATTAAAAAAATAATATAATATCACAGTATAAAAAAAAATGATATGGAACTAAGGGTAATCCATATCTTATTTATTATTTTTAATTAATGATTCTAATTCGTCCAAACGTTTATTTAATTCATTTTCACGTTTTTTATAATGTCTTGATAAAATTGCAACCGTCAATGTTGCAGTACCAACACCAGATATTGTGTATCCTCCCCAAACTAAAATTATTGCAGTTAATTTACCAATATCCGTGTTTCCAAGTATTGCATAACCATTACTTGTAAATGCATTTGAAACCATAACCAATGAACTTAAAGGATCAACATTTTCTGCAAAGCATGTAACAATAAAACTAACAAATATGATGGAGAACAATAATATAATAGTAATCCCAAGACTATTTGTCTCCGTATAATTCCTGAACTTGCCATAATATACTTTAATTAAATAAGCATAAACAAGAACATGTATTGCATAAATCGGCAGCAATACAATAGCTTCATTAAAAACAATGAGTGCTATAGATTCATAAGGTATTAACAGGAAAAATAATATTTTATTCTTCCAAGAACTATAATCTAAAGTAAAAGCAATATATAATGATACGAGCAGTTGCACAACAGCAACTCCCACAAAATCATTTCCAGGAACTACAATAATGTATAAAATGAAAACAAAGAAAATTAACATCATTACCAAGTAAAAAACTTGTCTTAATGTTTGAACTTCTTCTTCAGGAAAATATTCAAGAGGATTGAAAAGCCTACTTTTACTGTCCTTTAATTTTTTATAAATAAATTTTCCCACTAAAAATATCACACAAAAAATTAAAATTGCAATAGCAAAATCATACACAATACTAAAAATTTCCATATATTATAATTTAGTGGTTCACATATTTAATTTTAATTTCCCTAAACTACCTCCAAACAACCAGACATACTGCTTGAACTACTTAAAATTATGGAAGTCTGACATCCACATAGATAAATCATATAATCACTAGCATATGACCAACAATACTGACAGGAATGACAAATAATTTTGCCAATTAAGAACCAATATTAATTTTAAACAAATAACATTTCATTATAATCGATAGATTCAAAAAAAAGCATCAAACAATAGATGGAAATATATATGATTTAAATAATTAAGAGCAAAATGAGAAAAAAATTAAAACAAGCAATGTTTGTCAAATCAAAAAATGATTAGAAACATTGCTATAGAATTGTTTCAAGTAGATATACTGTATCTAGCTAATTTTAATTTTTACAGTTTTAGTTACTTTTTTATAGAGAGAATTACCTTTATATGTTATAACAGATTTAAAAGTACCTTTTTTAGTTAATTTAGTAATTTTAAAGGTTGCTTTACCATTTTTATTAGTTACAGCAGTATAGGTTTTACCGTTCACTTTAATAGTAACTTTAACTTTGTTCATAGCTTTATTTTTATGATTTTTCAAGACTATTGAGTATTTTTTGTTTTTCTTGTTCTTTTTGGTATTCTTGATTGTTTTTGATTTAGCAGTTATTTTTGGAGTTCCTTTAGCAACTACTACTTTAGCAGTTTTAAGTGAATTTTGATAAGCCAAATCGCCTGCAAATGTAATTGTTGCAACATATGTTTTTGGTTTTAAATTGTTAGGAACTGTAATTGACACTTTACCATTAGAGTTAGTAACACCAGTATATTTTTTATCATTAAGTACCACATAAACTGTTTTATCACTTACCGGATTAGCAACATAATCTCTTAATGTAATAACCAATTTTTTGCTGTTTGCATAAACAACACTCAAATCATCAGCATAAATTACAGTTGGAGATTTAATTCCTAATATTGCCTTTCCAAAATCTTCAATTTTATTTACAATATCAGTAATATTAATGATTTTAGTAATATTTAAATCTTGGATATATTTAGTGATAATATTGATGAGATTAGTGAAGTTAAATAACTTAGTAAAGTTCAAATTATCTAAAAATCCAGTAATATTTAACTTATCAAATAACGCAGTAAAGTTCAAATTATTTAAAAATCCAGTAATATTTAACTTATTAAATAATGCAGTAAAGTTCAAATTATCGAAAAGTTCAGTAATATTCCAATTATTAAATAACTCAGTAAAGTTCAAATTATCTAAAAATGCAGTAACATTCAAACCACTTAAAAACTCAGTGAAATTGAAATTATCTAAATAATTAGTAATATTTGAAAGTCCAGTAACATTCAAACCACTTAAAAACTCAGTGAAATTGAAATTATCTAAAAATCCAGTAATATTCAAACCACCCAATAACTCAGTGAAGTTGAAATTATCTAAAAATGTAGTAATATTCCAATTATTAAATAACTCAGTAAAGTTCAATTTATTAAAAAGATCTGTAAAATTAAAACCATTTACTAAGTCAGTGAAGTTGAAATTATCTAAAAATGTAGTAATATTCCAATTTTTAAATAACTCAGTGAAGTTCAAATCATTTAAAAAGTCAGTAATATTCCAATTTTTAAATAACTCAGTGAAGTTCAAATCATTTAAAAAGTCAGTAATATTAAAATCATCAAATATGCTAGTAAAATTCAAACCAGAAAAGAAACTAGAAGCATTAAAATTGAACATATCAGTAAAATTCAAACCAGAAAAGAAACTAGAAGCATTAAAATTGAACATATCAGTAAAATTCAAACCAGAAAAGAAACTAGAAGCATTAAAATTGAACAT
>NZ_JAXJXF010000033.1:0-23393 GCF_036307625.1 Methanobrevibacter sp.
AAATAGAGAGAGCATTTGAAAACTAATATCTTCAGATGCCTTTTTGTGAAATTCATCTCCGACCTTAAAGAGGTCAGAGTATTCTTTCACCATAAGATAAAAAGGTTAGATGTGAGATATTATGAAATTGTAAATATCTCTTACACCTGAGAAAAATCCATTATAGTTATTGTTGTGGATATTGCTCATATCATCTTCAATACGGTCATCTATTTCTTTTAAAAATGTAGTATTATTGTAATCATGTGTTGTGAAATAATGTACCTGTATTGCATAGTTGGTGTCCTCTTTAGGGAAAACATAGTTAACACCAATATGGTTCCAAGTCACATTTGTATCTCTTGAAGGATTTGAGAAATATTGTTTTGAAACTGGCACGCCACTGGCAGTTGCATTTTCAGTTTTAAGAACTTTATATCCACCATTTTCCATTGATTTGAATTTTTCTTCCGAAATGGATGTGATGTGGTCTTCCGGCCAATCATCCCAATGGTCAATATATACGTATTTGTTTGTTATTGCATGGGGAGTTTTAGATTCATTTGTTAAGTTTAATTCCTCGGTAGTATTCCATGCTTGTGGCACAATGGTCGCACTATGGTCAAAATCAATAGTTCTATCGCTATGGACACTTAAAAAACTATTGATTCCATTAATATTGGCTGCAAAGAAAAGAATGATAATCACAAGAACTATTCCACGTACTATGTCTCCTTTTCTCATTGTTTTCCTCCTTTATGTTCTGTTTTGGACCATTTTCTTTCTTTTCTGGTGAGCATTGTTATCATTGTTATGAAAAACAATGGAATTAAATGGAAACAGTAAATATAATATTTTACAAGGTCTTTTACATATTCTAATGCTGTAGGTCGGTCCCTTGAAAGAGCAAGTAAAATCCCTGGGAAAAATGCAATCATTGATAAGATTCCAACAATAAATGGTGCTTCCATTCTGATAACTGTTGCACCATTGTATATGAACCAGGAAATAGCATTTATTATTGTAATAACGAATCCGAAGAAGATTAATAAATTAAAACTGTAAAATGAGATATGCTCTAGAATATTGTATTTTTTTGAGATAGGTATTTTTGCCCTAATAATTTGAGGCAAATAGACAAATAATGTTTCAAAGTTACCAATAGCCCATCGTACTCTTTGTCTGAAAAAAGCTTTCCAGGTTGTAACCGCTTCTTGATATACTGCACATTCACCACAGTAACGAATTTTTCCACCGTTAAGAATAATTTTAATTGCTAAATTTAAATCTTCGGTTACCGCAAAACCATCCCAACGACCGGAGTCTATAATTGCCTGTTTTCTTACAAATTGTCCATTTCCACCTAAAAATCCTGTAAAATCAAGATTATCCTTTCCGATTAATGTATTTCCAAAACTTGCAAATTCAACATGTTGCATACGAGCTAAAAAGTTTTCATTTTTGTTCCACATTTTAACTCTTGATTGCACTCCTTCAATTTTGTCTCCATTGAGGTATTGGACAATTTTCATTAAGAAATCAGTCTTGATTTGTGTGTCTGCATCAAAAACACCGATGATTTCTCCTTTTGATAATGTCAATGCATCGTTTAAAACAAATCCTTTACCTTTTCCTGATCTTGGAGGGTGTCTTGTAACAATTCTGAGTTCTGGAATTTCTTCTTTTAATTTGGATAATATTTCTCTGGTAGTGTCAGTAGATCCGTCATTAACAACAATAACTTCAAAATTGGATTCCCCATGTTTGGTATATTCGGAGCTACAAACACTTCTAACAGTTGATTCAATGGTATTTTCTTCGTTGTGTGCTGGAATAAAAATGCTTATAAACGGAAGGTCATCTTCTTCATATTCTACGACTTCTTTTTGTTTTTTTAAACTTGCAATTGCATTTACAAGCATGGCCAATGTAGGTATTAAAAGTACCCATTGAAGCCATGTGGCATTTCTACTTAATATAGCTATTATGATTAAAGCGATACAAAGAATTAAAAGAAAACTTGAATCTGATTTTTCGACTAAGAGCTCCGTATTTTTTTCTTGTATTCTACTTTGAGCCGTTTGAACACTTAATATATTCTGTTCATGTTTTTTAAGTGATACGGCCATTGCTCTTTGCAATTCATCTTCATCAAGTGGTTTGAGCAGGTAATTATAAGGATTACTCATTAATAATTTGTCGATGGTGTCATCAAAGAGAGCTCCAACTATGATAATTACTGGAACGTTAAATATTTCTAAATCGCTCGCTGTTTCCAGTAAATCTAATCCTTCTTCTTCAGTATCTAGAAATATGAGATTGGGAGATAATTCATCTATTTTTTTGAAAATCTCGTTTTTTTCAGATGCTGATCCCACATATTCGTAATCATAGTTTTCAACATAATCTTCAATTTGAGATAGCATCATCTCTTCAGAACTGATTGCGAATATTTTAGGTTTACCTTCAATTAATTGTAACTCTGTCATTTGAATCTATTTAAATCCACTTGCATCATTAAGTTTGTTTTCTTCTAATTTGGCTCTATTGATTGTTATTTTAAGAGTTTTGTCTAATTTATTAATGTCATATGGTTTTGAAACAAACCCATAAGATCCTTTTACATTTGATTTTTCAAAAGTATCTGTATCAGTGTTTGCAGTTAAATAGATTACAGGTATTCTTAATTCAGATATTACCTCAGCTGCTTCAATACCTTCCATATCTCCTTTTAATTTAATATCCATTAAAACGACATCAGGTACTTTCTCTGCAGCAACATCTATTGCATCTTGACCTGTATCAACTGTGTCAATAATTTCATATCCTAAATCTTCTAAACTATATTTCAAATCCAATGCAGTAATTGCTTCATCTTCTACAATTAATATTCTTTCGTTCATTTTTTCACTCTTTTATTTATGTTTGTATCTGTTTATTTAAATAATTTAGTTTACAAAATTTTTTTGTTCTATTAAAAAATTATCCTTCAATAGTGTGGGACATGTAAATCGGGAATGTTAATCTATATCCTGTTCCGTTTTCATGTTGGAATAATTCAATATGGCCATCTAACTGTTTTGTCAGATTTTTGATAATTTCACATCCGAGGTTTTTAGTAATTTTCTCTGGATCGTCTATTCCAACACCGTTGTCCTGAAGTATTAATTCTGCTGTTTCATTGTCGATTTTATGTATCTTTTTGATAATTTTTTTGTTAGGTTTACTTTTATCAGGGAATGCATGTTTTATAGCATTCATTGTTAATTCGTCTATCACTAATAATAATGGTGTAATGACCTCAATTGTTAAAACCAAATCTCCATCAACATCAGATTCAAACTCAATACCGTCTCTTAAACCAATCAGACTTCTTAATTGACCGTCTTGGTCTTCGATGTATTCTTTAAGATTGATGTTTTTAAAGTCTGTGGTATTATATGTTTTTTCATGAAGAATTGCCAAAGAGGATAACCTGGATTGCATATGGTCGATAATAATTGTTGGTTTATCTCTATATGCTCTTTTTTCAAGGTTTAGGAAACTGTTTAGTACTTGTAAGTTGTTTTTCACCCTGTGGTGAACCTCTTTAATTAATACTTTTTGATGTTCATTGGCTTCCATAAGTTCCAGTTGTTTTGTTCTTTCTTCAGTAACATCTGTTAAAAATCCGATACTGTGTGACTCGGAACCAAATTCGAATCTCTCAAGGTAAATTTCACAAATTTTTTGATTGTTTTCGTTACCTTTTACATTATATGTAAATGTCTCTTCAAGTTCATTAATCTGCCCGTCAACTAATTGCAGTATGTTGTTAATCACATCTTCTTCAACGATATTTTGAACTACTGCTTTGGAATGTCGGTATTCTTCGGGGTCCTCTTCAATTAAATGATAGAAACCCTGTGAGAATTCGTATTGTTTGGTATTTAGTGGTTCAATGAGCAATGCTAATTTTTTACTATTTTTAAAACCGCTCAATAGGAAGTCAACTGGTCTTCTTATTTTGTCATGGGAGTATGTGGTCACATCTTTCATTAATCCATAACGACTGATTAAATTGCCTTTTTCATCGAATTTTGAGTATAAATTGATTTCAACATATTTTAAAGTTCCATCATTGGTTCTTATTCTTATAATGGACTCATAATGGGATGTACCGGAATCCATAATTTTAATAATTTTTTCGGTTAAAGGCTTATCTTCAGGGATTGCCAAATCAAAAACAATATTGTAATATTCGTCATATTCATCTCTTGGACGGTTAATTATGTTATAGATACCTTGTGTCCAGGAATATTTTCCGTTAATTTTATAATAACTTCCAGTTTGAGCAAAGTATTCTATTAAATTAGCTTTGTCCTCTTCACGTTTTTCTTCATCAGAGATGTATAAGCTGCTTTCACTTGTATCAATGTGGTCGGAAAGAAGGAATACTCTTCCCATTTCATAAATTATTTTAACATTTGTCAATCTTGCTAATTTCTCTTTGTGATGATATAAGAATCTCATATTCTTTGTTTCACGAGTTTTATAAACCTCAAAAAGAGACTCATATAAAAGTTGAAAAAACATAGGGGAACTTTTACTTAATAATCTTCCTTCAACATCTTCCTGTGCGATATTACCTCTTTTAAGAGCATTATTTCCCAGTCCATGTATGATGAAATCTTTTCCATCTTTGTATGGTAAGAAAATGTTAACGTCGGTTTTGATATTTTTCATAACGTTCTGAAATGGAATTTTTTCCATATCGAACTCTTTCGGAGCGTCTCGATAAAATTCTTTTTCATGAACATCATAGATATTCACTTCTTCAATATTTTCCAGTCTCCGATACTCTTTATGTATTCTCATTTCTATTCATCCCCATTTAAATCATATTCAAAAGTTTTTGGAAATGTTAATTTAAATCCTGTTCCAACATCGAGGTCCAATATCTCAATTTTTCCATTAATCTGGCGGGTTAAACTCATGATGATTTCCCAGCCTAAATTATGGTTTACAAGTTTTTCAGGCTTTTCAATTCCAACTCCATTGTCTTTTAAGATTAACTCACAAATATTTTCGTCTGCATAATCGATTTTTTTATAGATGGTCTTATTTTTCTGATTTTCATCTGGAAATGCATGTTTAATAGCATTCATTGTTAACTCGTCAATAACCAAAAGTAATGGTGTTATTATCTCCATTGATAAATGGATTTCTTCATTAATATCGGATTCAAAATGAATGTCTTTAGCGGTAAATAGGTTTTGAAGAGTTGTGTCTTGATCAATAATATAATCCTTAAGGTTGATGTTAATGAAATCAGTTGTATTATAAGTTTTTTCATGAAGTAAAGCAAGTGAAGATAAACGGGCTTGCATATTGTCTAAAATTTTGTTTGGATTACTTCCATATGCTCTTCTTTCCAGATTCAAGAAACTGTTCAGCACTTGTAAGTTGTTTTTTACTCTGTGGTGAACTTCTTTAATTAAAATGTTTTTTGTCGCATTTGATTCAACTAATTCTTTTTGTTTTTGACGTGCAATTGTAACGTCTGTTAAAAATCCGATACTGTGGGTTTTATTTCCATAATTGAATCTTTCAATAAATAATTCACATATTTTTTGGTTTTCTTCATCACCATTGATGTTATATGTAATAATTTCAGTTACCTCTTCAATTTCACCGTTTATTAATTTCATGATATTGTCTTTAGCTTCCTGTTCAACAATATTGTCAATAATTTTTTCATTGTGGATATAATCTTTTTTTGGAATTTCAATTATTTTATAAAATCCTTCACTAAATTCATATCTTTTACTTAACGGTTCCACGAGTAATGATAATTTGGAATTGTGATTAAAACCGTTTAACATAAAATCAACAGGTCGAGTCATATGTTTGTGTGAATCAACACTAACATCTTTAAATAACCCATAGTGGCTTATTTCTTCACCATTTTCGTCAAATTTTGAATATAAATATGTATCTAGATATTTAATATGTCCTCCGGGTGTTGAAATTCTAATGATGTTTTCATAGGTGTCAGTTTCAGGACTCATAGTTCCAAGCAATTCCTCAACCAATGGTTTATCTTCAGGGATTACCAAATCAAAGATAATATTATAATAGGAATCTCTAGGCTCTTTGGAACGGTTTATGATGTTATAAATTCCTGGGGTCCACACATATTCGTCTCTTGATTTGTAAAAACTTCCTGTCTGTGAGAAATATTCGATTAAACTGGCTTTATTCTCGTTGTCCTGTTCTTTTTGCTCTTCAACACTTATGTCTGGTTCAAGTTTATTTTCTTTAAAATCAGAAATTAAATACACTTCATCTCCATCACGAAGAATGTGAATGTTGGCTAAAGTCTTCACTCTGTCACTGATATAGTAAAAAATTCGTATTGCTTTGGTTTCTCCACTTTGATAAACTTCTTTTAAATCATTACCTAAAAGGTCATAAAAGAATGGAGAGCATTGGCTTAATAATCGGTATTCCACATCTTCAAGGTTAGTATTCGCCCTTTGTAATAGATTCCAGCCCACTCTTTCAATTATAAAATCTTCCCCTTCATTAACAGGTAAAAAAACATCTATATCTGCAGGAACATGTTTCATAATATTGCTAAAGCGGACTTTATCTGGTTTCATAACTTGGGGGGCTTTTTGATAGAAATCAAGAGTATTTACATTGTATACTTTAATTTCTTCTATTTTTTCTAATTCCCTATACTGTCTTTCAACATGCATGCAATTACCTTAAGTTTCGTTGATATATTAATATATTCACATTATATTTTTAATGTATATTATATTTATAAATAATTGCAAAAGCTTTTTAATAATTAATGATAAAATATAAGGTGGTACGAAAATTTTTTAATTTTCACATAATATTAATTTTAAGGTGTTATTAAATGACTTGTAGTATTTTAGTCGGTGGAGCATGGGGTGATGAAGGTAAAGGAAAATGTATTACTTACCTTTGTGACACTGATAAACCAGATATTATTGCTCGTGCAGGCGTTGGGCCAAATGCTGGGCATTCTGTTGAATTCAATGGAGAAAAATATGGTTTAAGATTGACCCCTTCAGGTTTTGTACATACTGGTGCCAAACTCATGATTGGTGCTGGGGTTTTAGTAAATCCTGATGTTTTATTCAAAGAATTTGAAGATTTAAAAAAATATAATGTAAAAGAAAGAATGTGTGTTGATCCTAGATGTGCTATAATTAATAATGATCACATGTCAAGAGATCAAGCTTCCGAACATTTGGCTAAAAAAATAGGAAGTACTGGTTCTGGTTGCGGACCAGCTAATTCTGACCGTGTAATGAGAACTATAGAATTAGCACGTGACATTCCTGAACTTGAGGAGTATATTACTGACGTATCTCTTGAAGTTAATGAATCTATTGACAATGGTGAAAATGTATTTATTGAAGGCTCACAAGGTTTTGCCCTTTCACTTTACTATGGATCTTATCCGTTTGTAACAAGTAAGGACACTACAGCATCTACATTTGCTGCGGATGTTGGTGTTGGGCCAACTAAAGTAGATGAAGTCATTAACGTATTTAAATCATATATTTCCCGTGTTGGAGAAGGACCATTCCCAACTGAAATGACTCAAGAGGAAGCAGAAAGCAAAGGTCTTGAAGAATATGGTGTTGTAACTGGAAGACGTAGAAGAATTGGTTACTTTGACATGGAACTTGCTAAAGAATCATGCAGAATAAACGGCGCAACCCAAATTGCCTTAACTTGTGTTGACAAATTATTTGACTGTGCTCGTGTTCAAGACTATGACCAACTTTCAGCTGAAACCAAGGCTTTCATTGAAGATATCCAAACCGAAACCGGAGTTCCGGTAACTATAATTTCAACCGGGCCTGATTTAAAAGACACAATCGATTTAAGAAAAGAATTATTATAATTCTTTTTCACACTTTTTTTATAATTATAATCATGTGCGGATATTTTTCACATAAATTAACTAATTTTAGATTATGTTCAAATCTTAGATGTTTGAAATAAAGTATTTGCTTTAGATATTGGCTATTGCAGGAGTAATGATTCCAATGTTTGTATATCCAAAAAAATTGAGACGCAAAGACATAAAAAAGATTAACAAATATCCCTGTGATGACCAATTGAAAGATGCTTATCTTACATATCTTACAAATTATTCTTTTGAAGAGTTTATTGGATTTTGTGAAGATAATGAAAGTATGGATTTGCAAGACCTGCTTTTTAAATTCACTGATTTGCAATTGGAAAAATTTGAACCCAATTCCCTAATTTGGGTTTCTCATGTGCTTGTTAATTTCATGATATATTTTGATGTTAATTTGGATTATGGGGAATATTATGATGCATATGCTTCAGCCCTGCAGTTTACCGTCCTTTCCAGTTCTATGAAGATGATTATCGACAAAATTCCTTATGAGGATGTACCTTTGCCTGAACATTCCAAAACTTGTTTTAAAAAATTATTCAATAAATGTCCTGATTTTAAATTTAATTTGGTTAAAGATTGTGAATTGGCTTACAAATCTTTTAATAATGATTTCGGATTTTCCAGTGAAGAATTTTACTTGAAAGTTAAAAATTTCTTCGATGATGAATGTTATTAAATATTTAATTTACTATCTGACAAGATTATTATACTTTAAAAGTAAATGTTAAATCATGTACAGGGACATGATTATCATTCGTGGAGCCAAAGTTCATAACTTGAAAAATATTGATGTTGATATTCCTCTTGGAAAGATTGTAGCTGTTTCGGGAGTTTCTGGAAGCGGGAAGTCTTCACTGGCATTGGGAGTGCTGTACTCTGAAGGGTCTAGAAGATATTTGGATGCGCTTTCAACATATACTCGTCGAAGAATTTCACAGTCCGAAAAGGCGCAGGTTGATTCAATTCAATATGTTCCGGCAGCGCTGGCTCTACATCAGCGTCCTAATGTTCCCAATATCAGGTCAACTTTTGGAACATCAACAGAACTTTTAAACTCATTAAGATTATTATATTCCAGATGCGGCAACTACACTTGTCCAAATGGTCACCTGCAGGAGCCAACTTTGAATGTGGCTCGTGAAATTCCTATTGTATGTCCTGTTTGTGGTGAAGAGTTTTACGGTTTGGGTGCTGAGGAATATGCATTCAATTCGGATGGGGCATGTCCGTCATGCAGCGGAACCGGATTTATTAGATGCATCGATGATTCTACATTGGTGGGTGATGAAACAAAAACTCTTGAGGAAGGTGCAATTGAGTCATGGAATATGTTTGGCATTTCATGGATGTATCATGTTGCAGGAGAACTGGGCGTTAGAATAGATGTTCCGTTTAAAGATTTGTCTGATGAGGAAAAAGACATTGTTTACAACGGCCCTGCAGTTAAGAGATACATTAACATTCCTTCCAAAAATGGTAAGTTATTTGAATTGAATGCTGAGTATAGAAATGCCCATAGGGCTGTAGAAGAGGCTCTCAAAAAAGCAAAAACAGAAAAGGGACTTCAAAGGATTAATAAGTATTTAACTACACAGGTCTGTCCCGATTGTTGTGGAACAAGACTCAACGAAAAAGCCCGTGAAACTCTTTTGGGAGGAATTAATTTAGCTGAAGCTTGTAAGATGAATCTCAAAGAGTTGGTTATATGGATTCAAAATGTTGTAAGTGAACTTCCGGATGGGGTTAGGCAGATGGCCGAAAATATCCTTGAGGAATTTATGGACAATGCTGAGATTTTACTTGATTTGGGTTTGAGCTACATTTCACTTGAAAGGCCTGCAAATACATTGTCCACCGGTGAACTTCAAAGAATGCAACTTGCCAAAACCTTAAGAAATCATACAACTGGCGTATTGTATGTTTTGGATGAACCTTCAATAGGTTTGCATCCCGATAATGTCAATGGATTAATCAGCGTTATAAGACGATTGGTTGAGGATGGAAATTCAATTGTTTTGGTTGACCATGATACAAAAATTTTAAGTATTGCGGATTATATGGTTGAATTGGGTCCTACTGCAGGAGCAGACGGCGGAAATATCATAGCGCAGGGAACCCTTGATGAAATCAAAGCTGATGAATCATCACAAATTGCACCATTTTTATCAAATTCCGAAAAAATTATTATAAGAAATAAATCTGGGGATGTTTTTGAAAATGGATTCATTAATATAAAAACCTCTGAAATTCACAATGTAAAACCAATTGATGTTCAAATTCCAAAAGGTAAATTAACTGCTGTAACTGGTGTTTCTGGAAGTGGAAAAACAACATTGCTTTTAGAAGCACTCTATCCTGCGGTCAAATCATTCATTAACAATGAAAATTTGCCTGAAGAGGTTTGTGATTTGGAATGTGGGGACATTAATAAAATTGATTTGATTGACAGTGTTCCAATAGGAAAGAATGTGAGAAGTACTGTTGCAACATATTCAAAGGTCCTTGATGATTTAAGAAGAGAGTTTTCCAAATTGTCTGGCGAGTATAAAACTGCTGATTTTTCATACAATACGGGAAAGTTAAGGTGTGAAACATGCAATGGGACTGGCAGTGTTTCTATGGATGTGCAGTTCCTTCCGGATGTGGAAATGACATGTCCTGACTGTGAAGGCACAAGATACAATGGAGATATTGAAAAAACAAAATTCAATGCTTTGTCTCTTGCGGATATTATGACATTAACAATAGATGAAGCTCTGGAAGAATTGTTTGGCCTTAAAAAGGTAACTTCCAAACTGCAAAAGCTGTCTGATTTGGGATTGGGGTATCTTACTTTGGGTGAGGCTACTCCAAGCTTGTCTGGTGGGGAAGCCCAAAGGCTTAAATTGGCATCGGAAATTGGAAAATCACAAAGGAATTCAATATTTATCTTTGATGAGCCGACAATCGGTCTGCATCCATTGGATGTTAAGGTCTTAATTGATGTTTTGGATAATTTGATTGACAGGGGAGCAACAGTTATTGTCATTGAACACGATTTGGATTTAATAGCTAATGCAGATTATATTATTGATATTGGAATTGACGATGATAACTGTGGCGGTAAAATTTTAGCCAAAGGAATTTTGGATGATATTATAAACTCTTCTGAAAGTTTAACAGGAAAATATTTGGCTGAAAAGGAATTATTTTAAGATTTTCAATGATTTTAGTGAAAAGTGACTAATGTTGTTGTATTGCTGGTTGTTTTACTGATAAATATTTTTTTAAACTATAAATATAACAATTGTTAATATTTATAATTGGAGTTGAAAAAAATGGAATTTTTAAGACAAACTGAAGTTATCCAATGGAAAGCTGGAGAATATAATGTTATTAAAGAAAACAGTGTCGATGATGAATATACTTATTTGTTTATAGATTATTTACCTCCAAGAAAATTTTCAACTTATCCTAAGGATTTAGAAGACTTTGCGATAGGATACTGTCTTGGAGAAGGTTTGATTAAAGATTATTCTGATATTGAATCAATCAAACTTGATGGAACAAATGTTTTGGTTTCAACAAAACTGTCCCATGACCCTGAAGAAGATTTGGAACAGGAAGGCATTGTTCAGGAAAGAAAAGGAAATTGCGAACATGCATGTGTTTGCAGACTTTTGGAATATCAGGGTGTAAATTCAGATAATGCTGGAGGAATAAGATCAGAGCTAAAGACCATTGAACCAAACAATTCTGATTTAAAAATTAATGCAACTCAAATAATTAAGGATATAAAACATTTAACTGATGAGGCAAAAATATGGCAAAAGACTGCGGGAGTGCACGTTGCCCAGCTAAAATATGGGGATAATATTATCATTCGTGAAGATGTGAGCCGTCACGTAGCGGTTGACAAAGTAATTGGGGCTGCCTCAAAGGAAGGCTATGATTTTTCAAGGTGCTACATTTCCTACAGTGGAAGAATGCCTGCTGATATGTTGATTAAGGTAATTCGTGTTGGAATTCCAATCATTATCTCAAATGCAGCTCCTGCATCATCAGGTATTGATGTAGCTCGTGCAGGAAATATTACTGTGATTGGTTTTGTTCGTGATAACAGATTTACTGTATATACCGCACCTGAAAGGGTAAATTTAGAAAAATAGATGATTTAAAGTTCATCTAATGAAAATGAACTTAAATCTAACAGGTCAAATGTTAATATATTTGGAGCTACGGTTACTTTTCCGACTCCAGTTATTATTTTATAAGCTTCAAATGCTTCAAGACATCCGATTAAGTTTGGTGTTGGTCCGATTACCGGAGGCACTCCGGAAGTTACATTTTTTAAAGCTTCAATTGTTTCATCATTCAATTCATGACCTACAGAAGGCAGGTTAAACATTTCTTCATATGTCTTATCACTATTAGGTAAAAATACTGTAATCTGACCTAATGTGCCGTGAATTGCTCCGTGAATGTAGGGAATTCCTTTTTCTTTAGCTGTTCTTGAAACAATAACTCTTGTTAATACGTTATCCAATGCGTCAATAACGAGGTCTGAGTCTCCAATTACTTTATCGATATTGCTTTGATCGACATGTTCATTGAAAATGGTAGTTTTAACGTAGGGGTTAATTAATCTAACCTTTTCAGCAGCTACTGCACTTTTATCAAGACCCAAATCGGAAATTGTTGCTAAAGTTTGTCTATTTAAATTGGATAAATCAAATGCATCCTTATCGACTAAAACAAGTTCTCCAATTCCCATTCTGGCAAGCATTTCTATGGTTTCTCCACCAATTCCTCCACAGCCGATAACTGTGATTTTTCCATCTTTGAATCTTTCCTGTTCACTTCTTGTTACAATACTCATTTGACGGGAAGCTATTTCCCAGTATCCATCACCGATGTATCTTGTTGGCATTTAATCACCTAAATATTTCTTCTAAGTCTTGGCAATATTTCCATAAATGTATCTAATGCAATTTCGTAGCTTTCCAAATCATGTCCTTCAATCAATCCGTTTTCATAAATGGAAATTTTTTCAAGGTCGATTTTATCTTTTGATTCAGAAAGGATTTTATTGCCTAATTGTTTTTTGGTATTTTCAAGGTTAATTGTATAGGGTAATTTGTATGAAAAAGAACTGTTGTCATAATCAATGGCTATGTATTCATCATCATCAATTTGTGATAAATCTAAAGCAACTTTTTTGAATCCTTGTCTTTTTAATTCATCATTGATTTGATTATATTTGTTTTCTTTTATAATTTCATCTAAATTATCTACTTCAATAATACCAAATTTCCCATTGTCTCTAACTTTAACGATTTCGCAGTCGGTATTTGCTAGAATATAATCCTCACAATAACTGATTCTTTTAATTTTTTCATAAGTTGTTGGAGTATCTGTTGGAATTCTAGTTGCAAGACAGGTTGTTGACCTTGAATAGGAGATATTGTTTTTATTTAAGTATTCATGAATCTCTTTTGATGTTAATTTGGCATCAATGAATGGTGTTTTGAAGCCCTTTTTATATGTTATTAGTATTCCAGGCCTATCAATAACCAAATCACTGATGTTGTTTCCATCGCAAATAAAGTCAAATCCTCTTTTTTTGGCCAATTGTTCAATTTGAGTATACATTAAGTCTCTGCAGGCATAACACCTGCTGGAATCATTTGATAAAAATTTATCGTCTTCATAAAAATTAATATCGATAATTTCATGTCTTATTCCAAAAGACTCAGTTGCTTTTTTGGCATTCTCAATAAAATCTGTCGGCAGTATGTGATTATCGATAGTGATAGCTAAAGTGTCTTTTGCAAATTTGGAAGATAAATAAGCTATCAATGTAGAATCAGCTCCACCGGAAAATCCAATTGCAACTTTCTTGCCTTTTAAAATATTTTCAACAATACTAATTTTTTCTTCTAGTTTCATTTTATCATATATTGGTTTGTTTTCTTAAATTTAAATAATTTAAGAGCATTTAATTAATGCTCTTAATTGTTGATGGGTTCAAAAGGTGAGTTTAATTTTAAGGAGTAATAATCGAACCCAATCACTATTTTAGCTATAACATGGTATTTTGGAGATTATTGAACAATCTAATGGGAAATAATTTATTTACCGTTTTTACCAGTTATGTCTTTTTAAATATTGCCCGAGAATATGGAAAATTAAGAATCCCTTCGAAATTAAAACTATATAACAATAGTTATTTTTTTCCATAAAATTAAATTGTATCAATTACTATATAAACATTTTGAATTTTTTTAAATCGGAATATTTTCCCGATGGGAAAAGGTTGTTTACATTTTGTAATGTGTTTTTGATGTTTTCCGATAGAAATCTTTAAAAATAAAGAAAGTAATATAACAATTGTTAATAATTAAAATATGGGAGAATTTCGATGAATTTTAACTTAAAGTTTAAAGATATTGATGAGAAAAGACAGCTAAATGAAAATTACACTATAAAAAATCTGTTGGATGATCTGGAGTTATCTTCCCAGACAATTGTCGCAAAACAAAATGGAGAGTTGTCCATTGAGGAAAGCATAATTGAGGATGGTGATGAAATTCAATTGGTTCAAATTATATATGGTGGATAGTAGTTATTTTTTAGCAATAACTACAATAATATAATCATTTTCTTTTTTGAAACTTTCAACCTCACTAAATCCGGCACCAAGTAAATATTTTTCCAATTGTGGGGTTGTGTAAACTTTCATTCCTTCAACGGTAGCTAACCATTTTTCATCGTCGGGATGATTTCCGTCAGTTCCCTGAGCTATCATGAACTGTCCGTTTGGTTTAATGATTCTTGAAACTTCTTTAAATGTTTCTTGTATATGTGGCCAAAAATAAATGGTTTCGAATGCGGATACCAGATCATAAGATTCATTTTCAATGGGCATATTGCTCACATCTGCTTGAATAATTTTGCATCTCCCGTTATTCACTGCTTTTTGGTTTTGTTTTGTGGATGCGGCTACTGAAACTTCAGAATAGTCCAGTCCATCAACATTATTGCAGGTTAGTTTGAGGAATTTTTTAATATTGACTCCGCCTCCACACCCTATATCCAAAATTTTGGCATTGCTATTGACAGTAATGCATTCAAATGCAAATTCTGAGATTTCCCTGTGATTTTCATTCATATTTTCTATAGTTTGCTTGCCCTCTTCACCGTGAGGTTTCATGCATTGTGTAATCTTTTCTGCTACCATATTTGAACCTTTAATATTTTTTTTACTTATATTAGTTTAGTAATTTAATATATGATACATTTATCTCATTATTTTTGCTGTTTTTTCAAGGATACTTTTAAATACTATTAGTAACATAACACATGTTATCATAATATAACAATTGTGATAACCAATAATAGGAGGACAATGTATGTGTGAAATTTTTTGTTTTAATTCGAATACGCCAAAACAAATAAATAAATGTTTGGAATGTTTTTATAATCACTCTGAAGAGCATCCGCATGGATGGGGATTGGCAACTATGCAATCCGATGAATTTGTTATAAATAAAGAACCTATAAAAGCAACATGTAGTCAACATTTAAAGGATATATTGTCCAACCCTGTTGTTGGAAAAAATGTATTCGCTCATATCAGGTTAGCTACGGTTGGTGAAATAATATCTCCCAATTGCCACCCTTTTATAGAAGCTGATGATAATAATCGTTCTTGGATGTTAATTCATAATGGAACCATTTTTGATTATCCTGAACTTGATAATTATAGGGATAGGGAAAATGGGGACACTGATTCTGAGCGGATACTTCTTTATATAATTGATAAAGTCAATCAGTTTGAAAAATCAAAAAATGCTCCGTCAACAATCAAGGAACGTTTTAACTTATTGAAAGGTATCGTCGAAGATCTCTCAAAGAACAATAAGCTTAATTTAATGATTTATGATGGGGATTTAACTTATATTCATTCTAATATGAAAGATTCTTTATACTACTTAAAAAGTGATGAAGGCTTTTTGGTTGCTTCAACACCGCTGGATGATGATGAAAACTGGAAAGTCGTTGAATTGAATAAATTATTTGGATTAATTGATGGTGAAATCATATTTGAAAGTGAAGAGCATGAAAATGAGTTTGTTCTCACAGAAGAACATGAAAAAGCCATCGAGGAGTTTTTAAAAACAATCCAATAGGTGAGTAAATGATTGGTAAGGAAATTATCAGAAATAAATTATATGACGAATTCATAAAACCAACAAATCAGAAAAAGGATTTCATAGGTATCGAAATTGAAATTCCAATCGTTAACTTGAATAAAGAAGCTGTAGATTTCAGTATTGTTCATGATGTCACTGATAAATTTAAAAAACATTACTCGGATTTTAAGGATGATGGAATAGATTATGAAGGTAATGTCTTTTCTTTAAAAAATCCCGATACTGACGATATAGTCTGCTATGACTGCTCTTACAATAATATTGAATTTGCAATGGGCAAGGAAAAGGATTTGTTTACAATTAATGACCGTTTCTGTGAATACTATTCCTTTGTTAAGGAGTCCTTTGAAGAGTTTAATCATACATTGACTGGAATGGGAATCAATCCATATCGCAAATACAATTTGAATAAGCCAATTCCATCTGAAAGATATTTGATGCTTTATCATCATTTGAAGTCATTTAAAAACTATTCAGATATTCCTTTGGCTTTTCATAAATATCCGGAATATGGAATGTTTTCCTCCGCTTCACAGGTTCAGCTCGATGTTCAAAAGGATGATTTGATTCAAACAATTAATGTGTTTTCAAAGCTTGAACCTATCAAGGCATTATTGTTTTCTAATTCAGTTTTATTTGAAGAAAATAATGATTTAGTATGTTTCAGGGATTATCTTTGGGAATATTCAACTCATGGTGTAAATCCTCACAATATCGGAATGTATGATGTTGATTTTAAGGATATTGATGAATTGCAAGCATATCTGGAGTCTCTTAATATTTATTGTGTAATGCGCGATGGTGCTTATATCAATTTCCCGTCAATGAATTTGCTTGATTATTTCCAGAAGGAATATGTCCGTGGGGAAATTTACAGCAACGGAGAGTATCATGAAATTGACATTAAGCCTTCTATAAATGATATTAAATATTTAAGGCCATTTAAATTCATTAATTTGACATTCAGAGGTACTGTTGAATTCAGAAGTATATGCACTCAACCTATTAAAGACTCAATGTGTGTTGCAGCTTTCCATTTGGGACTGAAAGATAAATTAAATGAACTGGAAGAAATAATTGAAAATGATCATTCATTATACCATAACGGATATACTGCAGGGGAGCTTAGAAAACTCCTTATTCATGAAGATATTCCTAAAATATTCAATAAAAGGGATTTATGTAAATTGTCAAAAGAAATTGTTGATTTGTCTTCATCAGGTCTTAAGGAAAGGGGCATCGGTGAGGAATTATTTTTAAATCCGTTGTATTCTCGTATTAAAAAGCATACAAATCCTGGAAATGAGATACTGTCAATGATTCGCAAAGGAATTAATTTGGAAAAGATTATTAGAGATTATGGTAATTTGAATAAAGTAATTTAATTTTTCGAGGGATATGAATGAAATTTGAAAATTTACTCAAATTATCTTCTGATGAGATATTGGCAGGTTCTTTTGGCATTGAATGGGAGAGTTTAAGAGCTAAAGAAGATGGTAAGCTTTCATTGACTCCGCATCCTGCTATTTTCGGTGATAAACTAACCAATCCTGTAATTACCACAGATTTTTCAGAAAGCCAAATTGAAATCATAACTCCTACCTTCGATACAATTGATGAGGCATATGATACATTTTCCCTGTTGGCCGATTTGGTTAATGCTTCACTTCCTGATGATGAATACCTCTGGTTTCAGTCAATACCATGTATTTTGCCATATTGGGACAGAATTCCAATAGCCCAGTACTCAGAGGATGGAGTCGATAACCAGAAGTATCGTGAGGATTTGGCAAAGAAATACGGCGTTAAAAAACAGATGATTTCAGGAGTCCATTTTAACTTTTCGTTTTCGGATAATTTTCTAAAAAAATTATATTCCCTTGAAAAGTCAAATGCAACCTTTAAAGAATTTAAAAATGATATTTACTTAAAAATTGCCAGAAATTATTTAAGATATTGTTGGCTGATTATTTATTTGACCGGATGTTCAATCGGATCACACAGGACATTTTCTCATGACTGCATTCATCTGATGGATGCTCGCGATGATTATGGAAGTTATTATTCAACTAGAGGACCTTCATTTAGAAATGCCTCATGCGGCTATAAAAATCTAAAAGATTTGTATCCGTCATATGATTCAGTTGAAGATTTTACAGGTGACATTAACAGGTTTATTGCGGATGGAGATTTGTCTGAAGCAAAAGAGCTGTATACTCAAATCAGACTAAAACCAAAAAATCCTAAGGATTTATTAAATTCCTTAAATGATGATGGGATTGAATATATTGAAATAAGGACATTGGACATTAATCCGTTTTATAAATGCGGGCTTGTTAAAAAAGACATGGCATTTTTACATTTGTTTTTAATTTATATGCTGATCAAAGAGGAATCAGATTATGAATTTTGGCAAAAAGAAGCTAAAATAAATGAAGAAAACACTGCTGAAAGGGCATATGATGATTCAATGAGATTGCTGAAAGACGGAAAAGAAGTATCTATTGGCCAGTGGGCCTCTGAGATAGTTGATGATATGTATGAAATGTGTGATGCATTGGGTATTAATGAATTTGATACTCTAAATATGATGTATGAGAGAATTTCAAATCCTGATTCAACTTACGGTAAAAAGTTATTGAGGTTAATAAAGAAACGGGGCTATATTAATGCGCATATTGAGCTGTCTAAAAACAATAAGCAGATTAGTGTAGAAAATCTGAAAAATATGGACATTTGCAACGATGGCGAGTTTAGGAAGTATTTCAATGTAGCCTTGGTTGGAAAGTAATTTTCTTTTAACAAAAGTTTTATATGTATTTAAATTAAATTATAATTTAAGGGATTTATATAACAATTGTTAACTTAATTATTAAGTAATTTATTTATATACAAGATATATAAAATTAGTATTGTAATTAAGTTAATTAATTAACGGTGATTATGAATGAATAAGAAAATTACATTTGTTTTAGTGTTGGCTCTTGCTGCATTTTTAGTAATGGGTGCTGCAAGCGCTGGCTTCTTTGATTTTTTAGGTGGGGGAGACAACACCGTAAAAATAGGTTATTTACCTTCTGATCACGATGCTGCATTGTTTGTAGCTGAGAAGCAAGGTTTGTATGAGAAAAAAGGAATTAAGGTTGAACTTGTTCAGTTCAATAATGGTGGAGACTTGATGACTGCTATGGCTAGTGGTCAGGTTGATGTCGGATATGTTGGAATTGCTCCTGTATTGTCCTCTGTTGCAAAAGGAGTTCCTGTAAAAGTTATTTCCTCTGCTCAAACTGAAGGTAGTGGAATTATTGTAACTAAAGACTCTGGAATTAAATCTGCTGCTGATTTGAAAGGTAAATCAATAGCAACTCCTGGTGAAGCTTCAATTCAGCATGTTTTACTTTCAAATTACTTAGACAAAAACGGTTTATCTATTAAAGATTTAAACGTCTCAGCTATGAAAGTTCCTTCAATGAATGATGCTTTAAAAACCAAACAAATCGATGGTATTATCACTTTCCAGCCTTATGTAAGTATAGCAGCAAATGATACCAATAATGTTGTTTTAGAAAACTCATCTGGAATTTTACCAAACCATCCATGTTGTGTGGTTGTTGCATCTGATGACTTCATTAAAAACCATGAAAACGAAACTAAAAATATTATCGAAATTCATAACGAATCAACTAAATTCATCAATGATAATATTAAATCAGGCAATACTTCTGAAGTTGTAAAACTCTTGCCTGAAGATATTGTTTCCAATGCAGATTTGGAAGCTCTTTCATTACAAAGTTTCCCATTCATTTCTGGAATTGATAACAGTTTCAAAGCAGATGTGGATTCCTTCCAAAATCTTGAAGTAAAATTAGGTATTTTAAACAGTACAGTTCCTCAGGATAAATTGTACTGGGAAGCATAGTATTCACTATGCTTTTTTTTAATTTTTTTCGTATTCTTTTTTGACTGTTTCCATAGCCTTTTTTGTTTTTTCATCGCCGATTTTTCCAATCATTCTATTGTTTTCAATGACTCTTTCCATATACACTGCTCGTTTTTCATCATCGACTATTTGGTATCTTGAAAAGTTAACTAAACATTCTATTAGTCCGGATAATCCTCTGTTAAAGGCTTTTATATTTTCATCATTAACTATGACTTCTTCAATTTTTCCTTTAATTATGTAAATGCTTTGATCATTGTCGATTGGTGTATTTTCCGGTTTTTGCTCTTGGATATCAACCACATTGACTATAATATATGATCCGGCATCCTTCAGGATGGCAATGTCTTCATCATCTGTATAATATTCTTCTGGAAGTTTGCCGATTGTTGATTTGGTAAAAATTAGAGGGTCTTGAGTAATGTTGACGACATATCTTTTGGTATTTTTGATGTTGTCAAGTGTTTTCGAGCCTTCGAATATTCTGCAGCCGACGTTGTCATCACCGAAATACTTCAAACCTATGGCTGCGGAGTTTTTGTTTCCTTCATTGTCAATGGTCGTATAGATGCATTCATATCTTTCTTCGGTGTTAATTCCGATTCTTTCTAAATTAAAATTCATTTTGTCAAATCCTGTTGACTTGGAAATGCTTCAGCTATTTTATTGAGGTTGTTAAATATGTTGATTAAAGTGTTTATTTCATCTTCAATTTCTGTGTTTTCTATGCCTTCAAGAGTTTCTATATACTGGGGAAACATTTGTTTTCCATTTTCAAAAAATAAGTAATAATCATTAAATTGGATTTCTCCATTGTTTAAATCGTTGACAATGTCAAGATACAATTCGTTAAAGTCATCGCAACTTGCTTTAAACATTTCTTTTGTTTCATTTGTCATTTGAGCATTTTCTAGATTTTCCAAAGCATTATTTAATCTAATTATAGAGATAGTATAAAGCTCTAAATCAATTTCACCATTCATATAACTCACATGTAATGATTTTCAAAAATAAAAATAAAAAAAGAGTTAATTTCTCAAAAGAGAAATTATAATTTGATTTTAATATCGAGTGCACTTGAACCTTCTTCGTAGACGAAGATTGGGTTGATGTCTAACTCGGTAATTTCTGGGAAGTCTAAAGTTAATCTAGCTACTCTTTTAATAGCTTCTTTAACTTCTCCGATGTCACAAGGTGCTTCTCCTCTGTATCCTTTAAGCAATTCAGATACTTTGGTTTTTTCAATTTGTTCATCAATTTCTTGAGAACTCATTCCTTTAGCTAAATTGAATGCGACATCTTCAATAAGGTTAACGTAGATTCCACCCATACCGAATGCAATCATTGGTCCGAATTGTTTGTCTTTAATCATTCCAACAATTACTTCTTCACCGGAATCCATCATTTTTTGCACTTCAACACCGTCTGGGATGATGTCTGGGTGTGCAGCTTTAGCGTTTGCAATGATTTCATCATATGCTGCTTTTGCTTCTTCTTCATTTTCAATTCCTACTTTTACACCTCCGATATCGGATTTGTGTAAAATTTTATCAGATGCAATTTTAAGTACAACTGGGAATTCCATGTCTTTTGCAAGTTCTGCTGCTTCATCTGCAGAAGTGGATAATTTGATAGGTGCTGCTGAAATACCATAAGCTTCAGCTACTGCATAAGCTTCACTACCAAGTAATGTGTCTCTTCCGTCAGCAGTTACTTTGTCGAATATTGCTTTTACTGCATCTTTGTCAACATCATCAATGCTTTCAATGACATCATCATATTGTCTGTCTTCGAGTTTAGCATATCTTGTCATTGCTTCAAGTGCGGTTACTGCAGTTTCTGGGAATACATATGTTGGAACTCCATTTGCTCTTAAAGCTTCATTTGCTGCTTCAAATGATGGTCCACCCATATTTACAACGATAATTGGTTTGTCAAATTCTTTTCTTTCTTCTAAGATTGCTTGTGCAATTCCATCAGGATCTGCTGATGCGGTAGGACAAACCATGATAATTAAACTGTCAACCTCATCATGAGCTAAGACAATTTCAAGAGATTCTTTGTATCTGCTTACTGGTGCATCACCTAATACATCAATAGGGTTTTTTGCACTTCCTTCTTCAGTTACACACTCTTTTAATTTTGCAGTAGTTTCTTCATCAAATTGAACAAGTTCTAAACCGGCTTTTTCCATAGCATCTACGGTTAAAACTCCTCCTCCACCTGCATTGGTAATAATAGCTACATGGTCACCTTTTGGAAGTGGTGCTTTGGAGAATGCTAAACCTAAATCAAATAACTCTGCCATGGTTTCTACACGCATTATTCCTGATTGGTGGAATGCGGTATCGAATGCTAAATCACTACCTGCCAATGCTCCGGTATGTGAGGATGCAGCTTCTGCTCCGGCACTACTTGAACCTGATTTGAGTATGATAATCGGTTTTTTAACTGCTGTTTTTCTCATTGTTCTTACAAAGTCTTCATCATCAGAAATAGATTCTAAGTAACAAATGATTACTGCAGTTTCATCATCTTCTGCTAAGTATTCTAATAATTCTATTTCGGTTACTCCTGCTTTGTTACCTAAACTGATTACTTTACTGAATCCGATACCTGATGTTACACTCCAATCAATAATTGCAACCATCATTGCTCCACTTTGGGAAATAAATGCAATATTTCCTGTAGGTGGCATCATTTGTGAAAATGAGCCGTTTAATGGAGTGTGTGAATCGGTGATTCCTAAACTGTTTGGTCCAATAATGTTTATTCCATATTCTTCACCAAGTGCGGTTAATTCAGCTTCTAGTTTGGCTCCTTCTCCGCCAACTTCTTTAAATCCTGCGGTGATAACTACCATATTTTTAACACCTTTTTCACCACATTCTTTAACGGCAGGGTTTACCAATGGGGAAGGAATAGTTATGATTGCTAAATCAACATCTCCGGGGATTTCGGTTATGTTTTTGTATGCTTTTTTGCCTAAAATCTCTCCACCTTTTGGATTTACAGGATATATTTCTCCTTTGAATCCATCATTGATTAGGTTGTCGACAATAATGTATCCTACTTTTCCAGGAGTATTGGATGCACCAATAACAGCCACGGATTCAGGTTTAAACATCTTATTGAGATCTTTCATAAGTTTTTCTCCTTGTAATTTTGTTAACATTATAAATATTAAGTCATTTATAATGATAAATAATTAACAATTATATTTTTGTCTTAAATTGTATAAAAATTTTAATATTTGTAATTATTTAAAATAGATATTTAAAGTTTTTATGAAAAAATAATGAAACTAAAAAAATAAGATAAGTAT
>NZ_JAXJXF010000034.1:0-19065 GCF_036307625.1 Methanobrevibacter sp.
ACGATAAAGTAGATTCTGCAAGACTGGCGTA
Organism: Methanobrevibacter sp.; assembly: GCF_036307625.1. Classification (GTDB taxonomy): domain Archaea; phylum Methanobacteriota; class Methanobacteria; order Methanobacteriales; family Methanobacteriaceae; genus Methanocatella. The sequence continues at coordinate 32 of NZ_JAXJXF010000034.1, forward strand.
TACCTTGGATGAAGTTCGTGAAATATCCGATGAAGGATTCACTCCCATTTTTGTCGTTTCCGAATTTTTAAGAAAAGAGGACCCCTTCGAATGCAGCTGGGATGTGACTTCAGATTCGATTTCGGCATATGTTGCCCACCTCCTAAATGCAAACCTTTTAATAGTAACAAATGTAAATGGTATATATACCCAAGAACCGAAGGAGCCAGGTTCAACATTCATAAGTAAAATCGATGCAACAACATTACTAACTTTTCAAGAGTCGTCGATTGATGTAATGTTACCGTCTCTTTTATTAGAGTTTGGGACTAATTGTTATGTTGTGAATGGGAAGTGCCCTGAAAGGGTTTTATCTTTAATAGATGATAATATAAATGATTATAACTTCGATTACACACAAATAATAGGTGAATAAAATGAAAACTTTAGAATGTATTTCATGTAAACAAGAAATTCCATTAACCGGACCATTTGTCGAATTCGAATGTCCGATTTGTGGAGCAAAAATAGCAAGATGTGAAAAATGCCGTACCTTTGGTCACGCTTACAAATGTGAATGTGGATTTGAAGGACCATAAGTTTTAAAATGGAGGAATTAGAATGGGTGAAGTATTAACAACAATGAAAATTATGCCAGATAGTCCTGAAATAGACTTAGAAACTATTAAAGCTACTATTAAAGATTCCATGCCAGAAGGTGCTGAAATTCACGAAATTTCAGAAGAACCTATTGCATTCGGTTTAGTAGCAATCGTTTTCAAATTCATCACTGATGATGGTGAAGGCGGATCTGAACCGGTTGAAGAAATGGTTTCAGGTATTGAAGGCGTTGCCAGTATTGAAATTACTGGTGTCGGAAGATTAATGTAAGATTGATTTTCTGTAGGGGAAAGATTAAAAAATCGATTTTTTTCCCATAATTTCTTATTTTAGATATTATAAAAATGTATTTTTGGGTTATTAAGATTAATAACTCTCATTACTCTATTTTTTTGGATAATTTATGTTATCTCGATTTTGGTGTATATAATTTATAATTTATAGAATAGATATATGTAGAATAATAAATAATCTAGGTAATTTTCATGAAATTTAATAAAATTATTTTATGCTCAGTTATATTGATTGTTTTATTGTTTTCAGTCACTGCAATATCTGCAGCCGATTTAAACTGTACTGGTGATATTGGTGATGTTTTAAAAGATGGCGGTGATATTAAATCATTTTATGATTTAAATGGTGATATTGCCACTGAAAATTCAAGTTTTAATATGCAATCAGATTATACATTTGATAATCAAACTGATATGAATTATACCAATGGAATTAGAATAGTTAAGGCTGATTTTACAATCAACGGAAATAATCATGCAATTGACTGTTCTAATCAGGCAAGAGCATTTAGGGTTGTTGGAAATAATGTGGAAATAAAGAATTTGGTTATAAAAAATGCTTATTGTGGATCTGGTTCTGCAATTATAACCTACTCAAAGCTGACACTTAATAACGTAACTTTTATAAACTGTTCAGGTAAGGACTCTTCTAATATGGGGGCTGTTGTTTCATCCAAGGCAACTCTAAACGTTAAAAACTGTAAATTCATTGATAACTGCGGTAATGAAGGCGCCTCAATCACAGCATCATTGAGTCGTGTTACTGTTGACAATTCAACATTCATCAGCAGCTCCGATAAAATCATTAAGGGTCAAATTTACTTATCCAATTCAAATTTAACTGTTTTGAACTCTAATTTTTTAAACACTACCTCCAAATATGCAACTGCAATATTTGCTACAGAAAAGGGAAAAGTTTCAATTTCCAACTCCAAATTTACAAACTTATTTGCAAATAAAACTGCAGGAGCTATTGCAACCAAAAGTTTAATAGATCTTACTGTGAAAGAATCTGAATTTGAAAATGTTAAATCAGATAAGAATGGTGGGGCAATTTTTGTTGATGTCAATGGAGACAGTGGTAAACATCAAAAAGCAACTATTCTGATTAATTCTGCTAAATTTACTAATTGTTCTTCCGAATTTGGTGGGGCTATTCTTCAATTGGGTGGATCCTTAATCATTAAAAACTCTGATTTTGTTAAAAATTCCGTAGAGTATGACGGTGGTGCAATTTATACCAGTTATGCTAATGTGAACATTTTAAATTCAACTTTCAAATCCAATATGGCCAAGAATAATTTATCTTATGGTGGTGCAGGATATTTCGATAAGGGAACAGTAATTATTAGGCAAAGCACTTTTGAGAACAATCTGGCTTTTGAGGTATCTACAATTTCTGCATATGATACTAAACTGACTTTGGAAAATAATTACTTCAACAATCCTTCTAATGTTACAAGCATATACACAGTATATGGAAAAGTAAGCGGTAAAGGAAATGCTTTCAATAGTGATAAAAGATCATTCGGCAATACCGATAATTTCTATAACTTTGAAAATACTGCAAATCCTTTTATAATATATAACAATACTATCGTTGGTCCGTTACCTGAAAAATTTGATTTGAGGGACTACGGATGGGTTTCACCTGTCAAAAACCAAGGATTTATGGGAGCCTGCTGGGCATTTGGTAATGTGGCAGCATTGGAGTCTGCATTAATGAGATATGCAAACGTAACCTATTTGTTGTCTGAAAACAATGTCCAAAATTCAATGCTTCAATATTCAAAATACGGACAGTTGGATATGGATGAAGGTGGAACTCCTTTTGCCCCTATTGCTTATTTGGTTGACTGGATGGGAATTTTCCCTGGTGAATATGACAGTTATGATGAGCTCGGTAAGATTTCTCCATTGCTTATCACCCCAGATGACATTCACATTCAAAATGTGGTTGTTGTTCCTGCAAGAAAGAATTCTGCGGACAATAATTTAATTAAGAATGCACTTCTTAAATACGGTGCTTTGGCAGTCAGTCACAATGCTGATTTTGATGAAGATACTTATTTCAATAAATCAAGCTCTGCACAGTATTATTATGGTAAGCCAATATCAACTCATAGAGTTTGTGTTGTGGGATGGGACGATAATTATTCCAGAAATAATTTCCTAAAACCTGCTCCCGGCGATGGTGCATGGATTGTTAAAAACAGCTGGGGGTCCAATTGGGCTGACGGAGGATATTTCTATGTTTCATATTATGATAAATCATTTGCTATGGACAAGGAAAGTGTTGGATATATAATTAATAACGATTCCTACAATAGGATGTATCAGATTGATGTTGGTGGCGAAATAAAATTAGTCAATACTTATAATTATTATTCTAATGTGTTCACCGCTGATGAAAATGAATTGATTGCGGCAGTTGGAACCTATTTCGATAAAACTGGCAGGGATTATGTATTTACAATATCTGTAAATGGTGTTGATGTTTATTCCCAAAAGGGCGCAAGTGAATTTGGAGGATATTCAACAATCAAATTAAACAAGTATATCCAAATCAAAAAAGGAGATGTTTTCCAGATAACATTCAAAAATAAGCTGCCTGTTCTCTTTGATCTTAGAATTCATACTAAAAAAGGCACTTCTTTAGTAAGTAAAGATGGTAGTGAGTGGATAGATTTAGCAAACACTAATAACGTAGCTATTTTAAAAGCTTACACTATTTCCGATTTAAACATTACTGGAAATTTGGTGAAATACTATAAGAATGACACTCCATTTGTTGCAAAAGTCGGTGCCGGTGAAGAGGTTGTTTTCACATTCAACGGTAAAAAGTCAAGGGTCATTGCTGATGAAAATGGAATTGCTAAACTCAATATCAACAGCAATCCTGGAAAGTACAGCATCACAACAACTTACAATGGAACTTCAATCGTTAATTACGTCATTATAAAAAACACTGTTGTTGATTCCAATGTCAAAAGGACTTATAATGCTAATTGCAATTATAAAGTGAGGATTTTGGATTCTGCCGGAAAGCCTGTAAAAAATGTTAAGGTTGCAGTTTCTGTCAATGGAAAATCTAAGAATTACAAAACTGACAATTCAGGATACATAACAGTTAAATTTACCAAATTGACCAAGGCACAAAAAATCATAGTCAAGAATCCAAAAACCGGTGAGAGCAGAACAACTAAAATACTGGTTTACTCAAGGTTTTCAGATGAGAAAAATGTTGCAATGTATTACTTTGACGGATCCAAGTTTAAAGCTACAATACTTGGCGACAATGCCAAACCTGTCGGCAAAAATAAGGTAGTAGTCATTAAGATTAACAAGAAAACCTACAAGGTCAAAACCAATGCCAAAGGAGCAATTGCCTTTAAAATACCTAATACTATAAAACCGGGTTCCTATAAGTTGACTGCATCATACAAGGGAGAAACTATCAAGAAAACTGTTAAGGTAAAGCAAAATCTTAAATCCAAGAAGTATTCCGTTAAAAAGTCTTCCAAAAAGCTAGTTGTCAAGGCAACTCTCAAGAATGGTAAAAAGGCAGTCAGCGGCAAAAAGATAACATTGAATCTTAATGGTATAAAAATCGCTAAGAAAACCAATAAAAAAGGAATAGCTCAATTCACCATTAAGAAAAGTGTTATAAATAAGCTTAGTGTAGGTAAAAAATATACTATGAAATTTACCTACCTTAAAAATACAATAAAAACAACTTTAACTGTCAAACGTTAGGGTTTCAATCCCTGACATTTTTTTTAATTTTTTGGTTAATCAAAATATTTATATATTAGTTTATACTACTTGTTATATAACACGTGACATATTATAACACGTGCTATATAATATGTTCCAAATTTTTAGGTTTGCCTAAAAAATACCGAAACATTTATATACTATCATTTACTATGTAATACATAGTGATGTGAATTTAGGTACACCTAAATTTTAGGCGTATTAAAACATTACTCCCAAAACATATTATTTATATAATCAGTCAAATAATATGCAATCTCCAAAATAAGTTAAATATTAAATTAGCTTTTCACAATTTTCTAATTTAATATTGTATTGGAAAATTTCTTCTGCCAAAAATTTTCCAGTAAAGTCTTTGGTGTTTAAATCTCCTCAAAACAATTAAACACCAAAATTATCTCTTTTTTTGTTAATATTTTTCGAGTTTTCTTTTTAATGTGGATTTTTTCAAATTCTTAAATTTTAGGTTCTAATTTTTTAATTGTTATTCCCATCATCATAACGACCAGTGGGAAAAATAATGAATAGACCAATATCAATAAATTTCCAGAAATAACATCTCCCATTACTGTGGATCCGGCCATGAGCATTATTAAAATGATGACAGGCGCTAAAATGGCTATGAATGTGTAAATCAGAATAAATGAGTTCAGTTTTTGGGAATATTCCTTTAGCTTTATTTGGGTTTCAAAGGAAATGTCTTTTGCAATGATGTCCAGGCTGTTTGCCAGATTGCCGCCAACTCTTAAAGTCCCGATTATCTGGTGGATAGTCCTGCTTAGGCCCTCCGAGTTGACTCTATGCGACATTTCCTGCAATGACTCTTCGGTTTGTTTTCCAAACTTTATTTCTTCAAGAACACGTGTAAATTCCTTTGACAGGGATCCGTAATTTGAATTTTTGATTGTCAGCATGGTATCATGCAATCCCTTTCCGGATTTCAGTTCTATGCTCATATGTCTTAATGCATAGGGAAGTTCCTGGTTCAAATCGGAGTAGCTGTTTTTCTCTTTAATCTGAGGATAATAAATCAGGAATGTGTAGGTCATTGTGACTAGGACCAAATAGATTCCTCCAATTTCAAAACTGGTGAAATATGTTATCAAAACCAAAAATGCAATCAGAAGAATTATGATTTTTTTGTTAAGGAAGTATTTGATCAGTTTATTTCTGATTATATAGATTTTATCTTCATTCTTTTTTGGATTTTCATTTTTGCTTTCAAAATTTATTCTGGAAAACATTTTCAAATCCAGCTTGTTTTCATCTTCTTTTTTGATTTTTATGTCTTTTAGGGAAATGCCTTTTATGGAGTTCACCACAAAGAGGAATATTCCTCCCAGTGCAACAAAGAATTTTTTAAAAATAATATCACCCGTTTAGAAGGATTCTGTTTAGAACTTTTTGAGGATTGGCATAATACATCTCTAGAATGGTATTGACTTCATTTTCACGATGGATATTTTGATTTACCATATGTTTAAGCAATAACTCTCTGTTTTCAATCTCCTTATTGATTTCATACAGTGATTTTCCGCTTAAGTTAGCAATTTGGGTCAATGTTTTGCTTGAAATGCTCACGTTTTCAATGCTGTCGGTTTCAGGATTCCATTCAAAAATCTTATTCAGCTGGATTACTCCTTCCTCTGAGCCGACTATCTCTGCAACCTCGCTGATTCTTCTGTAGGAAACTCCGGATGGTGTGTAAATTCTTTTTTGCATTATAATGAAATCAATTGCCTGAATCATTATCTTTGGAACGGACATGGGATTTGTTGTCAGTCTTGTAATTGTTTCTCGTGCACTGTTTGAATGGAGTGTTCCGAATCCTGAATGGCCTGTGTTTAATGCGGTAAATAATGTGATTGCCTCTTCGCCTCTCACCTCTCCAACGATTATTCTGTCGGGACGCTGTCTTAAGGAATTTTTAACAAGGTCGTTCATGGTCAACTCCCCTTTGTTTTCAACATTTGACGGTCGGGTTTCCATTCTGATGACGTGTTCATGGGGTATTTGAAGTTCCAGTGTATCTTCTATGGTTATTATTCTTTCTTTTGGATTGATGAATGATGCTAATGCGTTTAATGTGGTTGTTTTTCCGGAACTTGTCCCTCCGGATATTATTGCATTGGCTGACCTGACTCCGAGTCCGTCAAAACACAGCCATAAAAATGCCGCCAGTTCCAGTGACAGGGTCCTTGAATTTATCAAATCGATGATGGTCAGTGGGTCTTTTTTAAATTTACGGATTGTAAGTGACGGGCCGTCTGCAGATACTGGAGGAATTGTGGCGTTGATTCTAGACCCGTCACTCAGTCTTCCATCCAGAATTGGTGATTCCTTATCGATTCGTCTGTTGATTTGCCTTGCCATAGAATCTATTAAGTCGGTTAGTTCCTGTTCGTCATCATAATAGATGTTTGTTTTCATCATTCCATGTTTTCTGTGATATACATAAACGGGTTTATTTATGCCGATTATCATGATTTCTTCAAGTTCATCATCCTGAATCAATGAGTCGATTTTACCATATCCAATTATGTCCCTGAGTAGCTTGCGAGATAAGTTGTCTAAATATTCATTTGGGACTCTTTTATTTTGATTTTCTCCGGCGAACCTATTGAATAAAAATGCCTTGATGTCATTTAATAGCTTGTCCTCGTTCGGCTGAAAATTTTCGCCGGATGATATAGCTAAATCAACCAAGTTTTCACGAATTTCGTTTAAAAGAATTTTTTCTTCAGTTGTGTAATTTTGTTTTAAAACGTCATATTGGGGCATAACTACATTATTGCTTAAATTTTCTTTTGTTTCCATTTTTAAAACCTGCTGAGTCTTTTTTCTATATTCTTAAAATTAGTATTACTAATTAATAAACTTTTATTACTTTGCAAATCATAATTACTGACTTAAAACAATACTTTAAATATAATTCAATTGTGGGTGCAATCATGTTTGACAAGAAAGATTTGGATGAGAAAATTAATGCCCTTCATGAATGTGGGGAATGCAGAGATATTCAGATAAAAAAATTTTCACCGATTTGTGACTATGAGGACTTTGAAAGTCTCGATGATGACTTTAAAAGATGTTCCTGTGGAAAAAGACCGATTGATGTTGTGATGGCACATATTTTAAAAATAATGGTGGAAGAGGATATAGTTCCTGAAACTGCTACATTAAGGCGCAACTCCCCAGTTCCGTTGTCCAATTTCTACTACAGCAGTCTGAATCCTCAATTTCTCAATAAAAACAGTTTGATACTGCTGCATCCTGATTTCAATGATGAAGTAACATCAAGATTGATGGGGGAAGTTTCTGAAGTGGCATGTGTTTTAAAGGGAAGTCCTCAAAATACCGTTGGAATGCTTGATAAGAATTCAAAGATAAATCATTTTGAAATTCTTGACGGGGACGATACTCAGATAAATGTCATGAGAACACTGCTTGATGAAAAGATAATCATTGTTAAAAACCAGTCCAGACACCATATTGAAGTGGCCGTCACCACAGAACAAAAGCTGGTTCAGCTGCATAACTATTTGAATAATAATGGAATTAAAAAAGGCATAGCTGTCGATGCAATGTGTGGTTTGGGAGCATTGGGAATCTATCTGCTGAAATATGGCTTTGAAAAGGTAATATTCAATGACATAAATCCTGAAATGATTGACCAGCTTAAAGTCAATTTGCAAATAAATGAAATCGCTGATAACTTTGAAATTTTCAATGAATCTTTTGAGGATTTAAAAATCGATAATGTTGATTTGTGCATAATTGATGCGTTTCCAGGTGCAGATATTTCAGATATTACTGAAAAGGCCGAAAAAAAAGCCGATAATGTGTTGATTATCTAAGAAGTTTTTAAAATTTAGATATTGTTTTATGTACATGTGAAACGGAAAAAATAGATAATTTGGATTAAAAGTAATGATTTAATTCAGAAAAAATAAAAAAAGGTGTAGATGCGGTTGCATCTACTTAATAATTATTTTAGTTTTCTTGGTTACTTTTTTGTAGTATTTGTTGCCATTGTATGTAACTGCCGCCGTAAATTTACCTTTTTTGGTTAGTTTGGTAATTTTGAATGTTGCTTTACCTTTGGAGTTGGTTTTTGCAGCATATGTCTTACCTTTAACTTTTAAATACACTTTAGTATTTTTCATGGCTTGTTTTTTGTTGTTTTTTAAGGTTATTGCATATTTTTTGGTTTTTGTTTTTACCTTGAAGCTTTTTGATTTGGCTCCTATTTTTGGGGTTGCTTTTTTAACAACAACTACATCAGCGGTCTTGGATCCAACATAATGGCTATTTCCTTTAAACTTAATTTTAGCAACATAAGTTTTTGGAACTAGCTTTTGAACAGGTATGTTAATTTGGCCTTTTTCATTGGTGATGTAATCTTTAACACCTCCCAAATCAACAGATACAAAAATATTTTGTATAGGATTGCCGTCACCATCTTTTAGGGAAATAATTAACTTCTTATTGACATTATAAGTTGTTGTAACGTTATTTGCAGTTAATTTGCTCGCAATTTTATTAACAACAACTGCAGTTTCTACAGTGGAACTCTTATGATATTTGTCATCAATACTGATTTTGGCAATGTAGCTTCCGGGAGTGATGTTGTTGGAGTGTATTGTTATTTGACCTTTTTCATCGGTTGTGTATTTTTTGACACTATCCAATTCAACAGATACTGTTGCATTTGCTATAGGATTGTCATCACTGTCTGTTAATTTAATAATTAAATCTTCATTAATTCCATATGTTGTTGCAACTGAATTTGCAGTCAATTTGGATTCAATTTTATTAATGACAACTGAAGTTTCTATAACGGATGCAATATAGTATTCTGCCTTAAAACTGATTTTAGCAACGTATTTGCCGGGAGTCATGTTTTGGATTGGTATTATTATTTGGCCGGTTTCATCGGTAGTGTAGTTTTTGATACCGTCCAAGTCAACAGATACTGAAGCATTTATAATAGGAACACAATCACTATCTTTTAGGGTAATAAACAAATTTTTATTGATGCCATAATCGGTTTCAACTGCATCTGCTGTTAATGTAGTTTCACTTTTTTCAATGCTGATATAAATTTCATTGCTTGAACCTGTATAATAATCATTTTCGCTAAATTCAATCATGACAGTATGGTTGCCGGGAGTCAAGCCATAAGTAGATAATATTATTTCACCGTCTTCATCTGTTGTGTAATTTTCAACACTGTCCAAGTCAACAGATAATGTAGCGTTTGTTATAGGATGTCCATCAATATCTTTTAAGTAAACAATAGAAAATAGGCCACTGTTATAAGTTGTTTCAACTGAACTTGCTATTATTTGTGTAGTTGTCTTTTTAACTTCAACTATTGTTTTCATATCGCATCCAAAGCAATAATCATCTTCGCCAAAGTGGATTTTTGCAATGTATGTGCCTGGTGCAAGTTTGCTTGTTGAAACGTTAATTTGACCATTATTGTCTGTAGTGTAGTTTTTAACACCATTCAAGTCAACAGATACCTGAACATCGTTTATAGGATTTCCAAGATTATCTTTTAAGATGACGATTAAATCATTGTTTTCACCATATTTTGTTGACACGTTATTGGCGGTTAATTGGGTTGTACACTTGACGACTGTTAATTTTGCAGTGGCATTGGATTCGGAATAAATTTCATTTCCACCAAAAGCAACATCGACAGGATAAGTTCCAGGAGCAAAATCTGCAGTGGATACATTAATTTGACCTTTTGAATCAGTGGTGTACTTCTTAGTTCCATTTAAATTAACTGATAATTTGACGTTTTTCAAAGGATTTCCCAAGTCATCATTTATGGAAATTATCATTGTTTTATCATTTTCATAAATGTTGAATTTAATTTGACCATTCTCATCAGTTGTGAATTCTTTAGTTCCATTCAAATCAATCACAATTGAAACATTGCCTGCAGGATTGCCGTCATCATCATTCATAATGATTACATAATCCTTAGCAAAAATATATTCTTTTGTTAATGAATCCACATTTATACTGGTGCCTATTTTATTGATGACAAGTGTTGTGACAGTTTTTGATTCTTTATATAAATCATTTCCTTTAAATGAGACATTCACATCATATGTGTCCGGAGTTAAGTCTTCATGAGATATTTTGATTTGACCATTTTTATCTGTAGTGTACTTTTTACTTCCGCCGTCTAAATCAACAACTATTGAAGCTTCACGGATAGGATTGTCATAGCCATCAGTTAAAGTTATTGTGAGTTGTTTACCATCATTATATGTTGCAATCATTGTGTTTGCAATTAATTTGGTGAAGTCCTTTTGAATTATAACCTTGCCTGTTGATTTTGAGTTGTGATAAAACTCATTACCTTCAAATACAACATCAATAACATAAGTGTCCGGAATTAATCCTTTAGGAGATATCTCAATTTGACCTTGTTTATCAGTTGTATAATTTTTAGTCCCGTTTAAATCAGCAGACAATGTAATATTTTTTATAGGCTTGTTTTTATTGTCATATAAACTAATTATGATTACATCATTGGAATTATAGGTTGTTACCAATGTGTTTGGTATTAACATTACAGTCTGTTTATCAATGAAAATGGTGTTGATGTTAATTACTCGATTATAGTTCATATTGTCAAAAGTGGCTTTTGCAGTGTATGTGCCAGGTTTTAAATCTTTAATTGATATATTGATTTGACCGTTGTCATCAGTGGTATAATCCTTAACAATATTCAAATCAACATTTACTGTGACATTACAAATTGGATTATTAAAGTCATCTCTTAAAGTAATTACATAACTTTCATCTTCCCCATAAGTTGTGGAAATATCATTGGTAATCATGTTGACGGCTGAATAGAAGGTAATATTCATAGAATAGACCTCTACTTCCGGTATATCCACAGCCCCAATTTCAATATGGTATTTACCAGACCTAGTCAAATTAACCATCCAATCATAAGAGGATAATGTATAAAATGTTTTATCATAATTATTAGGGCCAGTAGCATGAACATAAAGTTCATAACAGTTATAATTTTTTTGATCTACAGACAACATTATTGTTAAATTGTCTCTTTTATTAAACTCTGTTTTACCTTCAGAGTCTACAGTTATGTGTCCAACAGGTATTTCTGTTTCATAATCATAATAACTACTAGTTCCTGCTGGCACTTTACAAAGAACTCTTTTAGATTTAGCAGATATTGATCCTTGTTGCTTTGCGTCGTTGCCGACGAAAGTACAATTTTCAGCATAACCTCCGTGTATTGCACCTCCAGAGCCTTTTGCATAATTTCTCTCAAAGTAAGAATGATAAACATTCATGTCGAATGTTGCACCACCTCCGTCATCCAAAGTGTCATCATCAAGGGCTTCATTACATTTGAAAGTACAATATTGGGCTTTGCAGTTTTCTCCTCCAGCATGCATTGCACCACCATTATCTGCAGAATTTTCTTCAAAAGTACAATTCACAGCATTTCCCTTATAAATTGCACCGCCACAATCTGATGCATGATTTCCAGTGAAAATACAGTTTTCTACATCACCAACATGAATTGCTCCTCCGTCATCAGAAGAACTACAATTTATAAAAACACAATTTTTTGCATCAAGGTAACGACCTGCACCGCCACCATCTGCGGAATTGGCAATGAATGTACAATTTTCAGCATAACCACTGTGCATTGCACCTCCGTGGTATGCTTTATTTCCTGTAAAATTACAGTTATAAGCATTACCATAACGGATTGCACCACCATCTTCGCCGTCTCCATCTAAAATATTTCTTTCAAAAGTACAATTGGTTGCATCTCCTTTATAAATTGCACCTCCCTCTCCGGTTGCGGAGTTTTCAGTAAAATTACAGTTCACAGCAGAAGTATAATAAATCGCTCCTCCACAATCAGCAGCATGATTTTTAATAAATATACAATATTCAGCATAGGAATATGATAATGCACCACCGTCACCGTCATCGTGTGCATAATTTGTATCGAATGTACAGTAGTAAGCAGCACCCCCAAACATTGCACCACCATCACCATCATCATCATCGGTTTCTCTAACAACATTTTTTACAAACATACAATTTGTAGCTATTCCATTGTATATTCCTCCTCCTCTAAACGCTTCATTTCCTTTGAAATTACAGTCTGTTGCATTACCGTTGTATATTCCTCCACCATTATGGTTAACCTGATTTCCAGTGAAATTACAGTTCACTGCATTACCATTTGAAATAGCGGCACCATGATTGTCTGCTTTATTGTTTTCAAAAGTACATCCAACTGCATTACCTCCGTACATTGCAGCACCCTGGTCTTTAGCACCATTACCTGTGAAAATACAGTTTAAAGCATCACCAGTATGCATTCCTCCGCCGGCTTGACCTGCATAATTGTTGTCTGTAAAAGTACAGTCTGTTGCATTACCGTTGTATATTCCTCCACCACGATATTCAGCACAGTTTCCGGAGAAGGTACAGCCTTCTGCATTGACATTGTATATTGCTCCACCATCACCATTTGCATAATTTTTGTTAAAAGTACAGCCAATTGCTGTAGCGCTTCCACTAATGGCTCCACCGTTTCCTTCAGCATGACCATTGGTAAAAATGATATTTTTAAATACGACGCCAGTGCTTGTAACATTGAAAATTCTTGAAGTTTTGCTTGCATCGATTGTAAATCCGTTACCTTCAATGGTTATTTCTTTGGAGATTAAAATTCCATCTTTGTTAAATCCGTCATCATAGGTATAATTATTTTCTAGTGTTATTGTTGAACTTGCATTTGCATTGTCAATTTTTCTTTGCAAGTCTGAAAATGTGCCTCCGTCAAGATCAATAAGAGTGTCATCCTCAATTTGCCCTATTGCTTGAGTTTCCCCAATGCTGATGGCATCATTTGATTCTTCTAGGCTAATGACCTCTGTAGCATTATCGGATGCACTTACTACAGAAAGTGTTAATAAGCTTAAAAGAAATATTGAAAGCATTAAATATTTTTTATTAAACATTGTTTTATTCCTCACTTATCTTATTTTAATTTTAACCTTTTTAGCTACTTTATTGTAGTATGCACTTCCTTTGTATGTAACTACAGCTGTAAATTTACCTTTTTTGGTTAGTTTGGTAATTTTGAATGTTGCTTTTCCTTTGGAGTTGGTTTTTGCAACATATGTTTTACCGTTAACTTTCAAATACACTTTGGTATTTTTTATTGCTTTATTTTTATTGGTTTTTAAAATTACGCTGTATTTTTTGGTTTTTGTTTTTACCTTGTAAGTTTTTGCCTTTGCTGTTAGTTTAGGGGTTGCCTTTTTAACAACAATCACTCCGTAGGAATCAGATTCGATATGATTATTGTCTCCGCCATAACTAATTTTAGCAACATAGGTCTTTGGAGTCAGCTTTTGAACAGGTATCTTTATTTGACCATTCTCATCGGTGGTGTAATTTTTAATACCTTTCAAATTAACAGATACTGAAGCGTTCACTATAGGTTGGTTTGCATTGTCTTTTAATGAAATAACTAGATATTTATCATCATTATATGCTGCAGTAGCAGTATTGGCAGTTAATTTGCTTGTTGCTTTTTCAACAATGATTGCTGTTTCTGCACTTGAACCCTCGTAACTGTCATTTCCATCAAACTTGATTTTAGCAGTGTAATTGGTTAGAGCTAAATTTGTGATTGGGATTTTAATCTGACCGTTTTTATTAGTAGTGTAATTTTTAATTCCATTTAAGTCAACAGATACTGAAGCATTTATAATAGGGTTATCTGCATAGTCTTTTAATGTGATAACTAAGTTTTTATTAACATTATAAGTTGTTATGACAGTATTGGCAGTTAATTTAGTGGTAATCTTTTTAACTGTGACTGTTGTTTCTGTGTTTGAATCAGTATAACTGTCATTTCCATCAAATTTGATTTTAATATCATATGTGTCTGGAGTCAAATTTTGGAGGGGTATTTTAATATGGCCGTTTTTATTAGTAGTGTAATTTTTAATTCCATTTAAGTCAACAGATACTGAAGCATTTATTACAGGATTGTCGGCATGATCTTTTAATGTGATAACTAAATTTTCAGCCATGCCATATGTTGTTGTGACAGAATCTGCAGTTAAGATGGTTGTCTTTTTAACAATTACCTTTGTTTCTAAGCTGGAACCAGTATAATTTTCATTTTCCTCAAAAATGATTTTGACATCAAAACTCTTTGAATCATTATGGGTTGATATTTCAATTTGACCTTCTGAATCTGTAATGTAATTTTTAATTCCATTTAAGTTGACAGATACGGATGCTTCACCTACCGGATTGTCTTTACAGTCCATTAAAGTAATTATCAAACTTGCACCATCATTTGAGGATTCAACACTTAATTTGGTGGTTGCTTTCTTAATAATTACTGCTGTTTCTGCACTTGTGCCGGTATAATAATAGTTTTCATTAAATTTGATTTTTGCAATGTAATTGCCAGGGATTAAATTGCGTGTTGAAATGTTAACTTGTCCATTTTTATCAGTAGTGTAATTTTTAACACCTCTCAAATCAACGGATATCTGAACGCCACTTATAGGTTTTTCCTCACTATTTGTTAATGTAATAATAAGATTTTTATCCTCATTGAAAATAGTTGTGATGGAATTTGCAGTTAGTGTAGTGGATTGCTTGTTTACAATTATTTTGCTGGTTGCATTTGATTTTGAGTAGAATTCATTTCCATTAAATGTTACATTTGCAAAATATGTATAAGGCACTACATTTTTAATATCTATTATAATTTGACCGTTGTCATCAGTGGTAAAATTCTTAATGCCGTTTATATCAGTAGATACTGAAGTGCCGCTTATAGGATTTCCCTGATCATCCATTATGCTTATTTCCCATCCTTCTCCAACATTTGTTGAAAATATGATTTTACCATTTTCATCTGTAGTATTTTTACTTACGGATAAAGCAAATTGAACTGTTTCGCCAGCAATAGGATTTCCCACATTGTCAATTAACTTGATTATAAATTTTTCACCACTGTTATAATCAGTTGATACTGAGTTTATGATTAATTTAGAATTGCCCTTATTTACAACAACTTCTGCAGTGGCATTTGATTCGGAATAAATTTCATTTCCTCCAAACATGATTTTTGCTTGGTATTCATTTGGAGCCAAACCTTTTGTATTCACTTTAATTCTACCGTTTTTATCAGTAGTATAATTTTTAGTTTTATTTAAATTAACAGACATAGTAGTATTACTTAATGGATTTCCATTGGCATCAAACAAATAAATTACCAAATCATCGTCAATATTATAGAAGGTTACCACAGGATTTGCTGTCAATCTGGTGCTAATTTTATTGACAACGGCTTTTGCAGTGGTGGTAGACCCTTCGTAAAAATCATTTTCCTTAAATGTAACCTGATACTCATATGTACCTGGAGCTAAACCGTCAGTAGATATTTTAATCTTACCATGATTGTCTGTTTTATATTCTTCAGTTCCGTTCAAATCAACAGATAATTTAGTGTTATTTAATGTATTGCCTTTGTTGTCTATTAATGTAATTTCTAAATATTGTGTGACATTATATGTTGTTATTAAATTATTCGGAATCAGTTTAGTTATGCCCTTATTTATTATAAGAGTTATGGTTTTGTTTAATCCTGTGTAGTGGTCTGTACCATTATAATTTATATTTATTAAATAAGTATCTGGATTTAAATCATCTATAGGTATGGTGATTTGACCGTTGTCATCAGTGGTTATATTTGTTATTTTACCATTCATTTCATAGGATATTGGAATATTGGCCATAGGTCTGTTTATATTGTCCACTGCCCGGATTGTGAGGTTATCGTCATAATTATACCCTGTAATGAAATTATTTCCTGAGATTAAAACATCACTATATACATCAAATTTTCCTGTGTACTGTTTAATTTCGGGATATCCATTAACAGATATGACATAGTCACGACTTTCAACAAAAGGAATGGTCCACTCTGATCCAGTTGAACTATGAAACTCTTCTTCATCTCCATTCTTTTTAATAGTGCTGATTAGAACATCATAACCGTCATATTTTTGACCATCGTATTCCATTTCAAAGGCAATTTTACCTCCGAGACTGGTATTAGTATCGCCAGCCATGGTAAAAGACGGAACAATAATATTTGTGTCCTTAGACTCCGAACCGTCTTTCATCAAACATAGGAACCTTGAACCTTCTAACATATCATCGCTTATGAAAGTACAAAACTTTGCATCAACCTGATATGTTGCACTACTCTCACTTTTAATTGCTTCGTTATCTTCAAAAGTACAATTTATGGCAATACCTAAATACATTGCACCTCCATGTCCATTAGCACGATTATCAGTAAAATAACAGTTTATTGCTGTACAATATCCGTTAATAGCCCCGCCACGTGTATTTGAACCTCCATCCTTTTCCTGAACATTTCCTCGTTTAAATGTAATATTTTTAAATACAACCTTCGAATCATCTGAAACCTTAAATATACGTGACTTATAATGTCCATCAAGTGTATGTCCTTGACCGTCAATAGTTATATCTTTTTTAATTTTTATTCCATCCTCATCATAGTCATCATTAATATAATCCCTATCAAGAACTATTGTTGAACCTGACTCTGCACTATCAATTAACTTTGCCAAATCACCAAAGGAATTGTTACCTTCCTTCAGCACGTCATAATTTTCTGTTTTTTCAATTACTTGTGTTTTTTCAACACTTATCTCTTTATCATTTGCATCTTCCAAACCAACAACGTCCGTCGTGGCGTTATCAGTAGCACTTACTGCTGAAAGAGTAAATAATATTAAAATAAGCATGATAAATATCATGTTTTTTTTACTGAACATTACTATTTTGCCTCCATTAATGATTATATGTTTGGATGACATATATTATAAGCATTTATAAAACTATTCAATTGATAAAAAATTAGTTGAACAATTAAATATGAAAAATGTGCTATTGGGATATTGACTCCATAATATTGTCTGGTTCTTTACTTGGTGGGGTTAATCTGTTGGTTTACACTGAATGTGTGAAAATCCTTGAAAAAAGCTAAATTGAAAAATAGTGGGTAATTATTAAAAAAATAAAAGAAGTTGCAGATGCAGATTTGCATCTACTTAACAATAATTTTTTGTTTTACAGCTTTTGCATTGTAATATTTGTTTCCTGCAAACTTAACGACGGCGGTGTATTTACCAGTTTTGGTCAGCTTGGTTATTTTGAATGTTGCAATGCCTTTTTTGTTGGTTTTTGCAGAGTAGGTTTTCTTGTTGACTTTAAGTGTAACTTTAACACCTTTCATAGCTTTCTTTAGATTGGTTTTTAAGGCAATGCTGTATTTTTTGGTTTTGACTGTACGTTTGAATGTTTTCTTTTTGGCGGTTATTTTTGGTGTTGCCTTCTTGACTGTGACTTTAACAGTATTCTTGGATGTTTTTTCATAGTTGGTATTGCCTTTGAATGTTATTTTTGCAGTATAAGTCTTAGGAATTAAACCTTTAGTAGGCACTTTTATTTGTCCGTTTTTGTCGGTCTTGTATGTTTTTGCATCTTTCAGCTGGACTGTTATATTAACGCCATTTAGTGCATTGCCTTTGGAGTCTTTTAATGTAATGACAAGGTTTTTGTTTACATTGTATACTGTGGCAATAGATTTTCCACTTAAAGCTGTTTTGAGTTTGTTGACAGTAATGCTGGCTGTTTTTGTAACCGGATTGTAATTGTCTTCAGCAATTGTGGTAACTTGCAATGTGTATTTGCCTGCATTCAATTTGGATATTGTTATGTTGGTGCCGTTGACAGTTACTTTGGCTTGGTATTGGTTTAGCACTGTAGCTTTGACTCCGGTGGCTCCTGTGAATGTTACTGCTGTGGATCCGATAGTGTTGTAATCAAATGTAACGTTATTGACTGTTAATGTTGAATTTAGTTTCCTGACAGTTATTGTAGCGTTTTCGGTGACTGCATTGTAGTTTTCCTCAGGTATTGTTGTTACTGTTAAAGTGTAGCTGCCGGCATTCAATACTGGAATTTCTATTGTGTATCCGTCAACTTTGGCATCTTTACCATCTAGTTTTGCGGTAATTCCTTTAGTGCCTGTTGTATCTGCAGTGATGTTTAGGGAATTTCCGTAATCTAATGTTTGGTCGTCAATGTTTATGGTTGAGTTGATTATGTTTACTGTGATTTTTATGGTTTTGTTGCTTTTTTCGTAGTTTTTATTTCCGTCGAATGTGATTGTGATGTTTGCTGTGCCTGCTGAAAGTGCGGTGATGTTTCCGT
>NZ_JAXJXF010000035.1:0-24482 GCF_036307625.1 Methanobrevibacter sp.
GGTAATGTTTACAGAAACAACACACTTTATGGTAATACTAACTTTAATCCTAGTGCAAACAGTATTGTAGAAAACAATAAGATTTATGCAACTACAAATATTGCTGCAAACACTACTGTTGATGGTAATACTTTCAAAAATGTTGCTATTTCCGGAACAAACACTACCTTTGCAAACAACATTGTAACTGGTACTGTAACCGTAAGCGGTAATGAAAACACTATTGTTGACAATACTGTTATGGCAACTTCTAGTGAATATGCTATTGATTTAAAATCAACAGTAAATAACACTGTAACCGATAACTTATTATATGCTAGTGAATTAGCTGGTGATGCAGCTGTCAAACACGGCAATGAAAACAATACCATAAGTCATAACTATCCGTTCGAATCTGTATTAATTGTAGAAGCTGATGATATTACTGTTGGTCAAGATGCAATTGTTAACATCAGATTCAGTGAATCTGTTGAAGGTACTGTTGAAGTAATACTTAATGGTAAAAAATACGATGTAGATGTTATTGATGGTAAAGGACAACTCAATGTTTCTGACTTATCTGCTAACAAATACACAGTAGGAGTTTACTTCAGTGGCGATTTAAAATACAGTCCTATTGAAAACTCAACTGATTTCACTGTTGAAAAATTAGATGCTCAAGTTAATGTTACTGTTCCTAGTGAAGTTGAAGCTGGTGAGGAAGTAGCTATTGATATTGCTATTCCTGGTGCAACTGGTAATGTATCTGTATTTGTTGATGATGTAGAAGCTGTTGTTGCTTTAGATGAGAATGGTACTGCTCAATTTATCATTCCTTCAGCTGAACCTGGTGAACATAGTGTTGTTGTTGTCTATTCTGGTGATGATACTCATGCAGTTGCATCCAATACAGTTCAATTCACAGTAGACCCTGAATTCTACATGGATATTGACGCTGATGCAATTTATGGTGAAGATGCTATTGTTGAAATTAACCTGCCTGAAGATGCTACAGGTAATTTAACCGTGACTATTGGAAACGAAACTTACATTGTTCCTGTAGAAGATGGTTATGCATCTGTTGAAATACCAGATTTAGCATATGGTGAACACAACATTACTGTCGCTTACTCTGGTGATGACAAATATAAAGCAGCTTCAAAAGAAAGTACTATTGATGTACAACCGGACATTGAAATTCCTGATGAAATCGACTTCAATGATGAAGATGAAATTTCAATTACATTGCCTGAAGATGCTACCGGTAATTTAACTGTTAGTGTTGATGGTGTTGAAACTACTGTTCCTGTTGTTAACGGTACTGCTAGTGTCCCATTAGGAAACTTAACTCCTGGAGATCATAATATCAGCGTTTCATACTCTGGTGATGAGAAATATGATTCAGCATCTGCTGAAAAATCTCTAAGTGTTGTTCCTGGAATTGAGATTCCAGAAGATATCACAACTGGTGATGATGACTCTATTTCAATTGATTTACCTGCTGATGCTACTGGTAATTTAACTGTTAGTGTTGATGGTGTTGAAACTACTGTTCCTGTTGTTAACGGTACTGCTAGTGTCCCATTAGGCGAATTATCTGCTGGTGACCATAATATTACTGTTTCATACTCTGGTGATAGCAAATATGCTGCTTACTCTAAATCAGTAACTGCTGCTGTTGCTAAAGTAAAACCAACAATTGATGTGACTGTTCCTGCTAATGCACAAGAAGGTAAAGTTGTTTCTATTACAATTGCATTGCCTGATGATGCAACTGGAACTGTTTTCGTTGATATTGATGGAAATGGTTACTACACTAATGTAAACGGCACAACAGTTCTTAAAATTAGTGGATTGACTGGTGGAGATAAAAACATTACCTACAGATACACTGGTGATGACAAGTACGAAGAAGCTAGTGGAAATCTTTCCGCATTCATCTTGTTTAAACCTAAACTCACTGGTAGTAAAAACTTCGCTATGCAATACTTTGACGGATCCAAATACAAAGTACGTGCATGGGGAACTGATGGTAAAGTTGCTGCAGGTGAAGTTGTAACAATTACTCTTAATAAGAAAACTTATAAAGTTAAAACCAATAAGAATGGTGTTGCAGCTTTAAAAATACCTAACACAGTGAAACCTACCAAAAAATACACTATTACTGCACAATACAAAACAGCAAAAGTATCAAATAAGATAGGTGTAAAACAGATTTTAAAAGCTTCTAATAAGAATGTTAAAAAATCTGCTAAAAAACTTGTATTGTCTGCTGCTTTGAACAAGGTAAAAGGCAAATATCTTAAAGGTAAAGTAATTAAGTTTAAATTCAATGGAAAAACTTACAAAGCAAAAACCAATAAAAAAGGTGTTGCAAAAGTTACCATTAAGAAAAATGTCATTAATAAACTCAAAGCTGGTAAAAAATACACTGTAAAAATCACTTACTACAAGGATACTATATCTAAAAAAGTTACTGTAAAAAGATAGGGATTTTTCATAATCTCTATTTTTTCTTTTTTTTATTTTAAAACTATTTTTTTGTTATTTTCAAGTAAACTTTATAAACTATTTTTTATAGATATTACAATATCTTTTAATAATTTTTAATTATACTTGTATAGTTGATGATTATTTGAGACAACAACCTCAATGGAGGTGATACGCATAGGTTTGAATAGAAAATTAATATTGGGATTGATTATTCTTTGTATTATTTCTATTACCTCAGTTTCTGCTGCAGAAATTGATGTTAATGGTACTTCAGACTCTTTAAATTCTGTAGAAGTTCAAAAACTATCTGTTAATAATGGTTCTATATTGTCAGATATGGAAGAAGAAGTTCCGGATGAGCCTGATTTGGTATTCAATGATACAATTTATATTACCTCTCAAAATTTTGATGATTATTTTGACAATAATGTTTTAAAATCAAGATGTTCTGGTAAAACATTGATATTCTCACAGGATTTTGAAAATCTCGGTAAAGTAGCTATTCGTGCAGATAATGTTGTTCTTAAAGGAATTGGATTCACTTTAAAAAATACAGTATTTGAATTGGATGCAAAAAATATCACCCTGACAGATTTAAAAATGGATTTGGATAGTGAATTTGCAAATAATGATCACGCAGGAATATTGATTTATTCTGATGATGCTATTTTAAACAATCTCGATATTAATTATATTGTTCCTCTTAATGTTCAAGCATATGGTATTTTTGCTGATGGGAATGAATATAATGCGGTTAGAAATCTTAAGATTCGCAATTGTAGAATAAATTTTGAAGGCCATAACAATGATGTTGATGTGTATAATTGTGCACTGAAGTTATCGTACTGTACAAATGCGATAATAACTAACAACACAATCAGTGCTGCATTGCCTTTAAAAGACATCATATTCGGTGCAAATGGTGCTGAATTGGCTTCAGATTTGGTTTTGACAGTAGGTGTGGAGTATTGTGACAATTTGTCATTTGTTGGAAACACTCTTTTGTCTGAAATCAATAAAAGGCCTGAAAATTCATATCCCTCACAGGATTGTATGCTGATTTCAAAATCTCAAAACTCATTGATAGCGAATAACACTATTAATATGGTTGATTTTTTAACATTTCCAGGTATTGACAATTATCTTTATGGGTTAGATATCTATAATCTAAATAATTTAACAGTCATTTACAACAATATTTCTATTATAACAACTGGTGGTAAATTAGCTGCGGGTACTGCATATCCTATTCAGATTACCGGTCCGATTTCTGATGTTAACATCACTAGAAATGATTTATATTCATTTTCCAACGGTCCGAATATAGGAATTTATTCTCAAAATTTCTATGGTGAAACATCATTGTCAATCACTAACAACAAGATTAATGTTACTGGTTTGGCAGGTACACATGAATGGGCTTTAGTGGCAGGTATTGAATCTCAGGATACTCATTCACACATTGCCAATAATACAATTGAAGTGCATAGTGTTGGGGATGTATCTGTGGATGATAATCTGTACGGTATCAGTTACCGTCAAAGTACTTCAGGAGACCATCAATATAACATTCATGATAACACGGTATTCAGTGATGGATATTATTCCGTTAACTTATTAAGTTCTGTGGATTCTAAAATATTCAATAATTTATTGGTTTCATATAATCCAAATGCTGATCCAAGCAAGAGCGGATATAAATATGGAGACATTTCAGCACATAAAAACATGGAATTCTATAACAATCCCATCATGAAAGCATTCGATTACTTTGCTTCTCGTGAAAATAGTGTTGATAATGGCAATGAATTTAATTATAATCCGAATAATGATAAGGAGATTTCCAATAATGTTGATGGACGTAAGATATCCAATGGCGAAACAAAAAAACAGTATTCGTTCAATCCGTTGATTCCGGGTTCTAAAAAAAGTTCCGGAAGTCAGGATGATGGTGAAACCGGTAAACTTCCAACAGATGATTCACAATCTGGTGAAGATAAGCCTTCAGACAATAAAGATGATGAAGGTTCTGGAAATAATCAACCAAGCGGTTCAAAATCATTAAAGGATTTATTGCTTAATTACATCAATTCAAATACTGATGGCGGTAAAGAAGATACAACTTCAAATACTGATGGTGGAAAAGTAAATACGACATCTTTTGATGGCCATCAGCAGAATGTAAATGTGGAATCAAACAGTTCTGATGTATCTCCTTCAACAGAGGGTACTGATTCTGCTGCCAGTGAATCAAAATCAACCGCAAGTTCAGATTCATCTGCCGGTGAATCTTCAAGTGTAAGTAAAAAGATTTATGAAATTGAGGAGAAAAACGAGATTGAAAGGTTCATTCCTTCAATTGTCATGATTATTCCGGCTTTAATATTATTATTGATTGGAATCAGACGCAAAAAATCAACTTTGGAATAAATTAGTTGCTTAAAACTAATTTATACTTCTTTTTTTTAGCTACTATTTTTCAGGATAATTATATATATTTTATTTGATATACCTTAAAATATCATTGACAAATGATTATTTGTAAAATTTAATTTAATCTAAATGAGGTATTTAATTTGAAATTTAATAAAGTATTTTTAATAATTTTTATTATCTTTTCAGTGTTTTTGTTAATATCTTCGGTTAGCGCTTCCGATTTAAGCGCTAAGGAATTTAATAATTTATCTGAAAGCAATAATGATTATTTAAATGACAATGGAAAAATAATCTATGTTGATAGTGTTAATGGTAATAATGCAAATGACGGAAGCTCTCAGGATTTGGCATTAAAATCAGTGGACAAAGCATTAAAATCATCTAAAGATAATTATACTATCAATTTGGCAGATGGAACCTATAAAGACACATCAAATACTAGGTTAACCATTGACAAATCAATAACTTTTGTCGGTTCGGGCAATACAATTTTCGATGGCCAGGGAAAGGATTACATTTTTATAGTTTCCGACAATGTGAAAGTAACCTTTAAAAATATCAAGTTTGTGAATGCATATAAATCTCCTGAATCATACTCCGTTTCATATAACGATAATGTATATGGTGCTGCATTGGACATTAAGAAGGCTGATGTTACTATTGATAATTGCCAGTTCATAAACAGTGTTTTGTATTATGATACTATTAACAAATACATTTATGGAGGAGCAGTAAGCAATTTTGGAGACCTGAAAGTTCTCAATTCCTATTTTGAAAACAATACTGCACTGTCCACATCAGGTTTGTTTTCTTATGGGGGATCCATTTATAATAAAGGGAATCTATTCATCAATAATTCCAAATTTAACAAATCCATGAGTGTTGATTTTGGATATGGTGCAGGCATAGCCAATGACGGTAATGCAACAATGGAAAATAGTATTATAACGAATTCACGTGCCCTTCATGAATGCAAAGGTTCTGCAATTTATAATGCAGGAGATTTTGTTTTATTAAATTCCGTTATCGAAAACAATTATATCGAAAGGGCTAATTTCAACATTATTTATGGTGCGATTTATAATTCCGGCAATCTTAAATCCAGAGGATCAATATTCAGAAACAACACAGGAAATTATGAAACTCCAATGCTTGCATATAAAGGTTCTCCTAACATTTATAATGCAGGTAACCTGAATTTAACTTATAATGCATTCATGGACAATGCTATATTCGATGGAATTTCCAGAGATATATATTTCAACGGCGGAGAGGCAATTTGTCTAGATAACAATTGGTGGAATACTAATGATAATCCTTATTTAGACGGTTCAAGGGTCAATATCAATCAGGTTAACTCCTGGCTGGTATTTAGCTTGGTGCCGGAATATTCAATGTTAAACATTGGTCAAACAGTTAAAATAAATGCTTCATGGACAATTAACAATAACCAAATACCTCAAATCAATCTGTTCCCAATATTTAATGTAACATTCACAACTTCTTACGGTGAAACATTACAAAAACAGTTAATCAACGGTAAAAGCAATTTTATATTTAATCATTCTCAAAACAAAGGATCCTTTTTAGTGTATGCTAGCGTAGGTAACTTCTCTCAAAATGTAACTGTGGATGTTGGTAAGGTATACACTTCACTTGCTGTGGAAAATAATGAAAACATTACATTTTTAGATGCCCTTAAAGTCGCAATCACAGTAACAAGTCAGGATAAATCAACTCCGACAGGAATTGTATCGCTATATATTGGAGATAATGTATATTGGCTGGATTTGACCAATGGAAAAGTCAACACAGAGATAACTGATTTGCTTCCGGGTGACTATATCATGAAAGTGGTATATGAGGGGGATGAAAATCACTTTAAATCATTTTTCAACAAAACAGTTACAATCAAAAAGCAGTCTGTGGATTTATCTGTACATATTCCTGAAATTAAAATAGACCAAAGGGGTTCTGCTATTGTTACTCTTCTTCCTAAGGGAGTGCAGGGCCAGGCAATAATGTATATCAATGGTGTCAGAAAGAAAATTGTTTATCTTTATAATGGGAACACAACAATTTCATTAAATAATTTTGGAGAAGGTGAATACAACATTACCTTCGGATTTGTTGAAAACAATTATTACAAAGCAGCCAATGCAAGCGCAATATTGAAGGTAACAAAATATGATTGCAGTTTAAACGTATCTGCCAGTGATATTGAAGTGGGTCAAAATGCAACAGTCCTTGTTAATGTAGTTCCAAAAACTCTTAGGGGTGAAGCAATTTTAACTGTTAATGGCGTAAATACCACTATCTATCTGGACAGTGACATTACATCAATCAATTTATACGGATTGCAGGCGGGAACCTATGATGTAACTGTCTGGTTTGAGGGAGATGCCAAATATGTCCCTTCAAATGCATCAACTTCATTCAAGGTGTCAAGACAGGAAACCTCTTTGGATGTGGTGATTGATGAGGATGAAAAAAATCTAAACGGTACTGTCACTATTAATATTAATCCTGCAAAATGTACTGGATTGATTGGGCTTTACATTAATTATAATCATTATACTGCAAATATCACTGATGGCAAAGTTAAATTCAATGTCAAATTCGACAAAGGAACTAATTATGTCTTTGCATATTATGAAGGAAATGAAAACTGCTCTGATGCAACATGGAATACAACAATTGGCGTTGCTGATGAATTTGTTTTCATAGGTGAAAATTCAACCGGTTGGAATTATAATGCTTTCAATTATTCGGTAAGATTGTTGGAAGTGAATGGTATTCCAATGCCTAATCGGATTGTAACAATAGAGTTCAGTGGAAACAAATACAATATAACAACAGATGATGATGGATATGCCTATTTTGCTTTAAATCTCCCAACAGGCAGTTATTCCATTTCAGCAAATTATAAAAATGCAACTATTCATAATAATTTGACAGTAAAGGACATTAAATTTAATTTAACAACTGAAGATATTCATTATGGAGAACTGGAAAAAATTAAGGTCTACTTTGATAAGGGCATATCGGGTAATGTCAATTTCATAATCGATGGATTTTTAGGAAAAACAGTTGAAATTGTTAACAGCACTGCAATATGTGAGGTATCTGGTTTAAACACTGGAGATTACACTGTTAAAGTAATATACTCAAATGATAAATTCACAAGTGAAGAGATTAAAAGCACTTTTTCAGTAAATAAGGCTGATTTGATTTTAAATGTTTCTGCAGATGACTGCACCTATGACGTTGACCAGATTATTGGGGTGTTTGACCTTAAAAATGCTAGTGGAAATCTGACTTTCAAAGTTAATGAAAATGAATATGTTAAAGAGATTAAAGGTTCTGAAGTTATTCTAAACTTATCCAAACTACCGACTGGTAAATATTCCTTGGACATTTATTATTCAGGGGATAGCAATTATTACAATTCCACTTTCACCACAATATTTTATGTAAAAGAAATGGCCAGCGATGTAATTTTGCAGGTGAATGAAACGGTTTATGGTGAAAACATAATTGTCGTTGCAATACTCAACGATAATGCAACAGGTATTGTGCGTTTCAAATCCGGCAGCATTGCAAAAGATATTGAAATAGTTGACGGTATTGCCGTCTGGAGATTTTCAGGGCTCGATGTTGGAAATTATAATGTGACTGCAGAGTATTTGGGTGATCATTACTATATAAACTCAAAAAATTCCACTTCATTCAATATCACTAAAGCCAAATCTCAGATTTCAATATCAGTCGGCGAGGTATTGCTTAATGAAAATATTAGAATCTATGCTAATTTAAGTCCCAATGCAACAGGAAAAGTAATTTTCAGCATGATTGGCTATTATTCACCAAGAAGTAAGAACATCGTTGATTCAAAAGCTATGTGGTACATTTCTCCATTGCAAACTGGTGAGTATACGATCATTGCCAGTTATAATGGTGATAACAACTATTATGCCTCAAATACCACTTATGAATTAAATGTAACTCAAAAAAGATCCAGATTAACAGTTGAAATTGATGATGCAGGTTTAAATGACAGGGTAGTTGCAAGAATCAATTTAAATTCTACCGAGGGAGATTTGATTAGTGATAGGATCACATTAAAAATAGGTGATAAGTCATATTCAATTTTAGTTAACAATGGAAAATCTTCATTTGTCATTGGAAAATTGGCTGAGGGCAATTATTCTTTCCATGCTACCTATGGTGGAAACGAAAATTATTCCAAAAGTTCATGTGAAGGCAAATTTATTGTACGTGATACATTATTGGGTGTTGATTTAACTGCTAAGGATGTAGTTAAATACTATAAGGGTAGTGAACAGTTAATCATATATTTAAAATCCGAGTCCGGCAAGGCCATTGTTGGTGGGGTAATTCATGTTAAACTTAATGGAAAAAAGTTTGAAATTTTAACCGACAGTTCCGGCAAGGCTGCACTTGATTTGAATTTGCCTTCAGGAAATTACGTTGCATTAATCCTTTTCAATGAAACTGATAGATATCGTTCAGCTTCAACCAATGCATCAATCAATATTTCCAAAACTGTTGAAGGAATTGATGTAATTAAATTGTATGGTACCGGAACACAGTATTTTGCAATATTTTGTGATTCCAATGGTAAGGCTTTAGGAAATACAAAAGTCACATTTAAAATTGGAAGCAATAAAGTTACTACAACAACACTCCCTAACGGAATATCTAGACTAAATATTAATTTTAAGATTGGAAGTTACACTATTGAAGCAAAAAATCCTGTAACTGGTGAAAAGGCTTTCAATAAGATTATAATTTTCAAAAGATTAGCTGGAAATAAAGGCTTTTCACAATACTATGGTGCAAATAAAAATTATAAGGTGCGTGCCTATGGTGATAACGGAAAACCTGTGGGTGCGGGTGTAGTCGTTAAAATTAAAATCAACGGAAAAACATATAAAGTAAAAACAAATAAAAAAGGTTATGCAATTTTTAAAATCAAGCTTAAACCTAAAACTTACACCATTACAGCTACCTACAAAGGATATAAGGTTTCCAATAAAATTAAGGTCAAATCAACAATTATTACCAAGAATTTATCTAAAAAGAAATCAAAAACCGCAAAATTCAAGGCCAAACTTGTTAACAAAAAGGGCAAGATATTGAAAAATAAGAAGGTTACTTTCAAATTCAAAGGTAAAAAATATGTTGTTAAAACAAACAAAAAAGGAATAGCTGCCATTACTATAAAGTCATCTTTAAAAGTGGGCAAGTATAAAATAGTCACTAGCTATGGGAAACTGAAGGTTTCAAATAAAATTGTTGTGAAAAAATAGGGGTTTTTCAAAACCTTTAATTTTTTTATTTTTTCATGTAGATTGCCGAATTCATTTCATCTGATTTTCATCATGCTTTCATTATTTTTAATTTATCCATTCATAATTTTGCATTTGCGAGTTTAATATTATAATATAATTTGTCAATATTTCATTTAAATGCAACGAAAAATTTTATTAGTTTTTTAATCCAAAGTTATGATTATGATTTTCAAACTTCAGGCCAAAGGCCACAAAAATGTAACCTCTCATCACAAGTCCACTTTTGAAATTACAAAAGATCCAGAAATAGGTCCAACTGCAGATTGCATTGTCGGAACCGGTGCCGACAAATCAATGCTTGACTTTCCTCAGGAACTTAAAGATAAAATTGCCAACTCAAATAGCAGAATAACAGTTATTTTGGATACTGAAAACGGCCATGATGAAATAGTCGGCTTTGGCCATGAGGATTTGACCTTGACTCATCCGACTGATATTGTATGTAGGACCAGCGATTACACCTGTTCAAGGACATTGATGATTAAAGCGGATAAGGCCGCAAAGGATTTGAATCAAGACCTGATTGAAGATTTGAAAAATGATAAGATTATGGAAGTCACCATAAAAGTTGATGCCAATATTGAAAAATAACTCTTTGCAACATTTTTTGGTTTTACTTTATTTTGAATTTAATTTTTGATTTGAGAAATGAAAATCTGTAAAAATTGTGCTAAAAATAGTTAACTTTAAATAAGTTAAGGGATATATCCTTTTATAACTACTTTTGTTTTATGCGGGGGTGGTCGAGCGGTCAAAGGCGCTAGGTTGAGGGCCTAGTGGGTCAGTCCCTTCGCGGGTTCAAGTCCCGTCCCCCGCACCATTTATATAAAATTCTTATTTTGAAAACTTTATTAATCATTAAATCCAATATATTTCACAATTGGAGGAATTTAATTTGATTAAAAAAACATTTTTTATTTTATCAATTTTGGCATTGATTGCAGTATCTCTATCCTGCGTAAATGCAGCTGATATGGGCAATAATGCTACAGCTAATCTCGAAGACTTGGCTGGTGAAATCAACTCAACCGATGTTGGTGAAACACTTAATCTAAATCAGGATTACAAAAGCACAAATTCATCAAATCAAATTATAATTTCAAAATCAATCACAATTGATGGAAACAATCATACAATAGAGGCTCCTGATGTGAAAAGGGTGTTTTTGGTAAATGCGGATAATGTCTGCATTAAAAATTTGAATTTTATCAATTCAAAAGCAACCGGCCTTGCTGGGGGAGTCATCTCATGGTGGGGAAATAATGGAACATTGTTCAATTGTAATTTTGAAAATAACTCTGCTTCATCAGCTGCCGGAGCAGTTTTATGGAAAGGAAATGATGGGCTGATTGAAAGCTGCAATTTCATAAATAACAATGTAACTTACGGTCCTGCAGTTGACCTAACAAGCGGTGAGAGTTTTGATCCTCATCAAATTTACATTCAGATTGTAAATAGTGAAGGCGGAGCCCTTTATTTGCAGGGATATAACTTACTTGTCAATAATTGCAATTTCCAAAACAATGTTGCACTTTTCAAAGGTGGTGCAATTTGCGTTCATTGGTATGGCAATGTCACAATTTCAAATTCCCGCTTTAAAAACAATTCTGCAGCAGAGTATTCTGGTGCACTACATTTGGATGGGGATAATCCGACTGTCATAGGATGTGATTTTGAAAACAATCATCAAAAGGATTTGCAGATAAATGCGAAGGCAGTTATTGTCAATTCCACTTTTGATTGTCGCTCTTCTATTGAAGACTGGGGTAATTCATCCTACATTAATGTAACATTCAGATATGGCAATTCCTTTGAAGATTTATCTTTAAAAATAGATAATGCTCCTGAAGGAAGTGTTTTAGTTTTAGATAGAGATTATATCTACATTAACGGATCAAACAAGGGAATTCTAATTAATAAATCCATTATAATTGATGGTAATGGTCATACACTTGATGGAAATAACGCCTCAAGAATTTTTAACATAAGTGCAGACAATGTAGTTATTAAAAACATCAATTTCATCAATGGAAATCCTATTGCGAAATACTTCTCTAACGACATTGGGGGAGGAGCAATTTACTGGAATGGGGCAAACGGTATAGTTGATAACTGCAACTTCTCAAACAATGACATTAGAGGTATTGAAGATGACCCCTTCGATAAGGAAGAGGAAATTGTCACCGAAGATGGGCATATCATTCATACTGTCCGATTCCGTCCGATGGGTGCAAAAATAACTGAAGGTGGAGCAATAGTCTGGAACGGAACAAACGGTACTGTTTTGAATTGTGTATTTAGAAATAATCATGTCGGATATGCGAATTCAGGCGGAGCTATCCAATGGAGAGGCAGTAACGGAAAAATATTGAAATCCCAATTTTACCAAAATGATGCATGGTGCGGTGATGCAGTCTGCTGGGTTGGAGACAACGGATTTATAAGCGAATCAATAATAATGGACAACGGATTTTTCGATGGAGGAATATACTGGTTCGGTAAAAACGGAACAGTAATTCACTCAGTTTTGGTTGGAAATAATTATCCTTTAGTATTGAGATCCAGCGAAAAATTAAATGCAGACTATAACTTCTGGGGAGATACAATTTACAATTTATCCAAAATGCAAAAACCTGATTTTGTATCAAATTGGCTGGTATTGAATTACAATCATGACGGTAAATTTTTACTCAAAGGAGATAACATAACTGTTAGTTATGATTTATCATATTTGGCAGATAAATCTGGAAAAATATCACGTTATGGTGGTGCTTCTGGACTTTATAGTGGTAAAATTAATTATACTGCAGAAAAAACAGGATATTTGGATATAAAATTCAATAACGGTATTAAAATAAAAATAGATGCTAGGGAAGCTATAGTGAGCAATGATTTAACCAAATATTATCAAAACAGCAAAATTTCTTTTAAAGTAACAGTATATGATTTAATTGGTAAAGTAATTTCTAAAAAGGTTAAATTTACACTCAACGGTAAGAATTATGTTGTCAAAACTGATAAAAATGGTGTTGCTACTTTAAAATTAAAATTAAAACCTGGAAAATATGCCGTTTATTCTTCTTATGGTGGCATTAAAGTTAAAAATAAGATAACAATTAAGAATACTTTAATCACTAAAAACGTAAATGTTAAAGTTAAAAAGACAGGCAAATTCACAGTCAAGGTTTTAAATTCAAAAGGAAAAGTTTATGCAAAACAATTGGTTAAAATCAAGTTTAAAGGTAAAACATATAAATTGAAAACCAATAAAAAAGGAATAGCCACTTTTAATGTTGCTAAAAATTTAAAAGTCGGTAAATACACCATAAAAACCACTTATAATGGTTTAACAAATACAAATAAGATCATAGTTAAAAAATAACTATGATTCTCTTTTTTTAAATTAAAATATATTTGTGGAAGGTTTTTATTTAAACCTTTCAAAATCTAATTTTTTTCATAACTTATTTAATATATTAAAATAAAATATTATTAACTAAAACTTATATGGTGATAAATTATGAAAGCTGTAATTCCGGCAGCAGGTTTCGGTACCAGATTTTTGCCTGCTACTAAAGCACAACCTAAGGAAATGCTACCAGTTTACGACAAACCTACTATTCAGTATGTTATCGAAGAAGCGGTTGCTTCTGGAATTGATGATATATTGATTGTTACAGGTAGAAATAAAAGGTCAATTGAAGACCATTTTGACAAATCCTTTGAACTAGAACAAACTTTACAGAGTGCAGGTAAGGATGACCGTTTAAGGCAAGTTCGCGCAATCACTGATTTGGCTGATATTTGTTATGTCAGGCAAAAGGAGCAAAGAGGTTTGGGGGATGCGATTTACTGTGCTAAAAAGCATGTCGGCGGAGAACCATTCGCCGTTCTTTTGGGAGATTCAATAACTAAAGGCCCTACCCCATGTACAAAACAACTGATTGACGTTTATGAGAAGTATGATGCATCAGCAATTTCACTTGAAGCCGTTCCTAAAAATAAGGTGGAAAGATACGGTATCATCAAAGGAAAAGAAGTGGAAAAGGATGTGTATAATATTGAAAAGCTTGTTGAAAAACCATTGGCTCATCAGGCTCCATCAAATCTTGCGATTATGGGAAGATATGTTTTAACTCCTGATATTTTTGATAAGATTGATGAAACTGAACCTGGAGTGGGTGGTGAAATTCAGCTTACAGATGCTCTTCAAAAATTAGATGCAATTTATGGTGTTACATTTGAAGGCAAAACCTATGATATAGGTAATCGTTTCGAATGGCTTAAAACTTCAATTGAATTTGCAATGGATGATGATGAATCCAAAGATGATTTGAGGGAGTACATGAAAGAAATTATTAGTGAAAATGAATAGTTATTTCTTGTGAAATAACTTTAATACTTTTTTTTTATGTTGATAGTATGCAATATCGATTAATCAAAAAGACTGGGGATGAGGTATCTGCATTGGGTTTTGGAGCAATGCGCCTTCCTTTGAAAAACGGTAAAATCGATCGAGATTTAGCAAAAAAACAAATTTATCATGCTATTGATAATGGAGTTAATTTTATTGATACTGCCTATCTTTATGGAGATAGCGAAAAGTTTTTAGGCGAAATTCTTCAGGGCGAGTATAAGGATAAAGTCAAGATTTGCACAAAGCTGCCGTCCATTCATGTTAGAAAATATGAGGATATGGAAAACTTTTTGGATGAACAGCTAAAACGACTCCAAAGAGATTATATTGATTATTATCTTATCCATTCAGTTGATTTGAAAACTGTTAACAGACTGCTTAAAAAAGGATTGATCGATTTTTTAAACAAGGCAAAACGTGAAGGCAAGATTAAGCATGTCGGCTTTTCATATCATGGTGTTAAGGAAGAATTCGATTTATTGATTGATGGCTATGACTGGGATGTGGTTATGGTTCAGTATAACTACTTTGATGAAAATGTTCAGGCAAGCACTGAAGGCATTGAATATGCCGCTTCCAAAGGAATGGGTGTTTTTGTAATGGAACCTTTAAAGGGAGGTATTCTTGCAGGCAAAATGCCTAAAGATGCTGAAGAAATTTTCAAAAATGCGGATTCCACCAAAACAACTGCGCAATGGGCACTTCAGTGGGTCTTAAACAATCGCAATATTTCCTGTGTATTTTCTGGAATGAATTCTATTGAGCAGGTTGAAGATAATTTAGCTGTTGCAAATTCAACAACACCACTTTCCATGACATTTGAAGAAATGGAAACTGTGGAACTGGTTAAAAGAGTCATGCGCAATTCCTTAAAAATTAACTGTTCTACTTGTGGATACTGCATGCCATGTCCTCAGGGAGTTAATATTCCGGAATGTTTAAAAACATACAATGAAAAGTATCTGTTTAATCATAAAGGTTTCATAAATGCTTCATTGATTGATTACTATCAGTATGTTGGTGGAGTCATGGGAAAAGCGGCAAACGCTGGTTTATGCAATGGCTGCGGTAAATGTCTGAGGAAATGTCCGCAAAAATTAGACATCATTTCTGAGCTTAAAAAAGTTAAAAAGGAATTTGAATTTCCAGGAATCAGATATATTCTGCCGATTGTTAAAACTGTTGGCATTCCAATATATAAATATGTCATTAAATTCATTAATCGCTAGGTATATCTTAAAAGATAATATAACTGGATAAATATCTTGTCTTCTGTTTTTAACCATTTTTGCGATATGTCAAAATCAATGCTCTCATGCCATATTTTGTCTCGGACTATGTTGCTTATTTCTGTAAATAATGGATTGCTTTTTTCTTTCATAAAGTGGTCATATAAATCATTAGGCATTGTTATCATCTTATTTTTAAATTTAATTTATTATATTTATTTATATGTTATTTAAAGCTTGTTGAAGTCATTTTGAAAAATTGCAGTCATTTTTACATTGTATTTAAACTTTTTGGATAGTGAAAAATTAATATAATTTAAAAACTAATTTTAGATTATAGGTGAAAATATGAAACTTGAAGAATTATTGGCACCATGTCCAAAATGTGGTTCAAAAGATAAAATAGCTCACAGAAAATTGTTAGACAATCACAGAGCACATGCAGAAATGGAAACTGTAAAATGTGAGGAATGTGGTTATATTTTCTTTGTAAATGACAACATGGATGAAGATGAGAAAAAGAAATTATTGAAGGAATTAAATAAGATTCACGGATAAAATGACATTTCATGTAATGATTATTCCAACATTAAACTGTCCATCAAACTGCAAATACTGTTGGGGATCTGAAAATAAAAAAGAAATGATGGGCACTGAAATTATTGACCAGATTATTGATTGGTTAGATGATTTCAGGGATGATAAGGTTCATTTCACTTTCCATGGTGGCGAACCGCTTCTTGCAGGTTATGATTTCTATGAATATGCCTTGGAAAAACTCTCAAAACTAGAAAATTTTGAAGGATTTTCACTACAAAGCAACATCTGGCTTTTAACTGATGAGTTGATTGACCTGTTTGTAAAATACAATGTAGTTGTAAGTACAAGTATTGATGGACCAAAGGAAATCAATGATTATCAAAGGGGAGATGGATACTTTGATAAAACAATGTCTCGATATGAACGCGCCAAAAGCAAAGGATTGATAATTAACTTTGTTTTGACAGTAACAGATTACTCCAAGGATTTCTCCGACGATTTATACGAATTCTTTAAGGGCGAAAAAATGAATCTGAAAATCCATGCTGCCCTGCCGTCACTTAGAGGGGACAATGCTGATCCGTGGGCACTTGACCAGGAAGAGCATGGTAAACTGCTTGTTGATTGGCTGGATAAATATCTCTATGATTTGGACAAGTTTACAGTAATGGATTTGGACCATATCTGTAAGTCTTCACTGAGAAGAAGAGGAACCCTTTGCACATTTGCAGACTGCATAGGAACAACATTGGCGGTAGGTTCTGACGGTTCCATTTATCCTTGTTACAGGTTTGTTGGAATGCCTGAGTATGTTTTGGGAAATGTTGTTGACAGTCCAAGTTTTGATGATTTAAAAGAGTCCGATGCATGGGCAAAACTTCAGGAATTCCGGGATTATGTCGATGAAAACTGTAAAAAATGCAGATATGTAAAATATTGTGAAGGAGGATGTCCTTACAATGCAATTGTAGCATATCAGACTCCTCAGGCTGTTGACCCACAGTGCACTGCATACAAAATGATATTCGGTGAAGTTTCAAAAAGAATGAACAAGGAATTTGCAAAATCAGCCTTTGGAATGAGTGGACCGACTTCCCGAAAAGAAGGAGAACCATTCAGCATAATGGATCTGGCAATGAAACCGTAAATGGGTTGATAAAATGATTTGTGATGACTGCATACATTTGGAATTAAGGAACAAATACAAAATCGTGTGTAAAATGCATGAACATCAATTATTGGATGTTAAGGAATGCATGAACTATAAAAAAATTGAAGAGGAATAACTTTGACTTTATAATCTGTATTTTTTTTACAGATTCTTTTTTTAATTATTTTTTTGAGAATTATTTTTTCAGTAATATTGAGTATTTAAATGAATTCAAAAAAAGTAATACTTTATATACTATACTTTACAAATATGTAGTATAGTAATACTGAGTATTTAAATGAACTCAAAAAAAGTAATACTTTTGGGCTGTTTGGTACTTACTGAATTTAATTTTTTAAGGGGTTTCAAGATTTTGAATTTTCATTAAAAAATTTTTGAGTAATACTGGGTATTTAAATAAATTCAAAAAAAGTAATACTTTGAGGTGTTTTTACATGATAGATGAAATAACTGACTTTCTGTTCGGACTAAAAATGACCATCATTTCAGGTATATTTTTACTGATTGCAGTTATTTTTATGATATTGGGAATTGATACTCCTATTTATTTAAACCCTGCATGGGGTACAGTAATAATAAGCGGTATTCCAATGTTGCTTCTGGCATTGACTAGATTAATCCGTGAAAAATGGATTTCCTCAGCTTTGCTTATTGCAATAGCAATGGTTGCATCACTTTTAATTGGTGAAATATTTGCAGCAGGAGAAGTGGCATGGATTATGGCTTTAGGTGCTCTTTTAGAAGACTGGACTGTTGAAAGAGCCAAAAAAGGTTTAAGAAATTTAATTAATCTAACTCCACAGACTGGAAGAAGGATTCGTGATGGTGTAGTGGAAGTCATTCCTGTAGATGATATTGAATTAGGGGATACCTTAAGAATTCTTCCAGGTGAAAGCGTTCCGGTTGATGGTGAAATTATAAGTGGTACTTCATCACTTGACCAATCAATAATGACTGGTGAGTCTTTACCTGTTGATAAGGAAGTCGGTGATGAGGTTTTCTGTGGAACTATGAATATGTACGGTGCCATTGATATTAGGGCAACCAGTTTGGGTGAAAATTCATCACTTCAAAAATTGATTGACCTTGTAAAGGCCGCTGATGAAAAACAAGCACCAACACAAAGAATTGCAGATAAATGGGCAACATGGTTGGTTCCCGTAGCATTAATAATAGCTATTGTTGCATGGTTGGCAACAGGAAATATCGAAAGGGGAGTAACTGTTTTAGTTGTGTTCTGTCCATGTGCATTGATACTTGCAACACCGACTGCAATCATGGCTGCAATTGGTCAGGCAACTAAATATGGAGTTTTAATCAAATCCGGTGAGGCACTTGAAACCCTGGGTGGCTTAAATACTTTAGTATTCGATAAAACCGGAACATTAACTTATGGTAATTTAGAAGTTTCTGATGTTATTTCCGTAAGGAAAGATTTAACTGATTTGGATTTACTTAAAATCACTGCATCCTGTGAAAAATTAAGTGAACATCCATTGGCTAAAGCTGTCGTTAACAATGCAATGGAAGTTGAAATCGATATTGAAGAACCAAAAGACTTTAAAATGTATCCTGGAAAAGGGGTTACATGTAATAATTCTTATGGTCATGTATATGCAGGAAACTCCAAATTCCTATCAGAAAATAATGTTGATTTAAATATTGACACACAGCTTAATAAATTAAAAAATGAAGGTAAAGCTTCCATTATTGTTGCATTGGATGGTGAGGTTATAGGTTTGATTGGTTTGTCTGATGTAATACGTGAAGATTCCAAAAAGATGATTGACAGTTTGCATGAACTTGGAACCGAAACCGTATTGCTTACCGGAGATAACACAGAAACTGCTAATTACTTTGCATCACAAGTTGGAATTGGCAAAGTTTATGGAAATCTCCTTCCTGAAGAAAAACTTTCATGGATTGAAAAATTCAAATCTGAAGGCAAAAAGGTATGTATGATTGGAGATGGGGTAAACGATGCGCCCGCACTTAAGACAGCTGATGTAAGTGTAGCAATGGGATCTGTTGGAAGTGATGTGGCTATTGAAGCTGCAGACATTGCACTTTTAGGAGACGATATTGGAAAAATCCCTTATCTTAAAAAACTTTCAAATTCCACATTATTTACTATAAAAGCCAACATTATAATTTCAATGACTATTAATGCGGCTGCTATTGTATGTTCTGTTTTGGGACTGTTGAACCCTGTAACTGGAGCTATTGTTCACAATGCCGGATCATGCTTGGTAGTTTTAAATGCAGCACTGCTGTATGATAGGCATTTCGATGATTCAATCAAGAAAATAGACACTCAAAATACGGAACATTCACATTATCATTTCCATAACGACGGTGAGCACACCCATTCTCATGAATGTGTTGAAATACTTGATGAAATCGAGACAGAAAATGGAATTAAACATATGCATGTTCACAAACATGCAATTGATAGGCAAAGTTGTGAACCATATCACAACTAATTTTCTTTTTTTAAACCATTACATTAATATATTTTAAACATTAATCTTAGTGTAGGTATTACTATGAATGATAAAATAATTTTGGGACTTCCAAAGGGAAGTTTAAATAATGTTAAAAGAGGAAATACTCATCAATTATTTGTTGATGCAGGTTATGAAGTCAATGGATATGAACCTGGTGATGAATCTTATGAAATTGAAATTATGAATGATGATGACATTGTTGCATTTTTAACTCGTCCTCAATCCACTCCTGTTGAATTGAATAGGGGAATGGTTGACATTGCTATTGTAGGTGAGGATTGGATTAAGGAAGAATCCGTTTTAAGGCCTACAAATACTGTAAAGCTTGGAGATTTGGATTATGGAAAAACTCGTTTAATAGTTGCTGTTCCTAAAGATTCTCCATACAACAGCTTGTCAGATTTATTCAGAGCAAATAAAGATAGAAAAACTCCAATTTTATGTTTCACTGAATATCCAAACCTGACTAGAAAATTCATTATGGAAAATGAGGTTTATCAGGAAATTTATGGTGATGCAGTACCGTTTGTCCAAGTTAGAGGTTTGACTGATGGGGACAATGAAATGGTACAGGTTATCAACTCTGATGGTGCTACTGAAGTATATATCGCTAAGGGCGCTGATTTGATTGTTGACAATACCCAAACTGGTAGCAGCTTGAGAAAAGCAGGTTTAAAAGAAATTGAAACCATCCTACATTCTTCAGCCGGCCTTTATGCTAGTGAAAAATGTACTGGTGAAAAGCTCAAAAAGGCTCAAATGATTTATGAGCAATTGCTTGGAGCAATCACTGCTAAAAAATATTTCGATGTAAAATTCAACATTGCAAATTCAAAAATAGAAGAAGTTTCCAATTATTTGATAAGCAACAAACTTTGTGCTGATGAGCCTACAATTACTGCAGGTTCTGATTTTTCACAAATCAATGTTTTAATTCCTAAAGCAAAATTCCCAGAAATGGTGGATGTTATCAAAGGATTTGACGCTACTTTTATAATTAGAAATGATTTGAAACAATTGATTGAATAATCATTCTATTTTCTTTATTTTTTTTAAACATTTTTTTTATTACTTATAATCTGTTTTTATTTATCATTATTTATCATTAACATTTATAAAGTATGCTTAACATAAATAGAACTATTATTAAGTTATAGGTGAATAAATATGTTAACATCTGTACAAAAGGAAATTTTACAAACATTAATTAATTTATATCAATCCTCAAATGGGAAATCTATTAAGGGAGAGGACATTGCTGAGGTTATGGGTAGGAATCCTGGAACAATTCGTAACCAGATGCAATCTTTAAGAAGTTTAGGTTTGGTTAAAGGTGTTCCTGGTCCTAGAGGAGGATATAAACCTACTATAGAAGCTTATCATTCATTAAATATTTCAGTTTCAGATAGGGATTCCAAGGTTCCTATTTATAAAAACGGTAAAAGGTTGGAGGATATTTCTGTTGCTAAAATTGAGTTTACCAGTGTTCCTCAACCAACTGAATGTGAAGCTGCAATAAAAGTTTTAGGAAGTATAAAGGATTTGAATCTTGGAGATGTAATTAGGATAGGTCCAACTCCGGTAAATAATTTGGGTGTAATGGGTGAAATTGTAGGAAGAGATGATATGGACAACATTCTTCTGGTAGATACAACAACCATTAGAAGTATTCCTAAAAAATCAGTAGGTGATATTGCAAGTAAGGACGTAATATCATTTAAGGTGGATTGCTCTGTTAAGGAAGCAGCTAAAAAATTGAATTCTCATGAAATTGATGGTGCTCCAGTTATAAAAGATGGAAAAGTGGTTGGAATGTTCACAGTTACTGATCTTGTAAAGGCAATAGCTGAAGATAGAGAAAATGACACTGTAGGTGATTTGATGTCACGGAATGTAGTTATTGTTAATGAAGATTTAAAGATTGCCAATGCTATTGAAGTAATGCTTAAAAAATCAATTTCAAGATTGATTATAGCTGACAATGACCAAAATTTGCATGGAATTGTTACAAGGACAGATTTAATTGACAGCATTACTAATTTAGAGCAATTTCCAATAATTACTAACTAATTTTTTCAAGTGATCTAATGAAAGTTAACCCCATTGATGTTGATAAAGGTATGAATGTAATTGATTTATTGGATCAATTCGATGAATCTGGTGTTTTAGGGGCAGGTAAAGTAGCTCGCGCATGCAATATATTGGCGGAAATGATTCAGGATGAGGACATGAATGTCTTTTTAAGTCTTGGAGGTCCTTTAATACCTGGAGGCATGAGGAACATAGTCTCTAAAATGATTAAGGAAGGCCATGTGAATTTGATAGTTTCAAGTGGTGCAAATATAACTCACGACCTTGTTGAAGCATTTGGTGGATCTCATTATCGTCATGAAGGAAAAGATGACGAAGAATTGAATGAAGAAGGAATAGGTAGAATTGCAGACATTAACGTTGGCTCTGATGATTTTACAATTTTTGAAAAAGAAATAACCAAGATATTTGAAAAAATATCTCAGGAGAAAAATGTTATTTCAATTCAGGAGTTGCTTCATGAGATAGGTCTTTTGGTCGATGATGAAAACTCCTTTGTTGCAAATGCCGCAAAAAATGATGTTCCAATTTTTGCACCGGGTTTAATTGATTCAATGATGGGTCTTCAGCTGTGGATTTTTTCACAGGACCATGATTTTACAATCAGTGCTGCAGGAGACATGCCTTTATTGTCTGATATAGTATTTGGTTCTGAAAAGGTAGGTGCCGTACTTTTGGGAGGGGGATTGACCAAGCATTATACTCTTGCTTCCAATGTAATTACCGGTGGTCTTGATGCAGCTATTCAGATTACTATGGATAGGCCTGAAGCCGGTAGTTTAGGTGGCGCACCTCTTGAAGAAGCGAAATCATGGGCTAAGGCAAGGTGCGGTTCAAGTTTAGCTAGTGTTGTTGGGGATGTAACTGTTATTTTCCCATTGATTTATGCAGCGGCTTTGGATAAAATCAGCAGGAATTAGATGGGTTATATAATTCTTGCCGTATTGTTAAGATGGAGTGGACAATGACTTGATTATCACATTCACTTAAAAACAAGTTTCTGAATCTATTTTTTTTTGAATATAATGAAAAATAATAATTGTGGTGTGTTTAAGTTGGGATATTTGTTTTCTTTATGACCTATGAATCTACAGGCATTGTCTTTAAAAGTTTAATTTAAAAAAAGAAGTTAAAAAAAAGGAATATGAAATTCCTTTATTAATTATTTATTCTCCGAGTTCGATACCCATTTTACCAGCTACTCTAGCGAGTAATACGGTAACAAGTACTGCAATAATAGTTACAACGATAGCGTAAATGAATAAACTTGGAAGTGCATCTCCAGTACCTATGAAGTTTTCGATTAATTTTTGGATTGCACCGTTCCATGCTAAACCTGCAACAAATGCGAATGCAGTGGTAATTAATCCTAAGATAGTTTCCATGATTAATTTTGTTACTTCGTTTGCCATATTTTTTCCTCCATTTAATCAATTTGTTCAAAGATAATAAGAACAATATTATATTTATTTGTTTTAATTAAAATAGTTTAGGTTTAATTCAATGATTCGATTAATTTTTCACAAGCTTCTTTTGGATTATCTGATTCGTAAATACTTCTTCCAACAATAATTGCATTTGAGTATTCCAATGTTTTTTTACCATCTCCTCCTTGCTTTCCAACTCCTGGGGAGATGATATATGCATCTTTACCGACAATATCACGTATATCTGATAATCTGTCAAGTCTGGTTGCTGGTGCAACATAGTTTGTGATTCCCATATCAACACCCATCTGGGCTATTGCATCTGCATTTTTTTGCAGAAACATTTTTGCCCCTGGGTGTGACATTTCGGTAAGTAAAAATAATTCTTTTCCATGTTTGTTGGCCATGTCCAGGCATGCTTGAACACTGTCTGATCCGACAAATCCGTGACATATTATTGCATCTGCTCCTGCCTTAAATGTTTCATCGCATATTTTTTCGTTTGTTGCATCAATGTCTGCTACCTTAAAGTCACAGATTACCTTAAATCCAAATTTGCCTTTAAGTTTGTTAATTATTTCAAGACCTTCTGCAAGTGCTAATGGGTAGCCAATTTTTATGGTGTCAATATTCTCTTTAATTGAATCACAAATTTCAATTGCTTCACTTTCACTCATCACATCAAGTGCTAAGATTAAGTTATTTTTTATGTTCATGTTATCATCTTGGTTTATTTTTATATTAAAATAATTAGGTTGTCCTAAATTTTGTTTCATGTATTACTAATAATATTTATATATAATAAAGTATATAATAC
>NZ_JAXJXF010000036.1:0-30394 GCF_036307625.1 Methanobrevibacter sp.
AATAAATAATATATAAAGAAATAGAGAGAGCATTTGAAAACTAATATCTTCAGATGCCTTTTTGTGAAATTCATCTCCGACCTTAAAGAGGTCAGAGTATTCTTTCACCATAAGATAAATTTTATAGGAGGAAGAAATTTGCAAAGTAAAAAAATTATAATGTTGGCAATATTTCTTGTAGGTCTGCTTGCCATCACTGCGGCAAGCGCTACAGATGTTGCCGGCTTGGACAATACAACCAATGCAATCAAGACAGAACCCAATTCGGATTCAATCCTAAGTACAATAGACGATAACAGTAATCTGGAAGTTAATCCTGACGATAACCTGAAAAATGGAGTATCAACTCAAAAGTCTTTCAGGGACTTAAATGACACAATCAATGGAGTTAATCGGGGAGATAAGATTAATTTAACCGAAAACTACAGATATGATTCTACTAAAGATGCTGGTTTCAATAGGGGAATCCTTATTGACCGTAGCGTAACTATTTATGGTAATGGAATTACAATTGATGGGGCAAAAACCGTGAAAATCTTTGATGTAATCCGCGGTAATGTTGTATTCTGTGGCGTCACATTCATAAATGGTAACA
Organism: Methanobrevibacter sp.; assembly: GCF_036307625.1. Taxonomy (GTDB): domain Archaea; phylum Methanobacteriota; class Methanobacteria; order Methanobacteriales; family Methanobacteriaceae; genus Methanocatella. The sequence goes on from NZ_JAXJXF010000036.1 coordinate 596, forward strand.
GTACTACTGGTGGAGGTGCCATTTTTGGTAACAGTATTTGTAATGTCACTGTAATAAACTGTACATTTGCCAATAACTGGGCTGACCTCCATGGTGGAGCAGTGGCTTATGTAAGAGCTATAAACTGTACATTTATCGGCAACAGTGCTGGAGTAGATGGTGGAGCAATGGTTGATGGAAGTGCTATAAACTGTACATTCACAAACAACTATGCAGGAAGCTCAGGTGGAGCAATGCAGAACTCTAGCGCAGTAAACTGTATATTCTCCAGCAACTATGCAAAGGTATTTGGCGGAGCAATGTCTGAGGGCAATGCAATCAACTGCACATTCCTGCTAAACTATAGAATTATCCCATCCAGTGAGAATCCTAATTATTATGAAACATCATGCAAAAACTGTGTCGAGTATAACAGTGCAGCATTTAGTTTTTCAGGTTCAATATTTGATTCAAGACTATTGTTCGATGCAAAAGATGACTCTGGACGTGTATTGAATGGTGTTTACACCAAAGTCCATGTTAAAAATCAAACTTTTGAAGCGGATTATTATGCTTTAAGCGGTGAAGGATGGCCTATTGAAGTGGCTCCAGGAACATATGAAATCACATTAAGCAATTCTCATCCAAATGTTCACTCAGCAACCCAAAATGTAACACTCGCATATGGAACAACTTTCCTTGACTTGAACATAGTCATAAACGGTAATGCTGCTAATGAAATCATATTGGATAAGGATTATACATTCAATCCAGCTACAGATTCCGCATTCATAAATGGAATATTTATTGACCGTAAAATAACTGTCAGAGGTAATGGCCATACTATAAATGCCGATGGCAAAGCCCGTATCTTCAATGTTAGAAGTAATGATGTGGTTTTTAAAGACATTACTTTTAAAGGTGGTTATGCAGACGAGGGTGGTGCCATTTATTGGTCAAGCACTAATGCAAACATATTAAACTGTTGCTTTGTAAACAACACAGCAAAAAATAGGGCAGGAGCAATCTACTTTAAAAATGAAATGAGCAATGTCAACATAATCGGAAACTACAGCCACAACACTGCAACAAATACTGGTGGGGCGAACTACTTTGGCAATGATGTAACAAATGCCAATATAATTGGAAATTACTACAACAACACAGCGGACAATGGTGGAGCAAATTTCTTTGGAAGTCAATTGATCAATATTAACATAACTGGAAACTATAGCTACAACATCGCACAATATGGGTGTGGTGGGGCGAACTACTTCAATAATTCACTTGTTCGAAATGTCAACATAACTGGAAACTACAGCTATAACAAAGCAGGCCGGTTTGGTGGGGCAAACTACTTCTCAGATACACTTATAGATGTTAACATAATGGGAAATTATTACAACAACAAAGCAGAATGTGGTGGTGCCAACTACTTCAGTTATCAGGTAACTGATGTAAACATAACCGGAAATTACTTTAACAACACCGTAATCAACAATGGTGGGGCGAACTACTTTGAGATTTATACAGAGAATCTTAATATAATTGGAGAATACAGTCACAACAAGGCTGAAAACGGTGGGGCGAACTACTTCAATCAACAACTAACCAATGCACACATTTCTGGAAATTACTTCAACAACGCAGCGACAATTGCTGGTGGGGCAAACTACTTTGGCAATGATGTGACAAATGCCAATATAATTGGAAACTATTACAACAACACAGCAAAGAATGGAAATGGTGGAGCTAACTACTTCAAAACACCAACATGCACCAACATAACTGGAAACTACATAAACAACAATGGATCTTCTATTATTTATATGCAATCATCTCAGAACAACATTATTAAAGATTCCATTTTCCTAAACAATCAGGAATCCAACATAAAAGTTGTTCAGGGTGAAATTCAAATCACAAACAACTGGTTTGGAAACAATGCATCAAACAAAGATGTGGACATTGCTAAGATTGATGGTGCAACGGCCGTTAACTGGTATTTCCTTGACATTGAATTTACACCAATCCTTGCAACAGTTAGCCTAGACAAGCTGTACAGTAATGGTGCAGTCATCGTGGATTCTAATTTCAAATTGCCAGACATAAATATGACATTAACTGGCAAAAATATGGATGTTCCAAACACAAAAACCCTTGAAAAAGGATTTTTGACCATATCAATCGACCATGAAACCCAAGACATGACCTTAACTGCAAGTTATAATGTTGCATCATATACAAAAACCGCACAATTCGGAGAATTTTACTTATTGCAATTTCTAATCGAGAGGTCAGGACCAAACTGTGTCATTAACCTCAATAAAAGCTATACCTACACCAAAGGCTATGACACAATGACTGAAGGAATCTTAATCAACTACAATAATGTTACAATCAACGGAAACGGACACACAATAAACGCAACTGGAAAAACAAGAATATTCAAAATAACTGGATCTGATGTAACTCTAAATGACATAACGTTCACAGAGGGTTACACTACAGATGATGGTGGGGCAATCCACTGGTCAGGTAGCAATCCTAATATATTAAACTGCTACTTTGTAAACAACACAGCAAAAGAAGGTGGAGCAAACTACTTCTACAAGAAACTTGATTTTTCAAATATTAATGCTACATTTATAAATAATACTGCAACTAAACAGGGTGGAGCAAACTATTTCTTTAATGATCTGACTAACGTCAGAATAACTGGAAACTTCATCAACAACAAAGCAATTGGAAGTGGAGCAAACGAATTCGGAAACCCATTAACCAATGTCAGCATAATTGGAAACTTCATCAACAACAAAGCAAATGGAGGTGGAGCAAACAGCTTTATGAAGGAACTAAACAATGTAAATATAATTGGAAACTACACTGATAACACTGCAAACTTGTTGGCTGCGGCAAACTACTTCAACCAAGAACTAACCAATGTCAACATAATAGGAAACTACAACCACAACAAAGGGGTGCAATTAGGTGGAGCAAACTACTTCACAAACTCACTTGTCAATGTAAACATAACTGGAAACTACAATGATAACACTGCAAGCAGTTTCGGTGGGGCGAACCACTTCATTCAAACATTAACCAATGTCAACATAATTGGAAACTACTCTAATAACACTGCATACTATGGTGGAGCAAACAACTTCAAGAATAACCTTATCAATGTCGCAATAATCGGAAGCTACATCAACAACAAAGCAGATAATGGTGGAGTAAACAACTTCGAAAAAACACTTGAAAATGTCACAATAACCGGAAACTACATCCGTAACTCAGGGTCCAATGTGATTTACATATCCAATTCCAGTCAAAACAATGTAATTAGGGATTCAGTTTTCATCAACAATAATGCCATCAACATCGGCATTGCAAATGGAAACATTAAGGTCATAAACAATTGGTTCGGAAACAATGCATCAAACTATGACTCCAACATTACCAATGTCAAGGGTGTTGAAGTCGACAATTGGCTGTTTTTGGATGCTGCTGCTAATCCTAGTTCATTTTCCTTTATTGAATCAACTAATGTTACTTTTAAATTATACCTTTATAATCAGTCAGCACCAAAAACAGTATCTGTTTATGATAACACACTCATTCAACCGATTGAGTTATCTTTGACAAAAACCAATGGTGAAATTAATCAAAATAGTGTTTCTTTAGACGAAGCAGTAAGATATGCTCCGAACAGTAATGGAAAAGGTAGTGTGAATGCAACATTTGAAAATGTCAAATCTTCAATTGAATTTGATATTCTTAAAATCGATCCTGAAATATTTATTGAGGATATTGCAGGTTCTTTTGGTGAAACCGTCAATGTTAAAGTAATCATTGAAGGTGGCGATGCACAAGGAAATATTATTCATGATGGAATTTTATATTCGGTTGAAAATGGTTGTGCAGTTGTTCCCCTGGTTATTTCAGAAGTGGGAATGCAATCATTTTCCATTACATACTCTGGTGACGACAAATATTTGAACGAATCTGTCGATAAAGGATTCATTGCCGGAAAAGGCACAAGTTCCATTGCAATTAATGGAAGTAAAAAAATCAATGTAGGTGATAAATTAACAGTTACTGTAACTGTCAAGCCAAATGCAACCACAGGTAATGTTATCATAACTCTTGATGGAAATGATTATGCTACTGTCATACTTAACAATAGTGTGGCTACAGTTGAAATTTCCGGACTTAAAAACGGAATACACACAGTCACTGCCATATACTCAGGTAATATTAAGTACAAATCAGCAGAAGCCAGTGTTAATGTAACTGTAAACAAAATAAAGACAAAATTATCAGCAAAAACAGTTACTGCAACATACAACATTAACAAATACTTGGTAGTTGTCTTGAAAGACGCTAAAGGCAATCCTATAAAAGGTGCTAAGGTTTCAGTCAAGTTAGGTACTACAAAACCCTATAAAACCAATGCAAAAGGTCAAATAAAAGTTCCTACAAAATCTTTGGCTCCTAAAAAATATACTGCAAAGGTAACATTCAAAGGAACAGGCACATATGCTAGTTCAACTGCTAAAGTCAAGGTTGTTGTCAAGAAAGCCCCTTCAAAATTGTCTGCTAAAAAGAAAACCTTCAAGGTCAAAGCTAAAAACAAGAAATTCAATGCAGTCCTAAAGGACAGTAAAGGTAAGGCAATCAAGAAGGCTAAAATTACTATTAAAGTCAAAGGTAAGAAATATTCCAAATATACCAATAAAAAAGGTGTTGCGACATTCAACCTTAAACTGTCCAAAGGAAAATATGTCGTAAGTGTCGGATTTGCAGGAAACAAGTACTATAAAAAGGCAAAAACAGTCAAAACCACAATCAAGACAGTCTCCAAATGAAGTAATGATAAAGTAACTGTAATTAAAATGCCTTACACTGGCTACTACATACATATGACAGTTATCGCATAGTAATTTTGAGAATCTGCCAAAACTACACATTCAAAGCAGTTAAACTGTTCTAAATCTACCATAGACTAAATGTAACCGGTTAAAGTTGACTACAAAACAGTCAAAAAACTAAAAATTGTTAAATAATTTAAAGGCAATTGCTTCGGCAATTGCTCGTCTTTTTTCTTTTTAGTAGAAACTCAAATTTATGGGATGAAAGTCACTACATTCAATACACAAATAATCACTGTTAAAAACTATTTTAATTGAATTGAGCTTTCGTTAAAATTCATTTTCAACTTAAATTATAATTTAAATCAAAAATCCAATTAATATATTGATGTTTTTTCATTTTTAACAAACATCAATCAAAATAATATATATATTACATTAAACAAAATAACATTATGGTTAAAAATGTAGATTTCAATTCCGACCCCAAAAAAGTTTTTTGGCAATTTACTACACCATTGCTTCTGCTCACACTTTTTGAAGCCGGATACTCATTTGTTGATGTATTTTGGGTATCTCAAATGAATGCCGAATCATTTTTTGCAATAGGAGTAGCAGTGCCATTAGTTACATTGATTATAAGTTTTGGAAAATCAATAGGCATTGGAACCAATTCAATAATGTCCAGGGAAATAGGTGATGAAGATTTCACAGATACCTATAATTCGATTTTGCATGGTATTACAGCCTGTTTAGTAATTGGATTTATTGTTATAATATCTACATTCTTTTTAGAAAACATTTTAACTTATATGGGAGCAACTTCTTCTATGGAGCTGTCAATGCAGTATTTGACTCCAATATTCTTATGTCCATTTGTTTTTATCTTTTCCAATTTCTTTGCAAATACACTGCAGGCTGAAGGAAATTCAAAAATTCCTACCAGATTACTTATTCTAACAAATGTCCTGAATTTAATTTTGGATCCTATTTTCATTTTCGTTTTAGGTTGGGGAGTTAGTGGCGTTTCATATGCTACAATATTATCTTCAGGAGTTACATCTGTTTATTTATTATATTGGTATTTAAGTGGAAAATCTGAAGTTCCAATAAATTTCAAGTATTTCAAGCCAGGAATTGTTTATGACATAATCATTGTAGCCCTTCCAAACTTTTTAACAGACAGTTTATGGTGCATTTCCATGCTCTTCTTCAATAAGATTTTAATCGAGCAGCTTGGCCAAATTGGTGTACTACTTTATTCAACAGCATCAAGAATCGAATCCATAATGATATCCCCACAAAAAGCATTTGGTAGAGGATTGGTAAGTGTCAGTGGACATTTATACGGAGCCCATAAAATTGATGAACTAGAGGATTTATATCATTATGTGCTTAAAAAGGCCATACTAATTGCAATTATTTCAACAATAATATTCTTCTTTATTAGAGATTATGGTTTTGCTTTGTTTTCAGTTACAGGCGCACCAGAATCAGTATTTTACATTGCCCTTGCAGCTATTATAATCGTTCCATTCAATGAGGTTTCAGTAATGTCAGAAAAAATGTTGGATGGAATGGGAAAGAGTTATCATGAATTATTCTTTACAATTGGAATCATTATCTATGAAATTTCAATAGTGACATTATTGGCACCGATATTCACACACGGTGTTTGTGTTTTACTGGGAATATTAATAGGAGAAGTTACATTTGCCATTGCTTATTATATCCTATTAAAACATATTCTTAACAATGCCAGAAATAATAATGTCACCCAAAGTGCAGCTTCCTAATCAAGAATAATTCATAAAGGTGAAATAATGAAACTCAATAATTTGACAATCCACACATTGAATACTTTGATAATTATTGACATCATTCTAATTTCACTGTCCATATTCGTTTCACTGCCTGATGATATTTCATTTGCCATATTATGGTTTGACTTTTTTGTTTGCATAATCCTTTTGATTGACTGGACAAATGACCTACACAATTCGCAACCCAAATCAGTTTTTTTAAAAAAACCAAGTACTTGGGTTTCATTGATTGCATCAATACCTTTTGAGGTTCTGCTGCCGATAGCCATTCCAGGAATCAATTTTTTAAGGTATTTCAGACTTTTGAAATTACTTAGGATATTGCTATTATTTGACAAGTTTTTTGACGGTTTGGAAAATTTTGTAAAAAGGAGCAATCTTCACATAATAACAATGGGTGTACTAGTGACCGTAGTTCTCTATACTGCCATACTCCATACATTCGGCACATCATATAATCTTTTTGATTATTTCTACTTTGTTGTAGTGACATTGGCAACCGTGGGTTACGGTGATATCATTCCTTTAACATTTACAGAGAAAATCATTTCCCTCTGCCTGATTGTTACCGGAGTATTCGTATTTTCTCTAACCACTGCAGCAATATCCTCATTTTTAACAAACCGTCTGCTTAAAAAAGATAACGAGATAACTTTAGAAGACATCAAAACCGATTTAGAAAATATTCAAAATGAAAATAGTGAATTGAAAAAAGAAATTCAGGAGTTAAAAAAGGAAATCCGAGAATTTAAAGACATACAGAAAAAAGATTAAAGACATCGACACTCCACATTATAACCCCTATAAAAAGGAAAATAAAAGATTTCCTTCTTCAAGACACTTATTTTTTAACATACCATGTAATAAAGTGCTACTATACTAGGCAACGCTATGATAATTGTATTACGAACCATTCTTAAACGATGAATTCTCCACTCTTTTTCAGACAATTCTTTTGTTTTTGGAATTTTTAGAATAGATAAAATAATGCTGGCAGCCAAAAAAATGAAATACGCATTTATGATGAACAGATATCCAGCTCCAAGAAGCATATCCCATCTTCCGTTTGCAATAGAAAATCCGCAGGTACAAAGTGGCGGCATCAAAGCTGTTGCAATTGCAACACCCGGAATAACAGTATTTGTTTTGTCCAGCCTGGTTTGTCCTATGATTCCTGCAATTCCTCCGAAAAATGCTATCAGCACATCAAAAAAAGTCGGAGATGTTCTTGCAAGCAATTCCGCTGTTGGCTCTTTAACCGGAGACAAAAGAAAATAGATTGTAGCAGCGGCAACACTGATTGCAATCTGTATTCCAAAACCAAGCATATGATTTTGAAACAAATGATAATCTGCAGACACGTTTCCATAAGCTGAAGCGAGAATACTCCCCATTATAGGTGAAATCAGCATCGCACCGATAATCACAGCAGTTGAACTCACATTAAGACCGACAGATGCAATTACCATTGCACATACCAGAACACACATATTAGTCCCAGTTACTTGTCCACCATCTAAAAGACGTGTACGAATCTCCTCATTTGATGCGGAGTCCTCAGATAATGAAAATGCCTTTTTGATTTTCTCCTTGATTGTTTCATCTTGATTTTTCAAACTCATATTGTCATTTCCTATATTCCATAATTATTATTCTTTATTAAATGGTTTGACGTTAATAACTAATTAATGTAATGAATTTTAGCCAAATTATATTAACAAAAATATACAAAAAAGATATTACAAAACAATGGGAAAAATCATGAATCTTCCAGATATTCAAAATAATGAAAAATTAATACAGTTCAAGAATCTAATTTTGATAATACTAATCATCATAGATTTGATTTTCATTGTTGCAATCACTCTTTTTGACATTCCCACATCAGATCTTGAATTTATGGCAGTATTTGATTTATTTGTTTGCATATTGCTAGCCATCAATCTAGGTGTAGAATTCATTAACCGGGATTGCAGTACTTTACAGTTTTTAAAAGGGCACATAGTTGATATAATTTCCATAATTCCATTCAATTTCATATTCCTAAGATATTTGACAGTGTTTAGAGTATTGAGAATAGTTCAATTTTTCCAAGTAATCAGAATTTTCAACATTCAAAAAACAGATATACGTTCATTTAAGTTTTTTGTACAGAACCAATTGCTTAGGACATTGTCAATTATTCTGATAATCTATATGGTTCTATCCTCAATCATCCTATTTGCAATCGACGACTCATTTACATCCATTTTCGATTCGTTTTGGTATGGATTAGTGACAATCACCGGCGTGGGGTACGGAGACATCACTCCAATATCAAACCAAGGAAAAGTCATCGGAATGCTTACAATAATCATAGGAGTTCTGTTCATCAGCATTTTTACAGCCGCCATGTCAGGATTATATATGGAAAAGAATGAAGAAGAAACAAGAAGTTCCATTAAAAAGCATATAGATAAAACGCAAAAAGAAAACGAATGTTTGAAAAGAGAAATAAAAGAAATTAAAGATGAAACTGTAAAATTAAATAAAAAAATTGATGAATTGACGAAAATGTTAAATAAAGATTAATTATCCCATTTAGTGAAGTACCATTCACCATCTATCTTTTCAAAGTCAATACTGGTATCCAATGTCCATTTTCCATTAACACCGTAAACCTTTGCAGTTAATGTAACATCGCCGATTAAGGTCGCCCTTTCATTATCGTCCCACAATATTGTCGGCTCGATTATTTCAGACTTGTAGTAATTTAATGTACCGTCCATAATCTCGCTGATGAATTCCTGTTTAGATTGTTTTTTACCAGACATATGGACTAATTCATACTTTTCAGTCAAAATTTCATCCAATTTAACTTCATCCTTATCAATGAGCGCTTGCTGAAACTCCATGAACCTGTCAAGGATTTCACTATCAACATCACTGAAAGATTTGTCGCAAATAAGTTCTACATCAGACATATACTATAATATTATTAAACAAAAAGTACATATTATTTATTGTATGAATGATTAGGTTGGTGAGAATATTACTGAAATTCCAAATTTAAACTTAGAAAAAACAAAATTAGACATTGCTGAATTTATTAAACAAAAAGTATCTGAAGCTAACACTGAAGGAGTAATAGTTGGGTTAAGTGGTGGAATCGACTCTACACTTGCGGCCTATCTTGCATGTGAAGCATTGGGTAAAGATAAAGTATTTGGAATCATAATGCCATCAACAACAACACCAACAGAAGACAAACTTCATGGAATAGAAATAGCCCAAAAGTTAGGAATTGACTATAAAGAAATAGCTATCGACAGCATTTTAAACGAATATTTATCCATGACACAGCTTGAGGAAGATGAACTATCAATTGGAAACCTCAAAGCTAGAATCAGAATGACAATCATTTATTATTATGCTAATGCTAAAAATTACCTTGTCAGCGGAACAGGTAACAAAAGCGAAATTCTTATCGGTTACTTTACAAAATATGGAGATGGCGCATGCGATATCGAACCGATAGGAGACCTATATAAAAATGACGTGTATGAATTGGCCAAATTCTTAAATGTTCCTCAAGAAATTGTTGAAAAACCTCCGAGAGCAGGTTTATGGAACAATCAGACTGATGAAGAAGAAATTGGAATGAGTTATGATTTAATCGACCAAATTCTCTATTTATACACTGAAAAAGATATGAAAAATACTGAAATCGCTGAAAAGCTAGAAATTTCAGCAGATGATGTTGATATGATTATTACCAAAGTTATTAGGAGCGAACATAAAAGTAAAGTTCCTGAAAGTCCTCAAAAAACAATCTTATAATGGTGATTTGGTGAGTGAAAATATAGAAAAGAAATGGCAGAAAAAATGGGCAGATGCAAAGCTATTTGAATCCAACCCAGACGAAAGAGAAAAATTATTCCTTACAGTAGCTTTTCCATACCCTAGTGGAGCTATGCATATTGGTCACGGACGTACTTATACCGTACCTGATGTTTATGCAAGATTTAAAAGAATGGAAGGCTACAATGTACTATTCCCAATGGCATGGCACGTAACCGGTGCACCAGTTATTGGAATTGCAGACAGGATTAAAAGAAAAGACCCATGGACACTTGATTTATATGAAAGAGTTCATGGAGTTCCAAAAGAAACCTTACCCCAATTGGAAGATCCCGAATTTATTGTTAAATACTTTTCAACAGAATATCATGAAGTAATGGAAGAAATGGGTTATTCAATTGACTGGAGAAGAGAATTCAGAACTATTGACCCTACATATAAAAAATTCATCGAATGGCAAATTACAACCCTTTACGAAAAAGGATTGGTTGCAAAAGGAGAACACCCAGTAAAATACTGTCCGAACTGTGACAACCCTGTTGGAGACCACGACCTGCTTGAAGGTGAAGGTGTTGGAGTAAATGAATTGACCTTGCTCAAATTTAAGATTGACGATAAATTACTGGTAACTGCAACCTTAAGGCCTGAAACCATCGTTGGAGCAACAAACATCTGGTTAAACCCGGATGTGGAATACGTGCTTGTCAATGCAGAAGGAGAAAATTGGGTCGTTACAAAAGAAGCTCACTACAACTTATCCAATCAAATTAAGGATTTAGACATTATTGAAGAAATCGATCCTAATGATTTAATCGGCAAAATGGCAATCAATCCATTTACTGGTGATGAATTACCAATTTTCCCAGCAAGTTTTGTAAGTGCATCCTACGGAAGTGGTGTAGTATTTTCAGAACCTGCAGATGCACCGGCAGATTATATTGCACTCCAAGATTTGAAAAATAACGATGAATTAATATCCAAATATAATTTGGATGGAATCATTGACAATGTGGAGCCTATTCCAGTATGTACACTTAAAGGATATGGCGAAATTCCTGCTGCCGACATCATCGAAAGATTGGGAATTACCGACCAAAACGATGAAAAATTACATGAAGCTACAAACGAACTATACAAAGCCCAACACAGTAAAGGTAAAATTATCGACTCCATTCCAGGCTTTGGTGGAATGAAGGTTCGTTTTGCTCGTGAAGAGCTAAAAGAAAAATTGATTGAAGAAAATATGGCTACAATCATGTATGACTTTGCTGAAAGGCCAGTAGTCTGCAGATGTGGAAACAACTGTGTTGTCAAAATCATGGATGACCAATGGTTCATGAAATACGGAAACGAAGAGTGGACCGAAAAGACCTTAGAAGTTCTTGAAGGCGAAACAATCATTCCTCACGAAATCAAAAATAACTTTGAATATTATCTCAACTGGCTAGACGATTGGGCCTGTTCTAGAAAAGTAGGACTTGGAACAAGACTTCCATGGGATAACCAATGGTTAATTGAACCTTTAACAGATTCTACCATTTACATGTCTTACTATTCAATTGCAAAATATCTAAGAGACATGAATCCTGATGACTTGAACAGAGCATTTTTCGATAAGGTACTCCTAGATAAAGATTCCGGAGACATTACCGTGCCTGCAGAAAAGGTTAAAGAAATTCAAGATGAGTTTAACTATTGGTATCCACTTGACTGGAGATTATCTGCAAAAGACCTTGTAGGAAACCATTTAAGCTTTTTGATGTTCCACCACAGTGCAATCTATCCAAAAGACAAATGGCCAAGAGGAACAGTAGTATTCGGTATGGGCCTTTTAGAAGGAAACAAAATGTCATCCTCAAAAGGTAATGTAATTCTTTTAAAAGATGCAATCAGAGATTACACTGCCGACGTTGTAAGACTATTCCTGATGGCATCTGCCGAACCATGGCAAGACTTCGATTGGAGGGAAAAAGAAGTACTTGGAACTAAAAGAAGACTTGAATGGTTCAGAGAGTTTGCAGCAAGAGTTGAAGAAATCAAAGGTTCTGCTTTAGACTTAAGCAACATCGAAGAGGTTGAACTTACAAGAACCATTGATTTATGGATGATTAGCCAGCTCAACCAACATGTCAAAAATGCAACTGAAGCATTGGAAGTCTTCCAGACAAGACAAGCTTTACAAGATTCTCTGTTCTTACTTAAAAAGGATGTAGACCATTATTTATACCGTGTAAAACATATTATTGATGCACAAGATCCAGGCGTCATTTATGTTTTATCAACAGTACTGGAAGCTTGGATTAGGCTCTTAGCTCCATTTACTCCACACACCTCAGAAGAACTATGGAGCAAATATGGTGGAGAAGGATTTGTAAGTGAAGCTAGTTGGCCTGAAGCTGATGATGCAAAAGTAAGTCCTGAAATAGAAAAATCAGAAGATTTAGTGGAAAATATCATCAAGGATATTGCACACATCAAACAAATGGTTGGAGATGAAATCGAAAAAGTCCACATTTATCTTGCTCCAGATTGGAAATGGGAATTATACAAAATAGCTGATGAAGTCGGCAAACCTGATATCGGCCAAATCATGGGACGAGCTATTGGAGCTAAAATCTATGACGATAAAAAGGAAATAGCCATGGTAGCTAAAAAAATCGGTAAGGAAATTACCAAAACAAGATACATCGGTAAAATCGATGAAAAAGCCATATTAACTGATGCTATTGACTACATCAAAGAGGAATGTGGAAATGAAGTAATTATCCATACTGATGATTCTTACGACCCACAAAATAAGGCAAGAAATGCAATGCCTTACAAACCAGCAATATTTATGGAATAGATTTTCTATTCCAATATACTATTTTTTTCAATTTATATGTTTTAATGCAAATTATTAAAATAAAAAAATAGCACATATTTAATTAAAATATCGACTAAAATTATTAAAGAATTTTTAAAAAACAGCAAAATAATTACCGGTAAAATTAATTAAACGACAATGTAAAATTCTTCGAAATATCGTTTTTATCTTTTCAACATCTGCACGATTTTGATTTGCATTGAAAGCATCATTTAAAAAAAAAAAGGTTTTGAGTTTATTAAAAAAGATAGTGAGGCGGACAATCTTATAGTTTTCTTGCAAAAACCAGATATCCGCTATGGCCAACCATACGTGTTTTTGGTCTCACACCCTGTTGGCGAACTTCAAGGCCACGTTCCAAAGTTTCGAAAATTTCAATGTCATAAAAACCCAATTTTTTAGCAATGCGGTATGAGATTTCGGCCTGGTCTATATAAGGTGCATAAACGCATAGCCATCCACCAACATTTAAAGACTCCAAAACTTCTTCAAATATCTCAAACGGCTTTGGCAAGTCCAAAAATACTAAATCAATGTTATCTTCATCGATTCCTTCCTTAATATCCTTGTTTTTAACTTCGATATTTGTAATTCCAAAGTTTTCAATATTCTTATTTGCAACTTCAGCAAAGTCTTCACGTATCTCATAGGTGAATACACGGCCTTCAGGCCCGACCACATTACCAAAATTAAGGGCAATAGCTCCGGCACCTGTTCCCGCATCGACTACTCGTGAACCATAGCCCAAACCGGTGTGTGCCAAAACCTGTCCAATGTCTTTTTGAATTAGAATTGAACATCTGCGGTCCATTATATCAATGAAATCGTTGATGTTAGGTTTCATGATTTTAAATGTGTGGTCAAGATGACTTTTAACTTCATCACCAACTTCGGCAGAGTCCAATACTTCGGCCTTAACAATTCCCAAATCGCTTTGAAAGTCCTGACCAGGTTTTAAAACATATTTCTTACCACGTTCATCTAAAATCATCTTCATTTATAACACCTAATTTTCTAATTCTGCCAATCTTTTTACTCTTTTCAAGGAATCCGGATGAGTGGAGAACAATTCCATTATTCCATTTGTTTTTGAAATTTTAATCTCTGAGTTGGCAAGTTTTCTTAACTCTTCATCAGATATTCTTCCATCACCGTCAAAGTCAATTTGCTGGAAATCATTAATATCATGCTTTGCATTATTTACATCATTTACAAAGAATGCCCTGTTGGTATTTACCTCATCGATTGTTTCTTTACTGCATCTTGAAGCACCGTAAGACAACTTATAAAGTGCTGATACCAACGCTGCCGGACGATTTCCAAACTCAACACTTGCCTCATCAGCATAGTATTCACGAGTTCTTGAGATGAACAATACAAGTAACTGTCCTATTAAGTAAAACAAATATCCTAAAATTCCAATAATAATAGCTCCTCCATTGTCATTGTCGCCTGAAAACATGAATGACAATGCAAGGTAATAACAAATCATAGGAATTACACTAACGGCCGCAGTTACAGCCATATCATTATGTTTAATATGGCCCATTTCATGACCTAAAACTGCCCTTAGCTCATCATCATCAAGCAATCCTAAAATAGGGCGAGTTATAGCAATATGGCCACTTCTACTTGTTCTACCATATGCAAATGCATTTGGAACATTGATTTGTGATACTCCCAGTTCAGGTTTCTTAACTCCTGCCGCATCGGCCAATTCCTGAACCATTTGATGAATGTGGGGAGCTTCAGCTTCAGACAAGGGCCTTACATTCATTGAGCGTTTGACAATGGATGGTCCAAACCAGTACTGTAAAAATACAATCACTAAGCTCACAACTGCATATATTCTCCAACTGCTTATTCCCAAATATCTTCCGACAAGAAATATGAGGAAATAAACGATTGTGAACATTATTACAGATGTTAGAATCATTCTAAGTTTAAGTTTCCATGTACCTCTCATTTTAACACCTTTAAAATATATTACATATTAGTTATCAAATACTCTCCCAATTGAATTATATATAATATTTTCACATATAAAAACATTAACAAAAAGTTAATTATTAACAAAATACATAACCTTTTACTAGTAAAAAAATGGTGATTGAATGAGTGGACCATGGGTAGAAAAATATAGACCACAAAAATTAGAAGACATCGTAGGACAAAAACAAATCATTACCAGACTTGAAAAATATGTAGGCGAAGGCAGCATGCCTAACTTAATGTTTACAGGTCCGGCAGGTGTTGGAAAGACAACAACTGCACTGGCATTATCAAAATCAATTTTAGGAGAATACTGGAGAAATAATTTCTTAGAATTGAATGCATCCGATGCAAGAGGAATTGACACAGTAAGGGATCGCATAAAAAACTTCTGTAGACTTAAGCCTGTAGGTGCCCCATTTAGAATAATCTTTCTAGATGAAGTAGACAACATGACAAAAGACGCACAACATGCACTTAGACGTGAAATGGAAATGTATACAAAAACCGCTTCATTTATTCTTTCCTGTAACTATTCATCAAAAATCATCGACCCAATTCAATCAAGATGCGCAATCTTCAGATTCGCTCCGGTTAAAGGAGAAGAAATAGCAGAAAGATTAAAGTTCATTTGTGAAAATGAAGGATTTGATGCTGATGACAAAGGTATCGAAACAATAGTCTATTTCGCTGAAGGAGATATGAGAAAAGCTGTTAATGTCTTGCAGGCCGCTGCTTCAGAAGGCGAAGCAATTACAGAAGACTCAGTATACGAAGTTGTTTCAAAAGCAAAACCTCAAGAAATTGCAAATATGATCAATAAAGCTCTCATGGGGGACTTTTTAGGTGCAAGAACACTTCTTAGGGAAACTATGGTTTTACAGGGAACCAGTGGAGAAGACATGGTAACCCAAATTTATCAGGAAGTTTCGAAAAGAGTTGTCGAAGGAAAAATGGAACCTGACTTTTACATAGAATTAATAGAATCAATTGCGGATTGTGACTTCAGAATAAGAGAAGGGGCAAATCCTAGAATTCAACTTGAAGCATTATTAACTAAATTTATCTAAGGTATAGAAATGTTATGGACTGACAAATACCGACCGCAAACCTTAGATGAAGTGGTCGGTAACAAAAAAGAGAAAAAGATAATCCTAGATTGGGTTGGAAACTGGAAAAATGGAAATCCCCAGCAACCCCTACTTTTAGTTGGGCCTCCGGGAATTGGAAAAACAACCCTTGCATTGATAATAGCAAAGGAATTTTCAGAATACATTGAACTTAATGCAAGTGACAAGCGTTCACAGGACGTAATCAAAAGTACAATTGGAGAGTCATCCTCATCAAGGTCACTATTTGGAGATGAATACAAATTAATCATAATGGACGAAGTTGACGGAATCCATGGGACCAATGACCGTGGCGGAGTAAAGGCAATTGGAGAGATAATTAAAAATTCCAAGCATCCTATGATTTTAATGGCCAATGACTTCTATTCCAAAAGGTTGCAGTCAATTAAACCGAAATGTACTGTAATCAAAATGCCGAAAGTGAGAAGCCCAAGCATCAGGAAAGCCTTAAAGGAAATAGCTCAAAAAGAAGAAGTTAAAGCTAATCCAAAGGCTCTGGAGTTAATCGCTAAAAAATCAAATGGAGATATGCGTTCTGCAATCAACACCCTTCAGGCACTAGCAGATACTGATAAAGTATTGGAACCAAAAGATGTTGAAAATCTAAGAACAAAAGACGACCGTTCAGACATTTTCAATGCAATTACTGGAGTTTTGAAAAGCAAAAATCCGCAGCATGTACGGGAAGCTTTAAGAGTCGATGAAGACCCTACACTTGTAATGGAATACATTGCCGAAAACATTCCGCGAGAATATAGTGATAAAAATGAAATAAAAAATGCTTATGAAAACATAGCAAAAGCGGATTTATACTTTGGAAGAGCTCGAAGCAGCAGAAATTATGGTTACTGGAAATATGCAAGTGATTTCATGGGAATTGGAGTAAGTTCCTCCAAAAAGGAAACCTATAAAAAATTTTCAAAAATTCAAACACCAAGCATATTTTCATTAATGGGTCGTAACAGAGGCAAAAGAAATCTCAGAGATGAAATTGCCGAAAAGATGACTCAAAAAATGCATATTTCACATGCAGTAGGAATTTCAATGTTTCCATATCTGGAAATCATGTTTAAAGATGATGAGCTCGCATGGGAAATTTCCAACTTTTTAGAGTTAGATGAAAATGAGATAAAACGCTTCAGGAAAAAGAAAATCCCTAAAAAGGTCATTAACAAGATGGAAAAACAAAAGGCTCAAATGAGAGTTGAAGAGCGTGACAGGAGATTTGAAGAACTTCAAAATCAAATGATGAATGCTCCAGAAGAGATTCTGATTGAAACTGAAGAAAGCGTTGAAGAAATTCCAATTGAAGACAATATTGAAAAGGAACCAGTAGAAAAAGAGATTCCAATTGAAGAGGAACCTAAAGAAGAAGCTGATAATGCTGAAGAGGAAAAACCTAAAAAGAAAACCGACAAACAGGTTTCACTCTTTAGTTTCTAATTTTTTTTCAATGTATTCAGAGGCCTTCAAAACATTTTCACGATATTGAGGAGCTACATCTTCCAAAAATTCCATAAAAGAGGTAGCCAACTCATCATTATTTTCATTTTTAATTTTATCTTTGCCATCCATTTCCAAAAATGAGTTGACCCAATCCAAAGGAACATTGATTAAAGGATAGATTTCATTGGAACTTCTGTTAAACCTTAAACCTTCACCACTGAATATAGTTGAAAATATATCGTTCACCTCATCATCCAAAATTGTAGGATTAACCACATAATCATAATCGCCATCATGAATCAACTTTACCCCATATTTACGAGTATACGGTTCCATCAACACGTCAACCATGAAATTGTCCCGAGGCATTAAAATAACAGAGTTTGGTTCTATTTCCAAAGACAGAACCTTTGACGATTTGGAGCAAATCTTTTGAAACAGACTATTTCTTACAACTTCGATTTCTGGATATTGCTTGTTGAATGTATCCTGCCTTTTTCTTGAAAACTTGGAAAACCTCAAATTGTTAATGTAAATCTTTTCAGGAGTATAGGAAATAAAACGACTGTCCACTCCAATAATCTTCAAGAACTTCAAAACATCTTTTTTGGAAGTGGTGAACTCCTCTTTTTCTTCGCTCAATCCGGAAATGTCAAACATGAAATCCATATTATCATTCTATATTAAGTGTGTCTTTTAGCGCTTTTTCCATAATATCTACAGGAGCATCCGCCCCAGTCCAAATCTTAAAGCTTTCAGCACCCTGATACAATAACATCTTAATTCCATAAACTGGTTTTGCTCCAGCTTCAATGGCCTGTTTAAGCAATACTGTCTCATTTGGATTATATACTGCATCAAATACTACCAATTCATCATGCATATTTTCTGCAGTGGCAATTGGTTGATCGTTAATGTGAGGATGCATTCCCAAAGGTGTTGTATCGACTAAAATATCCGCATCTGCCAAATAGGCATTGATTTCATTAATTGAATCTGACTTTACATCACCTATCAAACCTGAATTTGAAACATCACGGGCCAAACTTTGGGCCTTATCCACATTTCTGTTCAATATTGTTAGAGAATCAGCACCATATTTAGCAATGTAAAATGAAATTGCCCTTGATGCACCACCGGCACCTGCAATAACAACATTCTTATTTTTAATTGAAGTCACTTCTTCAATAGCTCTTACAGCACCTATCCCATCAGTATTGTAACCTTTAAGATTTTTAAAATCGATTGTATTTACCGCACCAATCAGTCTAGCGACATCGTCGATTTCATCCAGATATTTCATAACTTCAATCTTATGAGGTATTGTTACATTAAATCCCCTGATATTCAATGACCTGGCGCCTTCAATAGCCTTTTGTAATTCTGCCGGATTAACATCAAATGCCACATAAGTATAATCCATACCCAATGCATCAAATGCCGCATTGTGCATAGGTGGTGAAAAACTATGTTCCACAGGATGGCCTATCAATCCCACAATATTTGTACTGCCTTTAATTTTCATATATTATTTAATTAATTAACAAAGATTATATAACTTTGTATAAACATATTTTAATTATAATAAATTTATTCATAGGAGAGCTAAAATGGAATTTTTAAGACCAAGAGGTACAAGAGATTTCTTATTTGAAGAGATGAGAGAACGTAAACAAGCAGAAAGTACCTTAAGAAATATTTTTGAAAATTATGGTTATCAAGAAATCAAAACACCTTTATTTGAAGAATTAAAGTTATTTACAACAAAATCTGGAGAAGAAATTGTTGACCAATTATACAACTTTAAAGACAAATCAGACAGAGAATTAACTTTAAGACCTGAAATTACAGCACCAGTTGCAAGACTATATCTCAATGAACTCGAAAAAACTTCCACAAAACCTATCAAACTTTATTACTACGGAAGTTGCTTTAGATATGAAAGGCCTCAAAAAGGAAGATTCAGACAGTTTTGGCAATTCGGTTGTGAATTAATCGGTGCAAAAACACCACAAGGAGAAGCAGAAGTCATTGCACTTTGTACAGATTCCATCAATGCTTTGGGAATTACAACCGCCGATGTCAACATCAACCATTTGGGAATCATAAGAGGGCTATTCAAACACTTTGAAATTTCAACTGAAACCCAAAGGGAAATAATGGTTGTAATCGACAAAGGAGACAAAGACCTCTTAATCGAATCATTAAGCGGCGAAAACCCTGTAATTGACAATGATGAATTGAATCAAATACTATTAAAATTAATTGATCTTGTTGGGGACAAAACAATTTTAAGTGAAGTTGAAGAGTTAATTGCACCATATGACGAACCTAAAGAAGCATTGGAAGAATTAAAGGAATTAATCTCCTTGCTTGAAAACTTCAAAGTTGAAAATTATACACTGAACCTGGGAGTTGCAAGAGGACTCGACTACTACACAGGAATTGTCTTTGAAATATATGTTCCAGAACTTGGAGCACAAAAACAAATCTGTGGCGGAGGATCTTACAGCCTCGTTAAAGTATTTGGAGGACAAGAAGTTGAATCAACAGGATTTGCATTAGGTTTTGACAGATTGATGAATGCTGTTGAAGAGTTGACCGATAAAAAAGAATTGCCTCCTCATTTAGACATATATGTAGCTCCAATTTCAGATGATGTGCGCGATAAAGCATACGAAATCACCCAGCTTTTAAGAAGAAACAACATCAAAGCAGATGTTGATTTGAACGGCAAAAAATTCAAAAAACTAATGAACTATGCGGACAAAATCAAGGTAGAAAAAATAGCAATCATAGGGTCCAAAGACTTGGAACAAGGTAAAATCACAATAAAAGACATGATCAGTGGAAATCAAGAGCTGATTGATGTCGACGACATAGTAGATTATATCAAAGGTGAATAAAATGGAAATAAATTTTAGACATGAAATTAACGGCCAAAAGGTTATTACTGCAGTTGCTCAGGATGCTGAAACCAACCAAATACTGATGTTGGCTAACATGAACAAAGAAGCACTTCAAAAAACAGTTGCAACCGGAAAAGCACATTATTGGAGTACTTCCAGAAACAAAATCTGGTTAAAAGGAGAAAGTTCAGGTCATTTTCAGGAAGTTAAGGAAATACTTGTTGACTGCGACATGGATGCCATCGTTTTGAAAATAAAGCAAACCGGTGCAGCATGCCATGAAGGCTATAAATCCTGCTTTTTTAGAAAATTAAATACTGAAAATGTAGATATTGAAGACTTGAAAGATGATGATTTGGAAATTATCTTGGAAAGACTTGTAAACCCGGATGATGTGTATTAAAATGAAACGTATTATTCCAGACACAAGTGCTGTTATAATCGGTGCCGTGAGCGAAATTGTTGAAAAGGAAGACCTGGATTATCCGGAAATTATTGTTCCCGAAGCAGTTGTTTGTGAACTTGAACATCAGGCCAATGACAATAGAAGCGAAGGGCATAAAGGCCTAAAGGAACTTCAAAAATTGCAGCGGATGCAATATGAAGGAGAATTGGCTATTGATTTTAAAGGCAAACGCCCAACCAATTATGACATCAAGTATGCCAAGAGTGGTGAAATCGACAGCATCATCAGAGATTTAGCGAGGTCTGAAATGGGAACATTGCTCACAAACGACAAGGTGCAGGCCGAAACCGCAAAAGCTCAGGGAATTCCCGTTTACTATTATGAACAAAAATATATTGAAAAAGCTCTCTCAATCGAAAAATTCTTTGATGAAACAACAATGTCAGTTCATCTAAAGGAAAATGTAATTCCTATGGCAAAAAAAGGAGTGCCTGGACACATTGACTTTGTCAAACTTGAAAACCAGCCTTATTCATACTCACAAATTCATGAAATTATGGATGAAATTCTCGACAAGGCAAAAAGTGATCCGAAGACATATTTGGAATCATCAAAAGAGGGTTCCTTTGTTGTCCAATCAAGGGAGTACAGAATTTCAATTGCATATCCTCCATTCTCAGAAGGTTTGGAAATTACCATAGTAAGGCCTGTCGCCAACATCAATTTGGACGAATACCACCTTTCAGACAAACTGCTTGAAAGAATCAGAACCAATGCAGAAGGAATTCTGATTTCAGGTTCGCCAGGTGCTGGAAAATCCACATTCGTACAAGCCATCGCAAAATACTATTCATCCAAATTAAACAAAATCGTTAAAACCATGGAATCCCCTAGGGATTTGCAATTGCCTGATGACATTACACAGTACAGTCCTCTTGAAGGAAGGATGGAAAATACTGCAGATGTCTTGCTGCTTGTAAGGCCAGACTACACAATTTATGATGAACTTAGGAAAAACACCGATTTCAGCATATTTGCAGACATGAGATTGGCAGGTGTTGGAATGATTGGTGTTGTGCATGCAACAAGACCAATAGATGCTATACAAAGAATTTCATCAAGAGTAGAACTTGGAGTAATTCCTTCAATTGTTGATACAAGCATTTACATTGAAGACGGAAAAGTGACAAGCGTTTATGAAACAAAAATGACCGTCAAAGTCCCAACAGGAATGAAGGAAGCTGATCTTGCAAGGCCAGTTATCGAAGTTCGTGACTTTGAAACAGGAGAACTTAAAAATGAAATCTACACATATGGCGAACAGACAATAGTCATGGACATTGACTTGGTTAATGGAAGCAATAGTGAAGAGGGATACAAATCTTCAGTAGATAAAATTGCAGAAAAGGAAATTTTAAGGAAAATCAAAAAGATTCTTCCTAAAAAATCCAAAGTTGACGTGGAGGTAATTTCACCAGAAAGAGCAAATATTTACATCCCAGAAGAGTTCGTCCCAAAGATTATTGGAAAAAACGGTAAACGAATCGCTGAAATTGAAGAAAGCATTGGAATAAGTTTAGGGGTCGAAATCATTGAAGAAAAGCCTGTCAATAAAAATCCATTTGAAATTGACATCATACATACTAGAAAGCAGCTGATTTTGGATTTAGGTAAAGACAACGGAAGACAAAACTTTGACATTTACATTAACGGAGAATATTTGCTTACTGCAACAACATCCAAAAAAGGAGAAATAAAAATTAAAAAAGGCATTGAATTATCCGATTTCCTATTGGAAGCTGTTGAAATGGGATTGGAAATTACTGCTGTTAAAAAATAGGAGATACTATGAAAATCGGAGCATCAACATTAGCAGGCATAGAATTTGATTTGGAAAAAAGTTTAGAATTCATTGAAAGTTTAGGACTTGATTATGCCGAACTAGTTCATCAATATCCTGCAGAAAGAATTGATAAGGACCTATTGGAAAGCTATAATTTAAAATACTCCATTCATGCACCCTTTATGGATGTTAACATTGCAAGCCCTCAAGACCAAAGCAGATTAAACTCAATAAAGCAGATTGAATCATCTATTGATTTGGCAAATGAAGTTGATGCGGAAGCTGTTGTCGTTCATCCCGGAACATCATCATTTTTAGCAAGCAAATACTTTAAAAAAGAGGTTTATGAGTTTTCAAACAGGTCAATTAAAGAAATTGGAGATTATGCAAACGATTTGGGCGTTATGGCAACCATTGAAAACATGCCGAATTTTGATACAATGATTTATCAGGACATTCATGCCCTGAATGAATTGCTTGAAGAATACGAAATGTACATGACATTAGACATCGGCCATGCCAACCATGCAGGATACTCCGCAGATGAGATAATTTTTGATTCAATTAAACACGTACATGCGCATGATAATTTTGGTGATGATGATGCACACCTACCATTAGGTGAAGGGAATATTAAATTAAATGATATAATCAATTCATTAGAATCAAAAAATTACAAAGGCATCTATATCCTTGAAGTAAATGACTTTGATTCCATTAAAAAAAGTTATGAATATATGAAGAAAAACTTCTAAAGAAGTCTTTTTTCTTTAATTTCTTTTTGGAAATATAAATATTTGGAATCAACAACTTTTCTAATATTTTCCGCTGTTTTTTTACCTATTCCTTCAACTTCCTGAAGCTCTTTTTCGGATGCATTTATTATTCCTGCAACAGTACCGAAATGTTCCAATAAATTTTTTGCATTGACCGGACCTATATTAGGTAATGACTCCACAATGAACAACTGTTGCTCCAATAAGCTAACAGGTTTTTTATCTGTTCTGATTTGAACGGGAGATTGTTCTCCATTTTGTTCCCTAATTGCAATCCTTTTAATCATTGCTGCAGTATCCTGAGCATTTCTAGTAGGAATTATACTGATTCCAAAATCCAATGCGATGGATGCGATGGACCCTCTGATAGCGTTTGCATTAACCATACCCGCATATAAATCATCACCTTCAAGAATCATCAAAGGCTTTTTAAACTCTTCAGACAATTCACGAGCTTGTTTGAACAATCTTTTATCAATTATTGAATCTACAAAATCTTTAGTTGTTTTTCTTTCAATGGCTACCTCATCACTAACCTGATAATCGGCAACAGCCATTGACCTAACTTTAACATCCATCTCCATTTCAGTCAGATGTCTGATAACTTTTGAATTACCTTCACGAGAATCTGCATAAACAACAGGGAAGTCATTTTCCTGTTTTGGTCTTTCAAGAACTTTAACTTTCTTTTCACCTTCCATTCTTTGAACAGCTGACTGATTTAACTCCTCTAAAACATCAGGATCAATCAATTGATTTTTCATTCGGCTTTCCTTATTGATGGAAGCCCAGTAATAACCTTCATCCCTTGTTCCGTTTGTTATTAAAACTTTTACACGACCAGTTCTTTTACGACCTGTCCTCCCCCTTCTCTGAATCATTCTGACTTCAGAAGGAACAGGCTCATACAAAATTACCAAATCAACTGCAGGAATATCAATACCTTCCTCTGCAACACTGGTCGACAATAATACATCATATTCACCCATTCTAAAAGATTTGATAATAGCTTTCTGTTGCTTTTGAGTCAAACCTTTTTCACCATCTTTAGCTGCTTGACCAAAGAATTTAGCAGATTTAATTCCTTCTTTTTCAAGCTTTTTATGAATCATTTCAAGAGTATCACGGTATTGGGTAAAGACAATTATCTTTGATGAGGCATCGTCATCATTATCTGTGAATCTCTTGGACTGAAGCTTTGTTTGTCCGTCACCAGAACCAAGCTCCTTTTTAAGAATTTTAGTTAATTCCCTTAATTTTGGATGTTCCCAACCATGCTTTTCAGCTTCTTTTGCAAGTGTAACGGCACGTCCAAAATTATCATCCCACATCAATGATTTTGCAGCTTTGGTTTTCTTTTTTCGCAACCTTGCAACATATTTGTTGAAAGTAGCGACCCCCTGAGTTTCAATCAACTCCTGAGCGTGCTGTATATTGATTACGGCACTCAATATTGAAATGGCCTGAAACAAGTCCTTATTCGGATTAGTGGTCCTTGCAATCTCGCCTTGTATCCTACCTCTAGCATTTAGGATATCCACTTTATTGACCGAAACTGTATTAATAACACCCATATTTTTCAAGGCTTTCAATCTAATCTTCAAAGCCTTATCCAAATTGGTTTTAATTTTTTCCAGCGCTTCGCTCATCTTTATTCTAACCCACTCTATTTCGACCGGATTAAAATAAGGCCTTACATCCGTGTCGTCTTCAGTCTTGACAACTATATTTTGGATATATAAATTTTGACAAACCTCTTTGATTTTTGATTTATCAGAACCTGGAGAAGCGGTTAAACCTAAAATAAGATTAAATTTAGATTCCTGCACATATCTGGAAGCCAAATAAACATAAGAATAAGATCCAACACCATGGTGACATTCATCAAAAACAATTAGTGATACACTGCTTAAATCATAACGTCCGTTCAGTAAATCGGATTCGACAGTTTGGGGTGTTGCACAAATGATTCTGGATTCCTCCCATCTTGTAACACGCTCATCGGTTTTTACGGCACCAGTTATAGAAGTGCAAGGAAGATTTAAAAATTCTTTAAAGCTGGCTTCATGCTGAATAGCTAAAGGTTTAGAAGGTGCTAAAATTAAAACTTTGGAATTTTTAACCTTATATAACCTATCTGCAGCAACCAAAATTGCCACAATTGTTTTACCAAGTGCAGTAGGTGCCACAACCATAGTATTTCCTTTCTTTAAAACATCCCCTGCGAGAATTTGCTGATAAAGTCTTGATTCAATGGAATTCTCTTTAATTAATGGATGATTTATATAACTAGTCATAATTAAACCTTCATTTATCAAAATAGAAGTATTACAATAATCAAATACTATCTACCAATAACCCTTATTAACATATTATATTTAATATTTAAAAAAGATTAAGTGAGAGCATTTGAAAAGTAAAAAATATAAAAAATAAAAAAAATAATTAATAGTGATTATAATTAAATAACACTATTTAAGATTTTAAATCAGTGATAACTGACTTATATTTAGTTGCAGCTTCACCAATAGCTACAATCATTTCACAATCCAAGTTCAAAGCTTTTTTAATTCCATCACGAACATCATTTTCATTAGCACCGAGAGTGCCTGATTTTTTAAAATGACTTCTGTGATTTAAAAATATCCGGTCATTCAGTCTGGAATTTTCATTCAATTTTTCAATCGCCACATTTTGAGAGGCATGTGATGCTGGAACTACAAATTTTGAAAATTTAAGTACACTATTGAATATATTCAAATCACCGGAGTATCCTGATTCAGATGAAACTGTAATAACTGTTGTAAAATCTCCAAATAACTTTTGGAATTCTTTCAATACAGTTTGAACACCTGCAGGATTATGGGCATAATCTACAAAAACAGTCTTGCCATTTACAGTATCTACCTTTTCCATTCTTCCTTCAACACCAGTGAAAGTAGATATTGGCTCTAAAATTTTATCATATGGTAATTTTAAAAATTCACGGGCAGCTATAATAACTCCAGTGACATTATAAACATTATGAAGTCCATCTATTGCCATTTGAACAGTTAATTTTCCCTCAGGAGTGAATAAATCAAAGGTCCTATTGTTTAAATCAACATTAGTTGCAATGTAATCAACCTGAGGAGTTGTAAGGCCACATTTACAGAAATAATATCCACAACCAGAAATAATTTCCTTAACAGCCAGTTCATTGCCGCAAACACATTCTTTGATACCAATTGAATCAGGACGTTCATTAACTCCAAAGGTAATGACTTCACCTTCATAGTTCAATTCCCTTAAAAGCCCCATTATAGTTGGATCATGAGCATTTACAATGATTTTTTTACCGTTTAGTTCCTGGATGAATTCCCCTTTAACATTGGCATAATCCATGAAACTGCCCAAATCATTCAAATGGTCAGGAGTGATATTTGTAATCAAACCAGCTTCCATGTCAGTATTTACAACAATTCTACCAACTGTGCCCGGAACACCAAAAGTACCCACTTCCAATATTCCCACATCAGCATCCAATCTAGATTGTAAAATTGGAATAAATTCGGCATTGCCCTGCATTCCCGCTAAATTATGCTGGCACGGAATAATCCCGTTTTCTTCTGCAATTTTTTTAAGTAATGTTGTAGTAGTAGTTTTACCATTAGTTCCAGTAATCCCAAATACTGGTTTTTCAGATTTAAAAAGCTCAATAACATCAGTCAATTCAACAACAGGTTTATTAATTCTTTTATAAATCTCAGAATCCTTAGACAAACTAGCAGGAGGAATTATATAATCAGATTTATCAAAAAATGCATTAGGAGTTTTTCCATAGAAAACTTCAATATCATAACCTTCAAGAGCGCTTGCAAATTTACAATTCTTTTTTTGAGAAATATCAGTACCAATGACATTGAATCCTCTTTCTTTAAGGATTCTAGCAATTAAATTGCCATTAGCTCCGCAAACACCAATAACTCCAAAAGTGGTGTCTTTTTTAAAGTCAGATATATCCATGTTTTTACTTCCTTTCCTCAATCACTACCTGATAACGGCAGTATAATTTTATTAATTTTAAATTTTTAAATTTGAAAAAGAATATGAAAAATTATTCAAATTGAATAAGATTTTCCACATCGTTATAAACAACATCCAATCCACACATTGATGGAACATAGTTTGCTGCTTTTGCTGAATTAACACCAATTACTTCAAAGCCCATATCCTCAATAGGAGCTACAACCATACAGGTATCACAGACTACATTACCGCCTGCCCTTTCAATTGTTTCAGTGTAACCCATCCTGTCAGCAGTGGCCTTGACGCTAACTGATGTACAAATCCATAACTTATTTTTAATAGTTTTACCTTGAACAATATTAGCCACATTTTTAATTTCTTCCAAAGATGCATGAGGACAACCTAAACAAATCAAATCAGGTTCCCTATCTGTTGTAGTTAATTTTTCACGAGTTTCAAGAATTTCTTTTTCAGATATGAACATTATATCCTCAACATCAGCTTCACCTGCAATATCAGCTTCAGGAGTGACATTTTCAATATGATACAATGCTACAGAACCTGATGAAGCAAGAGCCGCACCAAATGTTTTTAGGTCATTGTTGTTTGGAACATTTTGAAGTTTGAAGTATGGAACACCGCCACCAACAACTTTTCCAATGATATAACCCAATGCTCCGAAATCTGCACCCTTCAACTCAGTATTGACATTTACAACAAGATTAGCTTTTCTATTTTGTTCTAAATGGAAACCATACAAAGGAGTTTTGCCAACAATTGCTGCTGCTAAAGCTGCTGGACCTCCTTCACGATTAGTCCTAGCACCAATCACGGAATTTCCATAAGCAACAGCGGAGGATTCAGACCAAGAAATATGATCCCTAAATCTTGGAACATTACCTACAAGATAAGGAGTACAAGTACAAGTCTTTGAGATTCCCAAATCCCCATAAGCATCTACGATTTGATTTTGCTTAATTGCAAAGTCACGAGGAAATCCCAATATTTCCCAATTGTCCAAATCAGTTCCCGGAGGGTTTAAAGATGCATTTACACTAGCAACGCCCAAACCATCGCCAGCCAAGTCTTGCAAATATTCCAAACCAGCTTCACCAATAGTTTTATAAGAAACACCGGATACCTGTGCGGAAGTAATATCGACTAATTTAGAAGCACCATAGATATCACCCAATGCAACAAGAATATCCATACTCTTCCTAATAGTTTCCCCGAACTCTCCATCACACATTTGTTCTTCTTTTTTTGTTAAAAACATATTAATCATTATTTAATTGATACTCGACCATTTCATTAACCAGATGCAGGAAATTGTCCTTGCTTTCATAAGGAATCATTGCCCCCGCAGCAATATCGTGACCGCCTCCTTGACCGCCGAAATTGTTGGAGGAATCCCTTAAAGCACTACCCAAGTCCACACCTTTGCTAACCATTTCCCTCGTAGTTCTACCAGAAATTTTAATATCCTTATGGAGTCTTGATAGACCAATTACAGGTTTAGAGTTATCCAATAAATTAACTGATAAGCCAATACTAGCTATAGTTCCCATTACAGATTTCAATACTTTATCTTCACTGTACAAGTACTGGATGTCAGAAAGCTGAACCGCACCTTCACGTTTTATCCATTCAAGTCCTTTCACGATTTGGTCCCTGTATTCCCTTTGCAATCTTAAAGCAGCATCAAGTGCTTTATCCTTTTCGCCAAGAGCAATGCTTAAACCCAAACCTTGCTTTTTGTTTTTACCGCATGCATCAAGAATATATGAATATTCCTCCAAATCACGCAATAAAGGAACTTCCTTTGGAACTGTATAGCAGTCGCCAAAAATGTCCGGATTAATTCTCATGAGCGCATCCTTCAAGAGATCTTTCTCTTCATCTTCCAAATC
>NZ_JAXJXF010000037.1:0-10938 GCF_036307625.1 Methanobrevibacter sp.
CGATTCAGGAGAATCATTTAAAGGTAATTTAGATTATATTAAAAAAGAGTTTGAAAAAAGGGGAAATTTTGATTTTAACTTTTTTTATAAGGATAAACTTTCATTTTCAAGCTTCAAATCCTTAGCAACATCCAAATATGTATTTTTAAATGATAACTTTTTCCCACTTGCTTTTATGAATTTCAAAAATGAAACTAAAGTTGTTCAATTGTGGCATGCTCCCGGAGCTTCAAAAAAATTTGGGGGGTCCGTTGCAAGTGAAAGTGAACTTGAAATGCTTTCTAAAATTGGTAAAAATACTGATTATCTAATTTCTTCTTCTAAAAAAATTGAGAATTATTATTCGCAGGCTTTTCAAATTGATAAGGAAAAAATTATTCCTTTGGGACTTCCAAGAATCGATTATTATTTTGAAAATCATGATTTAAACAAAATCAAGTTAGAATTCTCTAAAAGATATGGTATTGACACCAATAAAAAGATTATTCTTTATGCTCCAACCTTTAGGGATGAAAAGAAGTATAATAATGTTTTTGATTTTCTGGATTTAAAAAAGTTCAACGATGTTTTGGGTGATGAATATGTTCTTGCCCTAAGGTTACATCCTAAAATTAAGGATTTTTATCAAGATGATATTGGATCTAGTGAGAATTATGTGGACTGTAGCGATTATCCGTCTGAACAGGAACTGATGATGATAAGTGACATTTTAATCACGGATTATTCCTCCATCATGATTGAATTTGCCATTCTAGACAAGCCAATATTGTTTTTCGTTTATGACTTGGATAATTATCTGAATAGTGAAAGAGGTTTTTATTATGATTTTGAAAAAACCGTTCCTGGAAAGCTTGTTTACAGTTCTGATGAATTGATTAATGCAATTGAAGGTAAAGATTTTGATAAGTATAAGATGTCAGATTTTCTTGGAACACAATTTGATGTAATCGACGGTAAATCATCTGAAAGAGTTGTTGATTTTCTTTTAAATAATGGTGAGTAATATGGATAATATTAAAGTTAGTGTTATAGTACCTGTTTTTAATAATTCGGAATATATAGGTACAACACTTGATTCGATAATTGCTCAAGATTTTGACGGTTTTGAAATTATTGTAATTGATGACGGATCAACTGATGATAGCTTGGAAGTTATAAGTGATAAGTTAAAAGATGTTGATATTCCAAACACTGTTATTCATCAGGGAAATCAGGGTGTAAGTTCAGCAAGAAATAAGGGTATTGAGGTTTCTTCAGGAGATTATTTGGTTTTTGTCGATGCTGACGACTATATTTCAAGTAATCATTTGTCTAGTTTATATAATTGTGAAAGCGATTTCAGTTTAATACAACTGGTAAAAAAGGATGGTGAAACAACTTCCAATCCCTATAACTATTCTGCAGACTATATTTCTACCAAGGACTTTATAGAAATGGAACTTAAGATGCAGATTCCATTCAACTTTGTACAATTGAGCTATAATTCTGACATAATCAAAAATAATTCCATTAAATTTTCAAAGGATTATATCTATGGTGAAGACACTCATTTTGCCCTAAAAGCTTTGGCTTACGGTGATAAGATAGCTATTTCAAATGAAGTTACCTATTATTACATTCAACGACAGGATTCAGCAATAAGAACATCCGATTTCAGACGTTTTGATATTGTAAAAATATTTGAAGATTTGGCAGATTTTTACAAAAGACAGGGATGGGATGATTTAGCTAATCTGATTATAACTTCCAGAATTCCTAAGGCAATTTTTGGAAATATGAATTACTTTTTCTATAATTCATACGATTTCAATGAAGTGATTGCCGAAATGAAAAAGTTGGATTTATTCACAAAACTGTCCAAATTTGAAGGGGATAGCAAATTTAAATTCAAAATTAAATTATTTTTATTAAATCCTAAAATATATTATAAAATATGGAAAAAATTTAAAAATTCAATTGGTTAATATGAAGGTTTCTGTTGTAACTCCAAACTATAATGGTGAAAAATTTTTAAAGACATTTTTTGATTCTCTCAATCAGGATTATGAGTGTATTGGAGAACTTATAATAGTTGACAATGGGTCAGATGATGGAAGCAAAGAACTTATCAACAGTTATCAGTTTAATTTTCCAATTTGTCTAATTGAAAACAGTGAAAATTTGGGTTTTGCTCCTGCAGTCAATCAAGGCATAAGAAAAGCAAAATATGGTTATGTTTTTTCACTAAACAATGATACTGAAATAAAAAAAGGCTCAATTAAAGCTTTAGCAGAGTTAATATCTTCCGATGAAAATATCTTTTCCGTACAGGCCAAAATGCTTCAATATGACAATAAAGAATTTATAGACGATGTTGGGGATGAATATAATTTGCTTGCCTGGACCAAAAAAACAGGAGAAAATCACAAATCAACAGAATTTAATAATGTTTGTGAGATTTTTTCAAGCTGTGCAGGTGCGGCTCTGTATAACAAGTCAATTTTAGAGAAAATCGGTTTGTTTGATGATAATTTTTTTGCATATATGGAAGATGTGGACTTGGCAATCAGGGCCAGAATCAATGGTTATGTGAATCTCTTATGTCCTCAAGCTATTGTTTATCATATTGGAAGCGCAACTAGCGGAAGCAGGTATAATGAGTTTAAGGTGAGATTGGCTGCCCGTAATAATGTTTGGGTTGTTTATAAAAATCTTCCAATTCCATTGAAAATTTTAAATTTTATTTTTTTATTCTTGGGTTTTTTTATAAAATACATATTCTTTTTAAAGAAAGGTTTTGGTCCGATTTATCTAGCTGGAATTAAGGAAGGTTTAAACACCAGAAACGATAAAGTAAATAAGGTAAAATTTAATTCTAAAAATACAAAAAATTATTTTAAAATTGAGTACAGATTAATAATTAATACCTTTAAATTCTTAAAAAAATAGATAGTTGAGTTTCATGGATCTTTCAGTTGTAATTGTGAATTATCAAACATTTGAATTAACTAAAAATACTATAAATTCTATTTTTGAATATGATTGTCCTTTTAGTTATGAAATTCTTGTTGTTGATAATGCTTCCGGTGATGATAGCCTGTCTAAATTGCAGGGATATTTTAAAGATAAGGTTAAATTTATTGCATCTAGTGAAAATAGGGGATTTGCAGCTGGAAACAATCAGGCATTAAAAGTGGCAAAAGGAAAATATGTTCTTCTTTTGAACTCCGATACTATCGTATGGGAGAACACTTTAGAAAATATTTATAATTACATGGAAAATCATTCTGATGTAGGTGCAACCGGCTGCAGGGTTCTTTTGGAAAATGGTGAACTGGATAAGGCATGCAAAAGGACTTTTCCCAATGTTAAAAATTCATTTTTCAGGTTATTTCATATTCCAACAAAAAGTGAAGATGATAACTATAATCTAGATAATTTGCCCGACGGAGAAGTGTATGAAATAGATTGCCTAACGGGGGCATTCATGTTTATCCGAAAAGATGCACTTGATGAGGTTGGATTTTTGGATGAGACTTTTTTCATGTATGGTGAGGATATTGATTTATGTTTTAGGATTAAAAAATCCGGATGGAAGATTGTCTATTATGGAAAGTCAAAAATTACACACTTTAAGGGAGCAAGCAGCAAAAAACAAAAATCTAAATTAATATATGAATTTTATAGGGCCATGTATATATACTACAAAAAGCATCATGCTCATGAATCTTTATTTATAACCAATGTCATTGTATACCTTGGAATTTTTGTTTTATGCGTTTTAAAGCTATTTTTAAATTTATTTAAAAAGAAAAGTTAAATAAGGTATTGTACTTAATAATATAATAACACTAGTTTCTAGGTAGTTATTATGATAAGGGAAAATCAGAGGTTATTGAATGTCCTTTTAGTATTAATCGATGTTTCTGTCATCATTTTTTCATTATGGGCTTCAATATGGCTAAGATTTGAAACAACTTTATTTGGACCGATTGGAGATCATTTAAGTTATGAAACTTACGGTCTTTTCATGTTTACAGCCGTAATTCCAGTTTATCTGATTTTATATTTTGCTTTTGGATTATATAAGCCCCGCAGGACTTATAAAAACATTTTTTCAGAAGCAACCCAAATTATCAAAGTAAATATTGTCGCATTTTTCGCGTTAGTATCTATTTTATTTATTATTAACCAGCCTGACTTTTCCAGATTAATGCTTTTCCTGCTGGCTGTTATTTGTTCTATTTTAGCAATTATAGAAAGATTTGCTATTAGAAGCGTTTTAATCAATATGAGAATCAACAATAAAAACTTAAAACATATTCTCATTGTCGGCGATAATGATTTGGCATTTACATTTGCCCGCAAAATCAAGGAAAATCCTTATCTTGGGTTTTCCATTGGAGGAATGTTGGGAAGATCCGAACATCTTGGCAAATCAGTAAATGGGGTTAGATTCATTGGTACCTTTAAAGATTTGGATAAAATTCTAGAAAGACACAGATTTGATAGGGTTGTTTTGGCAATTCCTTTAAGATATTATTATAAGATTAATGAGCTAGTGCAAAGCTGTGAAAATGTAGGAATTAAAGCGGAAATCATTCCTGACTATATAAGATATTTTCCAGCACAACCATCTGTAGACATGATTGAAGATATTCCAATCATTAATATTCGTTACGTTCCTTTAGATGATTCTTTTAATAAGTTTGTAAAAGCTGTATCTGATTATGTAATTGCTGTTATAGCCATTATTATAACATCACCTATTATGTTGGTTACTGCAATTGCTGTTAAGATAACTTCTCCGGGACCTATTATTTTTAAACAAGAAAGAATTGGTCATAATGGTAAACCTTTCCGGATGTATAAATTCCGAAGTATGAAAGTTCAAGACCCTAGTTTGGAGAAATCAGAATGGACCACAAAAGATGACCCAAGAAAAACTTTGGTCGGAGACTTTATTAGAAGAACAAGTATTGATGAACTGCCGCAATTCTTCAATGTTTTAAAAGGGGAAATGAGTGTTGTGGGGCCTCGGCCTGAGAGACCATATTTTGTTGAGCAATTTAAAAAATCAATTCCAAAATACATGGTTAAACATCAAGTTAAACCAGGTTTGACCGGTTGGGCTCAAATTCATGGATGTCGTGGTGACACTTCTATTACTAAACGTATAGAATATGATATTGAGTATGTAGAAAATTGGCACTTGGGTTTGGATTTAGGAATAATGATTAAAACCGTATTGAGGAAAAACCCTAATGCATATTAATTTTTTTTCATAATTTCATATCCGTGCATTTTGATAATATTTATATTAAATTTTTTAGTAATATTGATGTGGATTACTTTTCAAATGCTCTGTCTCTAATACTTTATATACATTCTAATTTAAAATAATAATTAACTTTTCTATGAGGGGTTTGGTATGCAAGAAGAAATTTTAAAATTATATGAAAAAGTTCAAGATCAACTTTCACAAGAAGAGTTTTTAGCAGAAATGGACCAAATTAGTAAAACTAACTTCGAAGGTGTTACTTTTGTCGATGAAATAGATTTAGCACGCGAAGTTTTAAAAAATCATGGTGTAAATGATTTTGAAACAGTTTCTGCAGAAAAAACAGATTCAAGTGAGGATAATGAAGAAGTACCTTTCGAAATTTCAATTGAAAGTGATGAAGTAGAATCTGATGATAATGCAACATTTGTAATGACTGATGATCTTTTAGAGAAATATAACAAAGTAAAAGATAAAATTACTGAAGAAGAATTCCTTGCCAGGATGGAAGAATTCAAAAAACAAGAATCTTCAAATCCGTTTATGAATGATTCAGGATTTGCTGACATGGTTGTCGGTGAATTAATCGATGAAGAAGTTGAAGTTCTATCCGAAAAACCTGAGTTTGCCGTAAAATCAATAAGTGAATTGGAAAAAGGTAGTAAGGATGTCACTATTGATGGAAGAGTAATATCTATATCAAATAAAAGATCATTCAAGACTCGTAAAGGTGGAAAAGGTGAAGTCTGTAATGTGGAATTGCAGGATAACACCGGAACCATGAGAACAGTTTTCTGGACTCAAAATATGCCTCTTTTAAAGAAATTTAATGAAGGCGATGTTATTCAAATTAAAGGTGTTGATATCAAGGATGGTTATTCAGGCCTCGAGGCAAATTTAAGACCAAGGTCAACTGTTGTAAGGTTAGAAGACAATCCTTCCAAATTCCCGGTTTATGAAGAAAAAATAACCGATATTGCTGATATTGAACCTGACACTAAAGTTAATATTATTGCAAGAATCGTTAGAATTCCAACCGTAAGAAGTTATGAAAAAAATGGAAAAGAAGGAAAAGTCGCATCAATTGATTTACAGGATAAAACCGGAAAAATTACATACACATTATGGAATAAAAATGTTGAATTAATTGATGAATTGAAGTTGGAAGATGGCGACACTGTAAAAATACTTGCTGCTCAATCTCGTGAAAGAACAAATATGGATGGCATATCTGAAATTTCTTTAAGTCATTGGGATGGAAGAATAATTAAAGGTGATTTCGATGTTCCTGAAATTGAACAGGAATTCATTAAAATCGGAAATCTCAGCGAACAAAGTGATGTATCTATCAAAGGTGTTGTTGTAAGGCTTCAGGATATTAAAACATTTATAAGAAAATCTGATAATACCGAAGGTAAATTAAGAAACTTTGATGTTGGTGATTCTTCCGGATCCATTAGAGTAACTGTTTGGGGAGATGATACAGAATTGCCAATCAACAAAGGAGATATCCTTAAAATTATCGGTGGTAATGTTCGTTTTGATGAATACACCCAAAGTGGATATTCTATGAACACTAACTTTAATACTCAAATAACTATTAATCCTGAAAATTTATCTGTAGAAGAATTTGAAGAATTCGAACAATTAAGAGAACAATTAAGACCAACTCCTATTGGAAATATTGAAGAAATTGATGAAGATGGAGTTGAAATAGATATTGTCGGCAGATTCATTTCAGTAAATGATGTTAATGAATTCCAAAGAGATGACGGTTCTGTCGGTATTGTTCGTTCAGCAATTTTTGCAGATGAATCTGGTAAAGTTCAGTTATCCTTATGGAATGAACGTGCTCAAGAAGATTTTAATATTGGGGATGCATACCAAATTGAAAATGCTAGAACAAGACTTGGAATGTATGATGTTGATTTAAACATTGGTGGCGGTTCTAGACTTATTAAATTATCAGAAGAACAAGCATCTGCAATGTTTATTCCAGAATTATCTACATTAGAAAAAGCTCTTTATGATTATAGAAAAATTTCTGATGTTGATGAAGATGAAAGTGATGTAATTCTAATTGGTAGAATTATAGAATTGAATGATATCCGTAACTTTGAGAGGGATAATGGTGACACTGGCAGTGTTAGAAATATAGAAATTGCCGATGATACAGGTTCTATCAAAGTTGTATTATGGAATGATGATGCTAATATGGATTTAGAAATTGGAATGCCAATGAAATTACAGAATCCTCGTATAAATATTGGTATGGATAATCGTATTGAAGCGGTTGTCAGTAGAGGTACTACAGTTTTAGAACCTAGTGAAAATGAAATCGATAACTTACCAACTTATGAAGAGTTGAAAGAAGCGATTTATGTGCCAAAACCAATTGAATCTTTATTAGAAGATGATACAAATGTTTGTGTCACTGGTGTTATACATGAAGTAAGTACAGATAAGAATATTCTTAAAAAATGTCCTAACTGCAGATCCAATGTTGAGACAACTATTGAAGAGAATGTCTGTGATAATTGTGGACACACATTTGATGAACCTAATTACACATTAATGATACCTACTAGAATTGAAGATGAGACTGGTTCAATTCATGCTACATTTTTTGATAAATTAGCTGAAGAACTCATTGGAATGGAAAAAGAAGAGGTTATTACTATTATTGATGATGGTATGGGTATTGAAGATAAACTTGAAGATTTAAACGGCTTAACAGTAGAAATTATTGCTAATGTGAGCTTTGATGATTATAATGAAGAAAGTAGGTTAAATCCTAAAAAAATTATATCAAAATATTATTAAACAACTAAAAAGGAATGGTTATTATGGTAGAATTAGCAGATTTACCTGGTGTTGGTGAAAAAACAGCAGAAAAATTAAAAGATGCAGGTTTTGCTGATATGATGAGATTAGCTACAGCTACTCCAAAAGAATTGTCTGTTAAAGCAGAAATTGGGGAAGGTGTTGCTGAAAAAGTTATTGAAGCAGCACGTAGAGCTGAAAATATTACTTTTGAAACAGCTTTAGAAGTAGATGAAAGAAGAAAAGACGTTGGTCATATTACTGTAGGTAGTCAAGAATTCAATGATTTAATCGGAGGAGGTATTGAAACCCAATCAATCACCGAAGTATTTGGTGAATTCGGATCTGGTAAAAGTCAAATTTCTCATGAATTAGCCGTTACTGTTCAATTGCCTGAAGAGCTTGGTGGTCTTGATGGGGATTGTGTATTTGTTGATACTGAAAACACTTTCCGTCCAGAAAGGATTAGACAAATTGCAGAAGGA
Source organism: Methanobrevibacter sp. (assembly GCF_036307625.1). Taxonomy (GTDB): domain Archaea; phylum Methanobacteriota; class Methanobacteria; order Methanobacteriales; family Methanobacteriaceae; genus Methanocatella. The sequence continues at coordinate 8,569 of NZ_JAXJXF010000037.1, forward strand.
TTTGAATTAGATGCGGAAGAAGTCTTAGGAAGAATTCATGTTGCACGTGCATTCAACTCTTCTCACCAAATTTTAATGGTTGATAAAATTAATGAGCTTATTCAAAGCGGTGTTAATGTTAAATTGGTCATTGTTGATTCCTTAATGGCTCACTTCAGAGCTGAGTATGTTGGAAGAGAATCTTTAGCTGTAAGACAACAGAAATTAAATCAACATTTACATTCACTTCAACAAATTGCTAATACTTATAATGTTGCAGTATTTTTAACTAATCAAGTACAAGCTAAACCAGATTCATTCTTTGGAAGTCCTACAAAAGCTATTGGTGGACACGTACTTGGTCACGCTTCTACTTATAGAATCTGGCTCAAAAAAGGATTGGCTGGTAAAAGAATTGCTCGTTTAGTAGACAGTCCTCATTTGCCTGAAGGTGAATGTGTATTTAAAATTACTAGCGAAGGTATCGTTAGCTAATTTTTCCTTTTCTTTTTTTTCAATTACTTTTTTATATTATGCTATTCTAATTATTATTTATGAATGAAATTGAAGTTACTATTTTATCAATCATTTTAATGATTGCAATAGGATATGTCCTTAAGCGCATTGATTTTTTATCAGAAAAAGACATCAATCCTTTAAATAAAATTGTAATGAATATTTTATTGCCGTGCATGATTTTTTCAGCACTGTTTTCATCAGATTTATCGTTAATTCCTAAATTGGGTATTTTGCCAGTTGTCATTCTAATTTCATCATTTGTCACAGGTCTAATTTCATTTTTTATATTGAAAAGATTGGGATATGATGACAAGAAATTATGGAGTGTACTTGTTACTGTAATGATCGCTAATACTGCATTTATGGGATATCCTGTAACTTTAGGAATTTTTGGCCAGGACGGGTTTTTAAGAGCTATTTTTTGTGATATTGCTACTATGTGCATTTTTTTAATTCTTTCATTTGTTTTGGTAATCAAATTCGGAGGCACAGTTAAAAAAGCTATTCGTAAAATTGCTTTGTTTCCTCCATTATGGGCCATTATATTAGGGTTAGGGCTAAATATATTAAATATTCCTATAGGGCCTGTTTTTGATAATGTCATTAATTATTTAGGGGATGGAGCCATTCCTTTAATAATGATTTCATTGGGTTTGTCTATTGATTTAAGTGGTCTTTCAAGAAGTAAGGCAATGATTGGCTTTACTTCAATAATGAAATTGTTATTTTTCCCGTTTATTGCATTTGTGGCTGTATCGTTTTTAGGTCTTTTGAATTTGGAATATACAGTTTCCATAGTAGAGGCCGCAATGCCTTCAGGAATGTTGTCACTGCTACTTTCAATTACTTATAATCTTGATTATGAATTGACATCAGATTGTATTTTAATCAACACTGTAATCTCTTTGATTACACTCCCGATAATTATCATGATTTTATAGCGAAAATTTCTATAATTTTTTCTTACCTAAATTATTCATTTTTTCTAAAATAAGTTATAATTTATTATTTTCGCTTTTTAAGATTAATTTGGGTGTTTTATACTTTTTTATTAATTTCACTAAACTTTTTATATTCTAGTATATAAAGGTTACTCCAATAGTTTATTAGAAAGCTTTAAATATGTGGGTTAACTACATTAGTATATCTAATACTATGTAAAATTTTACTACTTGTTTTAAATTGCAATTTTTATATATATTAGATATTTTTCACGACTTGTACAAGGAGAAAAATAAAATGGCAGAAGAAAATAATAACGAAGAATTAAGGATAGGTGTTTACGTCTGTCACTGTGGTGTAAACGTTGGCGGAGTCGTAGACTGTCCTAGTGTAGCTGAATATGCTAAGACCTTACCTGGTGTAGTTCACGCAACCGATTACAAATACATGTGTTCTGACCCTGGTCAAGCAATGATTCAAGAAGATATCAAAGAGAAAAACTTAAACAGAATTGTAGTAGCAGCTTGTTCCCCTCGTCTTCACGAACCTACTTTCCGTAGATGTGTAGAAGAAGCAGGATTAAACAAATTCTTATTTGAATTTGCTAACTTAAGAGAACAAGACTCCTGGGTACACATGAACCAACCTGAAGAAGCTACCGAAAAAGCTAAAGACTTAACACGTATGGCTGTAGCTAAAGCAAGATTACTCGAACCATTAGAAGCTACTAAAGTAGCAGTAGATAACAAAGCATTAGTTATCGGTGGTGGAGTAGCTGGTATCCAAACTGCATTAGATTTAGGTGACATGGGCTTCAAAACCTACATGGTAGAAAGAAACCCAACCATTGGTGGAAGAATGGGACAATTAGATAAAACATTCCCTACTCTCGACTGTTCAATGTGTATTTTAGCACCTAAAATGGTAGAC
>NZ_JAXJXF010000038.1:0-1663 GCF_036307625.1 Methanobrevibacter sp.
ACATCAATGACGAGTTGTTCTTTATCAAATCTTAACATAAATATAAACCTCCTATAATAAGGCAGATATCATTGCAGCTACACCGAATTTTATAGCCACAATTAAAATAATTAATCCAAGTATAATACCATATAATATACCAACATCTCTACCACTTTGTTGGCCTAAACGTTGGTAGTATTCACCTACAGTGAAATCAACTTTTTCTTCTGCATCATCTAACTTTGCAACAATTTGGTTGAAATCATCTGTGGAAACCATGACTTGAGGTATTGAATTATCTTCTTCACTCATAAATAACACCCCTTATAATCCCATTGCTTTTGCTATTGCAGGAATAATTACGATTAAAAGTAATGCTATGCAAGCACCGATAGCAAATCCTTTAAATCTAGTTGCAAGTAAACCTGCGAATAGTTTTCCTTCTCTTGCAAGGAGTTTTGAACTGTATTCGGCATCATCTGCTGCATTTTTCATCCCGTGTATATTTGGTTTATTTGAAATTTGTACCATATTCATCTCCTCCTTAAATCAAGAATAAAACTCCGATTATTAAAGTAAAAGCTAATCCGATCATTATACCTTGGACTTTACCTGAATAATTACCGGCCATATTCCTTTGAACAGCACCAGCCATATCGATTTTAGTGTTTATATCCCTAATTCTAGCTTCGATAAGTGCAGTTTCAGCAGAAACAACTCTAATTGCTTCTCCTTCTTCTTCATCATCGCCATCGTCGTCAACGGAAATAACCATAGCTTCTTCTTCAAAAGCACCTGGATCTTTTTCTACACATTCATTGATTTTTGATTGAATTGCTCCGACATCTTCTGTGTCGATTAAATCAACAATTTCTAATTGTTGTTGGAATCTTTCAACACCATCGAGAGGAACATTCTCTACGAAAGGAATAGCACCAGTTGCACCAATGATTTTCTTTTTATCAGGGTCTGCACCGTTTTCGTGTAAAGCTTTAAAACTTTGACCAGTGATGTGACCTTGCACTTCAGCACCAGCTAATATTAAGAAACGAATATTAGGGTTTGAAATAATGTATGCAACTACTTTTTCTATTCCTAAGTTTTCTGTTTTACATGGACCTGCAATAGCTGCGCCAGAAAGTTCAGCTTCAATGTGAGAAGCTAAAGTTGTTACTGCAACTGGGCTTTCTGGATCGCCGACAATGTAATCTCCACTGATAACCGGCCAGCCGTCTGCAGGAGCTTTTTTATCAGCCATCTATAAAACCCCCAATATTTGTAATATAGGTAATGCAGCAAATATGATAAATGAAGCTAATAAGAATCCATATACCATGTTAGTTAATAATCCTGCAGTAACATAAGAACCTTCCCTTCCAGGGAAAGAATCAACAGGACTTGTGTATGGATCTAATGAAGCCATCAATTCATCAGCAGCTAATTCCACTTTTGCTACTTGTTCATTTACATCATCCATAGATAGGAGTACGATTCCTGAACCTAAAGATGAACTTATGAGCCCAGATACAGGGTCATATGCGAAATTCATTTCAGGTACAATTTGTACCATAGGTAACATTTGAGCCATATTTAATTCCTCCTAATCTAATTTTCCACTTTAGGCCATAATCCAGACCATTTGGTTGAAGCTGCATCATTACATGAAGCTAATACGTATGCT
>NZ_JAXJXF010000039.1:0-1763 GCF_036307625.1 Methanobrevibacter sp.
AATAAGAACGGACCATTTGCCTGCTGATATGCAACAATATCAGATAAGAAAATACTTCCAGCAGCAGTTACAGGAGCAAATAAAGCCAAATATAATGGAAAAGACCCATAAGTAATCATTCTTAATGATCTTTTAGCACTTATATCTTCAATAAAGGATTTAGTAGTTTTTAAGTGAGTAGCACCTTTTACCTGATCGGGAAACGGCATCCTAACAGACATTACTGATTTGGATAATGCTCCCATCAGCACATAGCATATTTCTTCTACTTTTAAAAATCCGACAACAGCCACTAAACTTGCAAGTGCCGGAAATTGATAAGCTTGAGGAGTTAAAGCAATAAGGACACATAAAACAACAATAAAACAGATTATTGGCAGTGATTTATATAATCCCGGAACCGGAGATGAAATTTCAACATTTTCCTTAAACATAAATTTGATTGGAGCCATTATACCAGGAGCAATTACAACAGGTCCAATTCTTTGTTGAATTCTAGCATGAATATATTTTCTTTCAATTCCCGGAAGTAATGTTGAAATTACAAAACAAACAAGCACTGTAGCAATTACTGCAAGAATTGAGTTAATGAGTGTATTTTCAAACATGATTTACCTCCTAATTATTTCAATTGTCCTATCAGAACATGTGAAACATGGGTCACATTGCACAATAGAAAGTTGGGCATCAGTAATTTGGTCTCCAATACATGCATATTGCATAGCACCAATGTTAGACATTGATGGAGTTCTGATAATTGAATGTCTTACTCTGCCGCTTTCAAGTGCATAGGAATGATATAGTGTTCCTCTTGGAACTTCAATGTAACTTTCATTAATACCTGTGTCAAACATTTCCCAATCCCTGTTAACTACTTTTCCTTCAGGAATATTTGCAATAGCTTGACGAATAAGTTTAATAGATTCAAATGACTCAAGAGCCCTCATCAACAAGTTAGATTTAACATCACCATCAGGTTGAGTGACTACATTAAAATCAAAGTTATCATATTCGAACATGGTAGTTCTAAGGTCTCTTGCAACACCTGTTGCCCTTAATGTCGGACCTGTTACAGCCAATTTGAGAGCTTGCTTTTGAGGAAGAACACCGATTCCTGAAATCCTTGACATCACAATAGAATCAGAAGTGAATCTGTTTGCAAAATCTGTAAGACCTTCTTCTACTTTATCCATATCCTCTTTTAGTCTTAATAATTTAGCCTCATCCAAATCACATCTAGGCCTTACTCCTCCTAAAACAGAACATCCGTATTGAACCCGGTTTCCACCAATCATTGCAAGCAGTTCCATTACAATTTCTCTCAAGTAGAATACTCTCATCGAAAAGGTTTCATGTGCCAACACTTCACAACCATGCGCCAAATACAAGAAGTGTGAATGCAAACGTTCAAGTTCACTCATAATAACACGAATATACAAAGCTCTTTCGGGAATTTCAATACCTAATCCCATTTCAGCAGTTCTGCATGAATTCCATATATGTGCGTTTGAACAAATTCCACAAATTTTTTCTGTAAGTGAATTGGCTTTTTCGACTGGAAGTCCTTCCATGATTCTTTCTATTCCCCTATGATTAACACCAATGGTTATTTCAGCTTCCTGAACGATCTCATCTTCAACAAAAATCCTTACCCTATATGGTTCCAATGCAGCAGGGTGAACTGTACCCATTGGAATTTCTGTTTCAATAATTTTACTTCTCGGTACTTTTTCATCCATTTAATCCCCTCTTTAATCCGCATC
>NZ_JAXJXF010000040.1:0-2934 GCF_036307625.1 Methanobrevibacter sp.
GAGTTAAGGCCAAAGGAGTTGTGAAGGCTTTTATACATGCAACCATAGGAGTGCTGTAGTATGAGTATAAATCACGCCATCCTTTGCCCACATCTATATAGGAAATGCCTTTTTTGAATGTACCAAGATTGGATAATTCGGAATCGGACATAGGAATAAATTTATCTCCAGAATCCAAAATTTCTATACATATTGCGAACTCGTCGCCTTTTGACAATGAGGTTTTGCTTTTGAACGGTATTGTGTAATATCCCGCAGGACTAAAGCCCTGCTGAGTCAATACTAAAGTGTCACCCTTATAAAGTGAAACCTTGTAGTTTGTCGGCTTTTTGAAGACTGTTGAAAATGCTGACAATGCCTCATCATCCATTGCGGTGAAAACGTTTTTGTACTTTACCGTAGCAACTGAAGAGGTTTTATAATAATAATCAACGCTCTGCAAATCGTATTGGTAGTTTCTCACATAGCTTTCAGTATCGTTGAAGACATATGTGTAGAGATAATTGTGATAGCCTGTGAGCATTTCACTTTTGAACTCCTTTTCATAAGAGATATACACATAGCCCTCATCGCCGGAAGATGAACCCCAGCTGTTTTTAACAATCCAAACACCTTTAGCATAGTTTCCAAAGTAATCCTCGTCATTATAGTTATCATTCCATCCTACAAGTGTTATGGAGTGGAAGGTTGTCTTCCAGAAGGTAGCTGCCACAACTGCACCGTAATCCATTATGGCACGTTTGATGGCGTCATTGTCACTTGAATCCTTTCTGTCAGGCAGGAAATAAACATTCTGGACATGCAGAAGAGGAGAATAAAGACTGGACAGCGCGGAATGATCGTCATAGACATCCAATGAATCATTGATAGGACCAAACCAGTTGGTGAAATATCCGAATGCCATTGAATCGAATCCTCCATCGTTAGGTTCACAATTCCTTCCCACAATAGAATACATCTCCATGATATTTTTAACATTTTCCTCTGAAAAGTCAAATTCGATTCCTGTAGCCTTTTTAAGACAGATTTCCAATGCAGCTATGCTTGAAAAAGCCCAGCAGTTACCCCCATCCATCTGGTTTTTTACGGAAGTGACATAACCGTAGTCCCTTGAGTCATATGATGAAGGAATGGTGGCCTGAGATTGAGGAGAGTAATTGATAATAGGTGCCAGCACATTGCTTGAAATATCAAAAAGTGTTGTATTGAAAATTATGACATTTGTCAAACCTGTGTTTGCGCTTCTGTATATTATTGAGTCATATTTTGCAAAGATATACACATCATCGCTATCCGTAAAGACATTGCCTACCAGAGAAATGCTTCCCGGCAGATAGCTGCAGACTGCACCGCCCTCAACATAAGCGGTTGAAGTTCTGATGTTGGAGTTGTAGATGTTGGCGTTGCCATACATTGTGAAAACAGATCCTCCATAGTTTGCGACATTGTCTATGAAATCGCAATTCTCAACATCCACAGACATGTTCAAAGCGCAAATTGCACCACCGAAATCGGCAATTCCGCCTTTAAAGCTGGACTTTGAAATATCCAACAAACCAGTTTCAGCATAGATTGCTCCGCCTGAATCGGTCAGTGACCAGGAATTTAAAAAATTGCAGTTGGTTATGGTTGAAGTGGTCAATTTTGAAGCTATTGCTCCACCAAAGCTATAAGCCTCTGAATTGGTGAAATTGGAATCTGTAAGCTCCATTTTTCCACCATTCATATAAATTGACCCGCCGTATTTGGCGCTGATTCCTCTAAATGAAGATTTTGAAACAGTCAGATTTGATTCAAGCCCATAGATTGCACCTCCAAATAGGCGTGCATCGGAATTGGAAAAAATACAGTTTGAAATCAAAATATTCGTATAGTTTGCAGCAATTACGCTTCCGTGCCTTGCATGATTTGATTCGAAATAACAATTCCTAAGGTTCACATTACATATTCCATAATTTAGCGAAGAATTTGAAAATATAACCCCACCGCATGCGCTTTCGTAAAATGCGGTGCTTGATTCGGAATATTTGCAAACCGAATTTTTAAAAATCACGTTGTCCGCTTCCACATTCCCGTGATTTATAATCTGGCCATAATCAAAAGTCAAATCCTTCAAAAGCAAAGTGGAACCAGATGAAACCGTCAAATCAAAGGAATAAGAAGCAGTGGATTTGATAATCGTATTGTCCCTGCTTTGTCCGATGAAAGTTGTTTTGGATGAAATCTTTCCCGAACCTGTGTAGACATAAACACCATCTGCAAAATAAGCGGTCATTCCAGAGGATATCCTATTGGAATACAGATATTTATACGGACTTGTCTGAGTGCCCACACCATCCGTACTTGATGATGCATCAAAATAAACCGTACCTGCACTTAAAACATCCGAATTGTCTTCTGCAAGTCCCTCTCCATTAGACTCGCTCATTAAAACAGAAGAACTATTTTGCGAAGCTGCTTCAAAGCCATTATCCGTGAAGCTGTAGGCATCATCGGTTGAATTCAAGCCCCCCGCACTAACCGATGAAATAGCCATCACCAATAAGACTAAAGCAAAAATCAATTTCTTGTTAAACATACTAAAATATTTATTCGAATATAAATATAAGTCAAGTAAAGCATTTGTTTTCATTAGGGTTGAAGTAAGTTTAGAAAAAACAGCCAAAATCAGAAATTGCAGGAAAGCTATTCGCCGTTCCTGATTTGATTTGAGGACAAACCTGTCACATCAACAACAACATCAAGAGAAAAACCCTTATCCAACATCCTCCTAGCAGTCCCAAGCTTACCTTTCTCAAAACCTTTCTCAAAACCTTCTTTAAATCCTTTTTCCCACATATACCGTTCAACCGGATTAAGCAACATCACAATTCACCCACAAAGCCCACATACAAAAAAAAATACAAAATAAACTAAAGCTGGTCCAAAATAACA
>NZ_JAXJXF010000041.1:0-9706 GCF_036307625.1 Methanobrevibacter sp.
ATTATATGCTTTGGTCAAATCATTAAAGAAAATGCCTTGAGATACTCCATCAGAAATAATATGATGGAAATCAATGAATAATATGGTTTCCGTTGGAGTTTTATAGATTTTAAATCTAAATAATTGATTATTGTCTAATGGAATTGGTTTTATGTCTCTCTCCATTATTTCCCCATTACTAATAGAATCTATTTCGACAATTTCTATTTCTTCAATTTCAGCATTGTCACATCTTTTTTGGAATATTTTTCCATCATCAGTATTGATAATTCTTGTTTTGAGATATGGATGTGCATTAACAGTTTTAATAACAGCATCTCTAAGTTTATTAGGATCAACATTACTTTCAAACCTTATTGCAAAAGGCATGGTGTATTTGATTTTTTCAGTTTGCATACACTCATAGTAAATTCCCATTTGATTTGAGGTCAATGGGAAATATTCCATATCTTTTGCAGTTTCAATAATTTCATCCACATCTATTTCAGATTCTATATTATTGTCAATTTTATCTGCAAGCGATTTTATTGTTGGATTTGTGAACAATGAGGTTACATCAATATTCACACCCATTTCATTGAAAATCATTGAGTTTAATTTCATTAATGTTAAAGAAGAGAAACCCAATTCATATAAATCATCTGTTGTACCGAATTTAGTTGTATTTGCAATGGAGGCAACAAGTTCAACTAATTTTTCTTCAGTTTCACCTTCAGCTTCAACATAATCTAGATTTAATTTTGGTTTTGGAAGTCTTTTAATATCTGTTTTACCATTTGGAGATATTGGCATTTCATCAAGCTGCATAAATACAGTTGGAACCATATATTCGGTTAATTTATTTCCCAAATACCTTTTCAAGAGATTTATATCTATTTCTTCATCGGATGTGAAATAAGCACATAAATGTTCAACATTATTGATTTTCTCAATTACAACAACAATCTGCCTAATACCTGGGAATCTGGCAATATTGGATTCAATTTCACCGAGTTCTATTCTCAATCCTCTTAATTTAATTTGGTTGTCAATTCTTCCTTTGATTACCAGTTCGCCATTTGGAAGTTCAATAGCATAGTCCCCACTTCTGTAATATGGAATATCATTAATATATATGAATACTTCTTTGGTTTTTTCTTCCATATTGTAATATCCTCTTGCAACACCATTTCCTCCAATGTATAGTTCACCCATTACTCCGGAAGGCAGTAATTTTCCGTCGATATCCCTTACTTCAGTTATGCAGTTGTGCAGAGCTTTTCCAACAGTTATATTTTCAGCATCAATAAGTTTATGAGTATTACATGTTACTGTTGTCTCAGTTGGACCGTAAATATTATACACTTCCAAATCAGGATACTCTAAAAGTCGTGAAATCAGATCCTGAGGCACCATTTCCCCACCAACACCTATATACTTGAAGGCAGGTACCTGTTTAGCGAATTCCTCATATTCCAAATATTGTTTAAATCTTGATGGTGCGGTAAATGTGAGTGCATCTGGTTTTTCTCTTTTAACTAACTCAGCTAATTCCTTAATATTTTTTATTTCACTATCGTTAGCAAGCACCATTTCCAAACCGTAGGTCAACGGCATGAAATCAAGTAAAAATGCATCAAAAGATACAGTTGAAAGGGCAAGAGTCCTTTTCATTTTTGAATATGCATTATATATTACACTATCTTCGCTTTTTGAGAACAGATTTGTAATATTCATATGGCTGGTCATTACTCCCTTAGGATTGCCTGTAGAACCTGAAGTGTAAATCATATAAGCCACATCATCAGGATTAATTTCCACTTGAGGATTTGAGGCATTCTCCTCTTCGAGCAATTCATTAATATCTATTGAATTTTCAATCACCCCATCAGCTATTAAATAATCAGCCTGACTGTTTTCAAAAATATAATCAATTCTTCCTTTAGGGTAGTTTATATCAATAGGGATGAATGCACATCCTGCTTTTAAAACACCCAAAATAGCTGAAATAAGGTTGCTGTCCCTTGGAAGCATTACCAACACATTACTGTTAGGATTGATTCCTCTGTTTATAAGGGCATTAGAAACACGATTTGCTTTTTGGTTAAGTTCACTATAGGTCAATGAACCATCACTTGCAACTAATGCAATGTTTTCCGGAGTTTCATCAACCTGTTTTTCAAAGCGTTTATGGATAAATGGAATTTCCACATCGACAAATTCATGTGATTCAACATCATCTTTTAATTTTACATCACAGATTCTGCAACTGTCAATATCATTTTCAATGAATTGAACTAAAATGTTCTTCATAGATTGTATGAATGTTTTAACATAATCTTCACTGTAGAGCTGGTCATTATATTCCATGATAACATTAAACTCATCACCGTTATCATAAATAGCTAAATTGATTTTAGACTCAACTGTAACCATATCAAACCCAGATAGCTCTTGTGGGATGTACTCCTTATCATTTATTATAATTTCATCGGATTCCAGGAATTCATGATAATTGTAGAAGAATTCAGGTTTTAATTGATATTTTTCAGCAATTTTAATATATGGATATGCAGTATTTCTTAAGGTTTCTTTCCAAGTTTGGTCAACAGATTTAATGAAATTTCTGACTGACACATGCCTGTTTTCATTATTGATTATAAACGGAACAGTTTTTACCAAAAATCCTTGAGTATTGAAATAACTTGGACTTGATCTTCCATTGAATATTGTTGTTATTAATGTTTTGTCACTAAATGTGAATTTGTTTAGATTTAAAATGGTGCTTGCGATAAACAAAGCATTTTTACTTATAGAATTATCATTACAGAACTCATTAATTAATTCTGAATCAATAATTTCAGAAACATTTTTTATTTTACCCTCATCAGGATTTCCATTAAGATCTGGAGTTAAAACCGTGGATTCTATTCCCTGAGTCAATTTATCATCAAAAAATGCCTCTGCAGATTGATATATTTCACTATTTTCAGCATCTTTTTCCAGAATACTGTAGATATAACCATCGATTATTTCTTCAGACATATCTCTATTTTCATAGATATCTGCTATATCTCTAAATAAATTATTTTGCGATACTCCGTCAGTAATTATATGATGGAAATCTGTGAATAAGACAACTTCATCAGGAGTTTCATATATTTTGAATTTGAACAATTGACTATCTTCTATAGAGATTGGACCAACATCATTTCTAACAATGTCTTCATCACTAATGCTATCGACTTTAACAATTTCAATGTCGTCGATTGCTGCATCATCACATCTTTTCTGTTTTAATTCACCATCATGATTTACAATTCTTGTTTTAAGATATGGGTGTGCTTCAATAGTATCAACAATTGCTTGTTTAAGTTTATTTGCATCAACATCACTACCAAATTTTACTGTTGTAGGCATTGTATACTTAATCACATCAGGATTTTGCTTACACTCATAGTAAATACCTAATTGATTTTCAGTCAAAGGATAATACTCCATGCCTTTAGCTGATTCAATAAGCTCTTGAAGACCAGCCTCTTTTTCAGAGGAATTGTCAATTTCTATTGCAAAGTTTTTAACTGTTGGCTCATTAAATAATATGGAAACGTCTAAATTAGCACCCATTTGCTCATAGATTATGGAATTTAATTTCATTAATGTCAATGAAGTAAAACCAATAGCGTATAAGTCATCTGTAACACCAAATTCATCAACATCTGCAAGGGATGAAACAATACCATATAATTCTTCTTCGGTTTCAGTTTCAGGCATCACCAAAGCCAATTTAAGTTGAGGTTCAGGCAGTTGTTTCAAGTCCGTTTTGCCGTTCGGTGTTTGCGGCATTTCATCAAGCTGCATGAACACGGTCGGAACCATATAACGAGTAAGACGACCTTTTAAAAATTCCTTTAAATCATCATTGTCAATTTCACAATTAGCAGTGAAATATGCACACAAATGTTCATTATTATTAATCTCTTTAATTACAACAACAGCCTGCCTTATATCTGGATATTGACCAATATTGGTTTCAATTTCACCAATTTCTATTCTTAACCCTCTGAGTTTAATCTGATTATCTATTCTTCCCTTAATGTCAATTTCACCATTCGGAAGTTCAATAGCATAGTCTCCACTCCTGTAATATGGAATGCCATCAATAGTTAAGAATGATTCTTTGGTTTTTTCTGGCATGCCATAATATCCTTTACCTACACCAGTACCTCCAATGTATAATTCACCCATTACACCATCAGGAAGTAATTTACCATCTATGTCACGAACATCAGTGACATAATTGGTTAAAGGAGGACCCACAGTCAAATCGTTTACATCAGTGACCTCTTTGTTGTTTGAAGTGATTGTTGTTTCGGTTGGACCGTAACTGTTATAGACAACTGCATCACTGTATTTTCTTAAATCTTCATAAACTTTTGCTGAAAATTTCTCCCCTCCAATGAAAAAACACTTTAAGCAAGATATAACCCTGCAGAATTCATTTACCTCAAGATAAGAAGCAAGTCTTGAAGGAGTAATTTCTAAAACTTCAGGTTTATTTTCATCAATTAACTTGATTAAAGAAGGAATATTTTTGATTTGAGAATCATCAGCAAGTATCAATTTCAACCCATTTGAAAGAGATGTCAAAATATCATCAACAGACACATCAAAAGAGATAGTTGTAATACAAAGCAAACTATCATAAGTGGATTTAGGGTTTTGAGCCTGATTACAGATGTTTTTATGACTAATCATTACTCCTTTAGGATTACCTGTTGAGCCTGAAGTGTAAATCATATATGCCAAATCATCAGAATCAACATTAACGTCAGGATTTTCTGAATTGCCGTCTTTAAGTAATTCTTCAATGTCTAAAGATTTTTCTCCGGATTCATTGGCAATAATATAATCCGCATGACTGTTTTCATAAATATAATTTATCCTCTCCTGAGGATATTCCGGATCAATCGGAATGAATGCACAACCTGCTTTAAGGATACCCAAAATGGAAGCAATCAAATTACTGTCCCTTGAAAGCATTACCAAAACATTACTTTTCGGCTTTACTCCTCTTTTAATCAAAGCATTTGCAACAACATTTGCTTTTTCATCCAATTGCTTGTAAGTCAATGTGGCATCACTTGCAACAAGAGCAATTTCATCACCTTTGTTGACAACTTGTTTTTCAAAGCGTTTATGTAAAATCGGCATACCAACATGTGTGAATATAGGTGTCTCTTTATTTTCACCCAATTCGATTTCACCAATGCTTAATTTTTCAATATCCTCTTCATTTAATTGATTGATTACATCAATCATGCAATTTAAGAATGCATCAATGTAATCTGCGCTATACAATTGGTCATTGTACTCAAGGAATAATTCAATATTATCCCAAGTTTCATTAATTTCCAAGGATATCTTATAATTAACTTCAAGTGAATTCAAATATTTGACTTTATAAGTTTTACCATTAATCTCAATTTTTTCAGAGTTAAGATCATTGTATGCATAGAAAAACTCTGGTTTCAATCCAAACTCTTCAGAAATCTTAGTATAAGGATAATCAGAATGACTAATGGTTTCCATCCAGATATCATTGACTGAATTTAAATAATCTTTAAATGATAATGTCCTATCCTCATTGATTGAAACAATTGGGAGCGTTTTAACTAGCAATGCCTGAGTGTTAAAGTAGGATGAATTTGACCTTCCATTGAAAATAGTTGTAATCAATGATTTGTCGTTGAATGAATACTTATTCAAGTTCAGCATAGTCACTGCCATGAATAAAACATTAGGAGTTATCCTGTTTTCACTGCAAAACCTATTAACCAAATCAAGGTCGATATTTTTGGAAATTGATTTTAAAATTCCTTCTTCAAAATTACCATTCAAATTAGGAGTCAGTACAGTCGAATCAACTCCTTGAGTTAATTTATCCTGGAAGAATTTTCTAGACAATTCATATTTTTCGCTGTTTTCATTTTCACTTTCAATTATACTGTTAATGTAACCATTGATTGTTTCTTTTTCAATTTCAATTCCCTGATAGGCATTGGAAATATTTGTAAACAACTTATCTAATGATTCACCATCGGAAATGATATGGTGTATATCTGAGAACAAAATTGTTTCACCAGGAGTTTTATAAGTTTTAAATCTGAATAACTGGTCATTATGCAAATCAAATAGCTTTAGATTTTCTTTTTCAATTTCCTCATCAGAAATATTACTTACATTAACAATTGGAATATCCTCAATAGCTATTGAATCATCACGTTTCATCAGCACTTTACCTTCTTGTGAAACAATTCTGGTTTTAAGATAAGGATATGCCTCAATTGTCTTAATGATAGCGTCACGTAATCTATCCGCATCAACTTCACTGTCAAATCTTATGATGGATGGTAGATTATATTGTGCAACATCAGCGCTTTGAATACACTCATAATATATTCCCATTTGATTTTCTGTCAATGGATAATAAACCATATCCTTAGAGGATTCTATTACACTATTCAAATCTAGAATATCATTGTTTTCTATTTCATTTGCAATATTTTTAATTGTAGGGTCATTTAATAATGAAATAATATCTAAATTAACACCCATTTCCTCATAAATCCTTGCATTTAATTTCATCAGTGCCAATGAAGTAAATCCTACAGCATACAAATCATCAGTAGTACCGAACTCCTTTGTTTTACTGATGGATGAAGCGATTTCATGCAATATTATTTCAGTTTCAGTTTCTGGTAGTGTAAATGACAATCTAAGTTGTGGTACTGGCAGTTGTTTCAAGTCTGTCTTGCCATTTGGTGTTTGCGGCATTTCATCAAGCTGCATGAACACGGTCGGAACCATATAACGAGTAAGACGACCTTTTAAAAATTCTTTTAAATCATTTATATCAATCTCTTCATCGGCAGTATAATAAGCACATAAATGTTCATTATTGTTAATCTCTTTAATTACAACAACAGCCTGCCTCATATCCGGATATTGACCAATATTGGTTTCAATTTCACCCATTTCTATTCTTAACCCTCTGAGTTTAATCTGGTTGTCTATTCTTCCCTTAATGTCAATTTCACCATTCGGAAGTTCAATAGCATAGTCTCCACTTCTGTAATATGGAATGCCATTGATAGTCAGGAACACCTCTTTGGTTTTTTCAGGCATGTTGTAGTATCCTTTTCCAACACTGATACCTCCAATGTATAATTCACCCATTACACCATTAGGTACCAATTTACCATCAACGTCACGAACATCAGTGACATAATTGGCTAAAGGGGGACCTACAGTCAAATCGTTTACATCAGTAACCTCTTTGTTGTTTGAAGTGATTGTTGTTTCTGTTGGACCGTAACTGTTATAGACAACAGCATCACTGTATTTTCTTAAATCTTCATAAACTTTTGCTGAAAATTTCTCTCCCCCAATGAAAAAACACTTTAAGCAGGATATGACCTTGCAGAAGTCATTTATCTCAAGATAAGAAGCAAGTCTTGAAGGAGTAATATCTAAAACTTCAGGTTTATTTACATCAATCAATTTAATAAGCTCAGGAACATTTTTGATTTGAACATCATCAGCAAGTATCAATTTCAACCCATTTGAAAGAGATGTCAAAATATCATCAACAGATACGTCAAAAGAGATAGTTGTAATACAAAGCAAACTATCATAAGTGGATTTAGGATTTGAAACCTGATTACAAATGTTTTTATGGCTAATCATTACCCCTTTAGGATTACCTGTTGAGCCTGAGGTGTAAATCATATATGCCAAATCATCAGAATCAACATTAACGTTAGGATTATCTGAATTGCCATCTTTAAGCAGCTCTTCAATGTCTAAAGATTTCTCTCCAGATTCATTGGCAATAATATAATCCGCCTGACTGTTTTCATAAATATAATTTATCCTCTCCTGAGGATATTCCGGATCAATCGGAATAAATGCGCAACCTGCTTTAAGGATACCCAAAATGGAAGCAATCAAATTACTGTTCCTTGAAAGCATTACCAAAACATTACTTTTCGGCTTGACACCCTTACTTATTAAAGCATTTGCAATAACATTTGCTTTTTCATCCAATTGCTTGTAAGTCAATGTGACATCACTCGCAACAAGAGCAGTTTCATCACTTTTCTCCATTACCTGCTTTTCAAAGCGTTTATGAATCAAAGGCATTTCAACTTCGCTGAAGACAACATTTTCATTTTCGCTGCCAATAGAAATATCGCAGATATTTGTTTTATCAATATTAGCATTAACTATTTCATCAACTATTTTTTCAAGGCTTGATAAGAATAAATCAACGAAATCTTTGGTATATAACTCATTATTATAAAATAAGGATAATAAAACAGTTTCATCATTTTCAACAATGTTTAGATAATTGGAATATTCTTCTTTTGATTTTAAATCATCATCAAATGTATAATAAAATTCAGGCTTTAAAGGAAGATTATCTATGTTGCAATATTCATCGAATTCCAACGTTTTAATATAATCCTCATGAATATTTTCTAGAAATTCCCTAATAGACATTTGTCTGTTTTCAAATTTGGTTGCAAATGGAACATTATTTTGATTGAAAATTAAAGTTTTATATGAAAAATTAAATTTATTAAGTGTTAACGTTAAACTTGCCAATAAAAGTTCATTAATTGAAATTGAATTGGATTTAGCGAAACCAATTAACTTCTCTTTTTTAATTTCATATTCTGACTTTTCAATTAAGCCTTTTTCTTTTTCTCCATTCTTATTTGAAGCAATTAAAGTTGATTCATCAAAGTCCATACACAATTCTGAAAAATATTCACTGCAAAAATCACTTGTTATATCATCCATCATATCAAACCTTCAAATTCATTATAACTAATGAATATTATTATAACTATCTAATAAATAATTTATCAAAAAGATATTATTTTTTAGTAAAAAAGATAATTTTTATAATTAAAAAACAAATCACTGCCCATATTATGATGGAGGTTATCAATATGTTTTAATTTTAAATCTTTTTGTAATATATACAGATAACAGAATCATTACTCCAAGCACCAATAGAAAAACAGAGCATATCCATTGCACAGTTGCAGAAGATATTGTAAAATCATTCATACAATAAGGCAAACTTGTTGTTACAATACTTTATGAAATTAAAGTAATTGAAGAATGCAGTATAATTATAATTAAAGTTATTAAACCATTTTATTTTTCAAATTCCATATTCCATAATTCCTAATAATTGTCCAAATACGAAGCCTGAATCCTCACCAACGAATGAAAATGAAAAAATCAAACTTTAATAACAAACACTCCCCATAACAAATATTGCAGGCACTAAATTTAAGATATGAAGAAGAAATTAAAATTAAAGGGTGTCCGCCAAAATTGATTTTTGATTTTTTGTCAAAAAATTTTTTAGCTTAATTTTTATTATTTTTACTATATTCTTTTAAATTTTTATTTATTTTAATTTTTGTAGATTATTTATTTTTTAAATCGTTATTAGATTTCACATTGTTTTTATTTTTTGTTTTAATTGATTTTTAGATAGTTAAGTTTATATACTTGGTTGTATATATTTTATATTAAGTATAAGTTGATTTGGTGTTGTTTTTTATGGTTAAAAGAAAGTTAAATAAGAATCAGACAAAATTAGGTATTAAGACACTTGATTGGAATGTTCCAGCACAATATAATC
>NZ_JAXJXF010000042.1:0-1666 GCF_036307625.1 Methanobrevibacter sp.
ACCAAATACCAATGCAATCATTATCACAATGGCTACTCTGTTTTTCTTTTTATTCACTTTGGAAAACCTCCAGCTTAATAACTAAATAATTGTCAAATTGGAATTGGTAACACTCAAAAAATATATCAACGCTTGTTTTCTCTACGGGCCTTTTTCCATTGACCGATTTTATCAAAGGCACCCAAACAGTGCAGAGCATACAATGCCAATGAAGCAACGGAAAGACCGATAACAAAAGTCATGATATCACCACAAATTGCTTCGGGAATAATGCCATTGAGTCGGCCTTTGTGCTCGCTTCCAAATAACAAATAACTAATTAGCATCAAGCAGGTAGAGCCTGCCAACATTGTACGCAATCTCTCCTTGCGTTTGTTGCTTTCTTCGGTGGCATATTCTGCTACCTTTTTCAATGTATCCTTGGTTTCATTATCCATATTCTCGCTTTTCCTTTCTCCATCAATGATTTCGCAAATATCTACATCGTAGAAGTCGGCAAGTTCAATGAGCATTTCCACATCGGGCATATTGCTCCCAGTTTCCCATCGTGATACGGTTCGAGAGGAAACATAGAAATGTTCTGCAAGTTGTTCTTGGGTCAACCCTTTGTCCTTGCGAAGATGTTTTAGAAATTCACCCATTTTTTGTTGGTTCATTCACACCCCTCCTTTCGTGGAAATCATATCACTGGTCAATTAAGAAAACCACGACACAAAGCGAGAAATGCCGTGGTTTTGAGGTAGACACATCGTGTCCAGTATGTACTATTAACAAAATTGGAATTTGGCTAATTATCTTATTACCATTCGCGATCATAACGAATTTCATTCCAGCGGTATTCAATGCTTTTAGCGGTAAGTTCAAACTGACATTCTGCATAAACTCCAGATTTCTTTTTCCATATCCAGCATTGGTATAGGGAAGATATGGCTGCGTGGTATTCGGTAATAAACTCCAACTCATATTTTCCGGTCTGGAACATTTTAAGGAATATAGGGTGTTCTGGTTGCAATCTGCGGCAAAAAACAGGCTTCCCCAATATACAAAATGTTTTATATATATCGATAGCGTCAAACGGCGCTTCCTTGAAAGCTCCGCGAATACACAACTGAGCAGGTCCGGTTTTTATTGGACGATCGTGATTAATATGCTTGTTGGCTGGTGTAATCCAGAAGCCATCCGGAAAATCAAAAATCAAATTGCTGCCTTCCATAGTGATGGAAGTAGCTTTGCAATCATGCAGACTGATCGTGTTATATGCATCAAGTTCTGTGTATTTCCACATAGAGCAAAACTCCTTTACTCAGATTCAAACGATGCGAACTGTTAGACAAATTCAAGTTTTGTGAACTGTCTAATTCTATTATATTCAGAGCGATATTGAAAATCAATTCCAATTATAAAAGGGAATGTACCCTACGTCTAATTCACCCACAAATGTGAAAGTCAGAAAATATATAGGAGGTGAGATCTGTGAACTATTTGAATGACCCCCACTACGATGTGGACGAGGCTCAGCTGGACCATTTTGACCAAAGTGCTGCCAAACGGCAGCGGTATCAGCTTTGGAAAGAACGGCTGGATCAGGTGGAACTGCAAATTGAAAAAGACGAAGCAGCGCCCGATCCGGATGCAGATCTCTCTCCGAAAAAGAAGCGGCTGAAGC
>NZ_JAXJXF010000043.1:0-8054 GCF_036307625.1 Methanobrevibacter sp.
ATAATGCTTTAATATCTTTTCTTTTATTTATATAAAATTTGCTATTAATTATTGTTTTCATAATATTTTTTTCAAAATGATAATTATTATTTTTTAATCAATATTAAAATTTTTTAATTTTTTTAATCTGGAAAAGTTAATTTTTTGTATTTTCAATGATTTTCTCGGACACGATTTCTGAAGAGATTAAATCGTCAGCTGTTGTCAAAAAGCTTCCAAGGCTTTTTGAAGTAATTTTATAATGTGCGATATTATCTGTTAATTGTGATTCAAGAAAATCTTCATTATCTACGTCTAAACTGTCGAATATATGTTTTGCATCTTTTTTATTTTTGTAAATGAATTTTATGTTTCCTGATATTTTCATAATCTCACTGATTTGACTGTTATGTTTTTATATGTTATTTTGTTTAAAATAATTTTACTATTAAATTTTGAAAATAGGGTAACCTTTATTAATAACTTAATTAATATATTTAAGTATTCTATTATATTACGATATATAATTTTTATATAGCTATTTTCATAATTTCTTATTCATAGCTATTTTTTTAATTAAACATGTTAAACATGTTATTTTTATTTCGGAGGAATAATAATGGTTCGTGCTTATACTAGAAGAGATTATATTAGAAAAACCCCAAATTCAAGAATTGTACAATATGATATGGGAAACTTAAAAGATGAATTTCCAGTTTCTTTAAGTTTAGTTGTTAAAAAACCTGCTCAAATTAGACACAATTCTTTAGAAGCTGCAAGGATCGCTTCTAACAGATTGATGCAAAGAGCTGCTGGAAGAATGGGTTACCACTTAAAATTAAGAGTTTACCCACATCAAATTGTAAGGGAAAACCCAATGGCAACCGGTGCAGGTGCGGATAGGGTACAAAGTGGTATGAGAAACGCTTTTGGTAAACCTATCAGTGTTGAAGCTATCGTTAAAAAAGGTCAAAGTATTATTACTATTGACTGCCAAGAAAAGAACTTTGAAGAAGCTAAAATTGCATTAAAAAGAGCAGGTATGAAATTACCAGTTCCATGCAGAGTTGTTGTTGACAAAGGTCAAGATTTAGTTAAATAGATTTTTAACTAAAACTTTTTTTTACTTTTTTTATTTAATATTTTTTTTAACTATTTTTATAATTAAATATTTAAACGTTGAAATTGAAATATTAAATTATACTATTGGCTATGTTTTTTTACTTTCAGAATATTGTCAATATAAATATTTTTAAACCAAGAGGTTATTTTTCATGTATGTTGTAAAATTTGAGGATTTGAATAAATCTGATATAGGAATTGCAGGTGGAAAAGGTGCTAATTTGGGTGAATTAACTCAAGCGGGTATTCCTGTGCCGCCTGGTTTTGTAGTGACTGCGGAAACTTACGAAAAGTTCATGGAAGACTCTGGAATTAATGGTCAAGTAATGGATATTCTTGATAAAATTGATATTAATGATACAAAAGAACTTCAGGCTGCTGCTGAAGAAATTAAATCTTTAATCATTGCTACTCCTATTCCGGATGATATGACTACTTTAATTATTGAAGCTTATAATCAACTTTGTCAAAGAGTTGATGAAGATGATACTGATGTAGCTATTCGTTCCTCAGCTACTGCAGAAGATTTACCTGAAGCTTCATTTGCAGGTCAACAAGATACTTTTTTACATGTTTCCGGAAATGATGAAGTAATGGAATATATTAGGAAATGTTGGGCTTCTTTATTTGAAGCAAGAGCAATTTTTTACAGAGAAGAAAACAATTTCGAACACTCTAAAGTATATATTGCAGTAGTTGTTCAAAAAATGGCTAATGCTGATAAAGCTGGTGTTATGTTCACAGTAAACCCATCTACTGGGGAAGAAATTGCTTTAATCGAAGGATCTTGGGGTCTTGGTGAAGCAGTAGTTTCTGGAGATGTAACTCCTGATAATTATCAGGTAGACAAAAAGGACAATGAAATTGTCAATGTTACCATTAGTGATAAGAAAGTAATGTATACTAATGATGAAGACGGTACTAGTGTAAAAGTTGAAGTTCCAGAAAATATGAGAAAGGAAAGAGTCTTATCTGATGAAGAGCTCATTGAATTAACTGAAATGGGTAAAAGGGTTCAAGCTCATTATGGTGAACCTATGGATACAGAATGGGCTTTTGAAAATGGTAATTTATTCTTATTGCAAGCTAGACCTATTACTACTTTAGGAGATGATGTTAAAGTATCTGATGATGAATCTTCAGATTTGGGAGAAGTTATTGTCAGAGGTTTAGGTGCAAGTCCGGGTATGGCTTCTGGTAAAGTTAAAATCGTCTTAGATATTGATGAATTAGATAAAATTAAAGACGGAGACATTATGGTTACCACTATGACCACTCCGGATATGGTTCCTGCTATGAGAAGAGCTAGTGGTATCGTAACTGATGAAGGTGGAGTAACCTGCCATGCTTCCATTATTTCCCGTGAATTAGGAATTCCTTGTGTTGTCGGTACTGGTGATGCTACAACCACATTAAAAGAAAATTCCGGTGTTACTTTAGATGGTAAAAAAGGATTAGTATTTGAAGGAATTTCTGAAACTAAAGAGGAAACAACTCAACCAACAAGTAATGTTGAAGCTGCTCCAATAATAACTGTAACAGAAGTTAAAGCTAATGTAAGTATGCCTGAAGCAGCTGAAAAAGCAGCGGCAACCGGTGCAGATGGTGTTGGACTTTTAAGAACTGAACACTTAATGTTAACATCTGGTGTTCACCCTGGCAAATTCATTGCTGACGGAAGAGAAGATGAATTAATAGACACCATTGCAGATAAAGTTCAAATTGTAGCAGATGCATTTTATCCAAAACCTGTATGGTACAGAACTTTAGACGCACCAACAGATGAATTCATTACCTTGGAAGGTGGAGAAAACGAACCTGAAGAACATAATCCAATGCTTGGTTGGAGAGGAATCAGAAGAGAATTGGACCAACCTGAAATCCTTAAATGTGAATTCAAAGCAATTAAAAAATTACACGAAAAAGGATACACTAATATTGGTATCATGATTCCATTATCTCAAAATCCTGAAGAACTTAAACAAGCAAAGGCAATTTGTTCCTCAATTGGTTTTGAACCTCACAAAGATGTTGACTTTGGTATGATGGTTGAAATTCCAGCCGCAGCTATCATGATTGATGAGTATATTAAAGTTGGAATTGACTTTGTTAGTTTAGGAACTAACGATTTAACTCAATACACTCTTGCGGTAGACAGAAACAATGAATTTGTAGCAAAACATTACTCTGAAGAACATCCTGCAGTAATGAAATTAATTGAAAGAACAATTAGAAAATGTGCTGAAGCAGGAGTAACTTGTAGTATTTGTGGTCAAGCAGGTAGTGTGCCTCACATTGTTGAAAAACTTGTTGCATTTGGAATTACAAGTGTATCTTCCAATACTGATGCAATAGCTGATGTGAGAAAAACCGTTGCTAGAGCTGAACAAAAAATTATTCTCGACGCTGCCCGTAAACGTTTAGAATAATTTTATTATTTCTTTTTTTTTTATTTTTATTTTATAATTATTTTTAGATTAGGTTATTTTATGCAAGATGAACCAATAGATAAAGAAGATATTTTAAAAGAATTAAATGACTTTCATAAATTGGATTATAAGTATTCTGAAGGTAGAATTTTAGGGTCCATGTGTACTGAAGCACATCCTTTTGCAAAAGAAGTTTATTGTAAATTTTTGGATACAAATTTGGGAGATCCTGGATTATTTAAAGGAACTAAACATATAGAAAATGAAGTCATTAAATCTATTGGTAATTTGTTGTCTCTTGAAAGAGCATATGGTAATATTGTTACTGGAGGTACTGAAGCTAATCTTATGGCTATTCGTGCCGCAAGAAATCATGCAAGAAAATATAAAGGCATTAAAAATGGTGAGATTATTATTCCCTCATCTGCTCATTTTTCATTTAAAAAAGCAGCAGATATGCTTAATTTAAAAATCGTCGAAGCCAAATTGGATGAACATTATAAAATTGATGTCGAATCTGTTAGAAGGGCCATTTCTGAAAATACTGTTGCTATTGTTGCTATAGCTGGAACTACAGAACTGGGTTTGATTGATCCTATTGAAGAAATTTCAAAAATTGCTCAAGAGCATAATATCTATTTCCATGTTGATGCTGCATTTGGGGGATTTTCAATTCCATTTCTTAAAAATTTAGGTTATGAGGTTCCTGTTTTTGATTTTTCATTAGATGGGGTATGTTCAATTACTGTTGATCCTCACAAAATGGGTTTGGCGCCTATTCCTGCTGGGGGAATTATTTTTAGAAAAGAAGAATATTTGCAGGTAATGGCTGTTGATTCTCCATATTTGACTGTTAAAACTCAATCAACAATTGTAGGAACACGTTTAGGAGCATCATCTGCAGCTACTTATGCAATAATGAAATATTTTGGTAAAAATGGATATTCTAAACTTGTTAAATCTTTAATGGACAATACTTATTTTTTAAAAGAAGGTTTGGAAAATATCGGATATGATGTTGTTTGTGAACCGGAATTGAATATCGTCGCTTTTAATCATCCAGAAATTGAAGCTTATGAATTATCTAAAAAATTGGATGAATTAGGTTGGAAAGTATCTGTTGCTAAATGCCCTATCGCAATTAGAATTGTATTGATGAATCATATTAAAAAAAGACATTTGGAAGAATTGTTAGAAGATTTGGAAAAAATCTACTAACTTTCATTCTTCAATTTTTTCCACATACATTAAAGGATAGTTTAATTCTTCTATAAATTCAATTCTTATGATGGCTTTAACGGTATCTACTTTTGTAAATATTTTAACATCCAACATGTCTCCCGTAAGTGAAGTGTAGTCAAATTCAGTCATGGATTCTTCTAATTTATCAAATCTAATCTCAACTTGAACATCTTCAATTGCAGGCTGTAATTTTAAGGACTCTTCCATGCTTCTTTCTAAACTTTCTTTTGAATGTTTATTGACGGGGGTTCCCACAAATTGGTGGAATAATGCCCCCATACTAATGGCTCCTTCAAATATTGCCCTTTCCCTTGTGGTTATGTTGGAAAAATATTTCTCGTCAACATCCATTCATATTCCTCCGTTCAGGAAAATAATTTTGTCATATATTAAACCGGACGGAATTGGATGTATACAGAAGAATAGCAGTATTGCAAACACTATTAAAACTGTGGCCAATATATATGCCCTATTTTCCTTAGGATATAGGAAAGTAAAAATAAGGCCTAATACTAAAAATAGTGTAGTTATAATCAATGCATTTGATTCTTGAGGATTACTAGTAATAATTTGATTATTTATCGCTTGTGTGCCTACTAATTCTCCTTGAACTATTAATCTATTTTCAGTCGAACCAATTGGGTCACATGTAATTAGGTATGCGCTGTTACCTCCGGATTGTGGGCTAAGTTGGTATGTTGCAGGAACAACCATTGTATTTATTACCTTATACTGCAACTCTCCGATTCCTGGCCATTCTAAAAGGAATGTATCTCCATTATGAAGTTCATTAAGTCTTAAGAAAGGAGAGCCTTGAAGTGTCCGATGTCCGAATATCAATACGTCACCACTGCCAGGGGTATAAGAATTTGATTCGTACAATACTCCCTGATCAAGACTTACATTATTTATTTTTTCATTTACTCCAATTGATGGGATAAATACGACTGGAGATGTAAGATTTCTTTCAATACTTACTTTAGATGAGAAATAGTTTACCTCTCCCATTGCATATAACCCAATAATTAGGATACAAATGATGATTATTATGGTCATTATTGTTGGTCTTTTCATAATATCACTTTTGTTATATTGTCCTTAATAATGTTTTCTTATTGGTATGTGGCACTTATCTCATTTACCATCCACTCTGGAGCATTTGTTGTAGGGATTGTTAAAACAATATTGTCCATATTATTTAACATAAAATTAACTTTGTCCTGTGGTGTTTCAATTAGAAGCATATATTGCGCGTCCAAATCTCCTAAATTTATTTGTCTTTCATAATTTGATAGTTTCACCCCATAATTTTTAAGCATTTCAAAGGTTTCTTGTTCATCATAACCGTTCATTATGCTTCCTTTTATCATTTCCAATACATTTGATGAGAATTTTTTGGAATTTTCTTGAGGATTGGTTATGTTTCCGTGAACATTCATTTTTGATTTTGAATATTCTGAGTCAACTTCTCCATTTTCTTCATATCTCATTATTGATAAAACTGTGCATCCGCTGATGTCTGGATTTGTATTGTTGGTGTTTAATTCCTCTCCTGTATTATTCAAATTTGTGTATATGTCTACAATGCTTCCGACATTGACTAATCCCGCACCTGCCTGCAGTCTTGAAACCAATATTGGGACTGAAACTGTGTTCGGTTTTTCAAATTTCATTTTTGATAAAATCCGTGCATCATTATCATTGACAATTTTAGTAGCTTCTTCTTGAGACATTATTACATTTTTACTTTCATTTGAATAAACTGCCATGGTTCTGTTATATTTGTCGATGTTTGATTTGATTGACTTTTGGTGAAATGATTTCCAGTCTTTAGTGGCAGAACTCATTATATTAATCATTCTGAGCTCATTGATATTATTCGCATTATTAATTTTTTCTTCTAAAAACATTTCATTTGGTGATGTTGTTAATGCTCCGCTATATAATTCATGAAGCTCGTTTAATTTTGCTGTTTTTTCTGTGGATAATTCTTTTTGTCCGGGTTCATAAATTAAAAAGTAATATGCAGATATTATCAATGTTAATAATATTAAAATGGTGATTATCACTCCAATTTTTCTCTTTTTTTCGTTTTCGCTTATGTCTGTGGCACTGGGATTTAGATAAATCCCTAATTTGTGATTAAATTTTTTAAGAAGCGATAATTCATCATCCTTTGGCTTTGGTTTTGGTAAAATTTCATCGAATTCTTTTTTTTCAAAATCTTTCGGAAAGAATGGATCTCTTGGTTTTTTATTGTTCATTTTCAATACTCCTTTTTAATTTTGATGGTTAATTTAATTAATAGGAGTAAATTGGTCATGCTTTACTTAATTAAATTAATAATAAGGTAGTAAAGACAGAATAATAACAATATTAATGCAGGTATATTGATGCTATATAATGTTGTTGGAATTGGAAGTATTATTAAAATTATTAATATGCAGGATATTGAAATTAGCGGGATATTCGAAAATTTAGGATATTTAACATTACTTATCATTAAAATTGATACTATAATTGATAATATTAATGCTAAATAGCTATTATATAATCCGCTTAAATAATATGTGGCTATAATAAAGGATATTCCTGGAATTGGAAATCCTATAAAATCGCTTGTTTTCACATGGTCTGCAATTACATTGTATCTGGTTAATCTTAAAACTCCGCATACAACAATTAATAAGCTGACAAGTATTACGAGGATTTGTAATGGTATTGATGTGGTGTTAATTGATGTGTAAATGAATACTGCAGGAGCTACGCCAAACGATACAATATCAGATAATGAATCTATATTTTTTCCAAAACCTAAACTGTCATTTCTATTTGTTTTTCTAGCTACCCAACCATCTGTGGAGTCAAACATGATTGCTATAATCATCAATATTGCTGATAGTTCAAAATAATTGTTGATTGAACACAATATTGATAAAAACCCAGAACTCATATTCAATAGTGAAATGATGTCTGAGGTGGCAATAAAATTTTGGATATTTGTTTTTTCAATTTCCATATTGGGACTCCAGTAATACTTTTGGTTTTATATCTTATTAATTTTATCTTGTAATTCGCTTTATTATTACTTATATTTATTTTTAATTATTAATAAGTGTTATTTTTCATAATTCAAAAGAATTTATCTATTGTTTTAATATTTAATTGTAGACCAATTAATTTTTTTTAATTTAACTATTGCTTTTGTTCATTAAACATTTAAATATTGGAATTTATTTATCTATTTTATAAATAACCTTTAAAAGATAAAATATATATAAT
>NZ_JAXJXF010000044.1:0-9347 GCF_036307625.1 Methanobrevibacter sp.
CGAGAATTACTAAATGTAGTATTATCACATTCACCTTGTTTAATATTATCTAAATAAACCGCACCACCATTCTTAGCAGCAGTATTATTCACAAAGTTACAATCATCAACCAAACCATTGGAACCAGTCCAAACAACAGCACCACCTTCACCAGAACGACCATAAGTACCATTTACAATACCTAAAGCACGATTATCAGTGAAATTAGAACCACTAATAGTACCATTAGTACCATACCAGTAAACAGCACCACCATTAGCATCGGCAGTGTTATTTGTGAAGGTACAATTTAAAATTCTACCTTTAGTAGCTCCTTCGTGCCAATCGATAGCACCACCATTTACTGAAGCGGAGTTATTTTCAAAATTACATCTAGCAAACTCACCATCATGTGAATTTTCTAAAAATACGGCTCCACCCAATCCTTCCATAACTGTCAAATTGGTTACGGAATTGTGTGTGAAATTACTATCGAAAATATTGGTTACGTTACCTGCGATATATACCGCACCACCTTTTACAGCAGTGTTATCATCAAATGTGGAATCTGAAATATTAACATTGTTACCTTCAATGTAAAATGCACCACCACCTATACTAGTATTTCCATATTTAGCATTAGCATGGTTATCTGTGAAATTACTTGAAGTTACATTAATGTCATGTCCTACAATGTAAATCGCTCCACCGGCAGTTTTTGAATTTTTCAAAACGTCCGGCAAATCATATTTCAGGTCATGAGTTGCATTGTTATTTTCAAATAGAGAATCTTTAATAACAGTATTCTCTCCAGCAATATAACCAGATCCACCTTTTATTGCGTGATTGTCTGTGAAATTTGATTCATCTATTAAAGTAAATCCGCCTTCAAAGTAGAAAGCACCACCTTTAATTGCTTCATTATCCTTAAATGAGGAATTGAATATGAAGTTGTCTGAACCGTTTACAGCAACAGCACCACCTAAACCACCTTTTTCATATTTAGCAACAGCAGTATTATTGGTGAAAGTGGAATTAATTATATTTACATCATCACCTTGGATTGCAACACCACCACCGAAAGTAGTGAGTTTGTCTAATTCTGTGCTTACTGAAAATCTTAAATCATGAGTTGCAGTATTGTTATCTAATTCACAACCTAAAATTGTAGTATTAAATGCATTAATAAAGATTGCTCCACCTTGAATCGCACTATTGGATGTGAAATTAGTATAATTAAGGGAGTTTAAAACACCATTAACATATACAGCCCCACCTTTAATAGCCTGATTCAAATCAAAGCTGACATCAGTAATTTTAGTATCATAACCGTTTACAGCAACAGCACCACCAAGACCGCCATCAGGATTGACTCCAATAGCATTGTTTTCAGAGAATAATAAATTATCCAATAAGGTGTTGTTACCTACAATATCAATAGCACCCCCTTCAGCAGGTACACTATCAAATATAGGATTTAAGTTGTAAGTTAGGTTATGTGTAGCATTATTGTACTTGAATTGTGAATTTACAACAGTTGTGTTAACACCATTAACATAAGCTGCACCACCTTTAATAGCTCTATTATATGTAAAGTTAGCATTGTAAATAGTGGTATTAGTACCATTTACATATAGTGCACCACCCCTGATAGCTTCATTATCATTAAATATATTATCAGTAATATTTGTGTGATAACCATCAACAGCAATAGCACCACCAAGACCACCAGTAGGATTAGTACCTATAGCAGCATTATATGTAAAGTTATTATAAGTTATAGTAGAATAATCACCTTTAACAGCAATAGCACCACCTTTAGTATTTAAGTTAATTACTGAACTAGAATTGAAAGATAGACTATGTGTTGCATTATTATCATAGAATGTATTACCAGTAATGTTAGTATTAGCACCATTAATGAATATTGAACCACCTTGAACAGCATTGTTTGTTGTGAAGTACATATCTTTTACAGTAGCATTAGCACCATCAACATATATAGCACCACCACGAACTGCTTCATTCAAAGTAAATTGGCCATCATATATTATAGTATTACCACCTTCAATAGCAATAGCACCACCAAGACCACCATCAATAGATCCTGAAGCAATATTTCTTCTGAAAGTATTATTACCCATTACTGCCACATTATTACCATTGATATAGATACCGCCACCCATAGTCTTAAGAGTTTCAGCACCAGGTTTGATTAAATCAATATCACGAGTGACAAGGTTGTCATCGAATGTTGAATTAGCCACCACAGTGTGTTGACCTTGAATATAGATAGCACCACCTTGAATAGCATTGTTTTCTTTTGCAGTGATTTTATCAAGAGTTATATCATCACCTTTAATATAAACAGCACCACCTTGAACAGCAGTGTTATTGTACAGGTTTATATTTGAAGCGTCGACATTGTTACCCTCAATATAAACACCACCACCTAATGTAGCATCGTTTTGTGTTAAATTAACATTGACAAAATTTGGATTTTGACCTAAGAGGTATAAAGCCCCACCAAAACCAGTTGTAGAATAATTACCTTCAGCAACATTACTTTCAAAGGAAGTATCAAAAACATTTACATTGTTACTTTCAACATACATAGCTCCACCGGAAGTAACTTTAGAAGAATCATCACTAATTTCACTTCCCAGATTATGAGTTGCAGTGTTATTTGTAAATGTTGAGTTTTTTACAGTTGCATCATGACCCTCAATATAAACTGCACCACCTTGAATAGCAGTATTTTCAACGAATTTTGAATCATATATACTAGCATTGAAACCTACAATTTGTATTGCTCCTCCAATAGGTGCAGAATTATCTGAAAATTTACAGTTAGTAATATTTGAATAATTACCTATAATATACACTGCACCACCTGATTGATTTTGAGCAACATTATTTTCAAATCTACAGTTTACAACTGTAGTATTATCAGCCACCATCAGTTGTTTATCTTCAATATCTGCATGAATATCCATCGCTCCACCAAATCTTTCCGCGAAGTTATTGATGAATGTGCAATTTTCTATGTAATTATTAGCTCCAATAAAAGCAATAGCACCACCGCCACCAGCTCTATAATCTTTCCATGAATTATTACCATAAGCTTTATTTCCTATGAAAGTTGTGTTATAAACTTTCATTGTACCCTTGTGACATTCAATAGCGCCACCATATGATGCAGAGTTATTCTCTATATGACAATTGGATATAATAACATTTTTTGCATTTACACAAAAAGCTGCACCATGTACTGCATTAGTGTTATTGATAAATGTATTATTATCGAAAATAGAACCCTCAGAATAAGTTTTAAAACATAAACCTAAAGAATTTGATTTAGCTTGTTCCGCAAGATTAATAGTTCCCTTATTGTTTTCAAATAAATTATTACTAGCTTTGAAATTTGTATATTCCGCTTTAACATTTACGATAACTGAAGCAGTATTATTGTAGAATAAACAATCTTCAATAGTAGCTCCACTTCCCCCACCGTTTTCATAATCTACAAGATATGACTTTTGATAAACAGTATTGTTTGCAAAAGTACAATTATAAAAAGAACTCGCAGCTCTAAGACGAATTAGATGGCCTCTTTGAGGTATGTTTGCACTAGGATTTATCTCAGAAGAGGTAAAATTATAATTTACAAAATTAACTCCTGTAATTGTACATGCCCTCTCAAAATCAAACCTAACTTTATTATGAGTAGAAATTGAACATTGAAACTCAGAAAGGTCAAGTGTAGCCTTTATACCATCAGTAGTATTATGACCTCCATAAATGTTAATATTATTTTTTATAAGAATAGGATCAAACTTACCAACATATGTCGAACCATTCAGGAAAATATTTTGCCCTGGCTGTGCATTCTGAAGTATAGTCCGTAAATCACTCATATTCTTATAATTTGAAGAATTACCTAAAACATTATTCTCATTGGAAACACCCAAAACACTACTTTTAGAGCTTACGCTAATACGGTTTTTAATGTCTGCAGAGTCATTCAACTCATCTTTTACATCATTAACTTGATTACTAATTACATTATCATCAACTGTATTAACATCAGTTGTTTGTGTTAAATTAAAGTCATTATCATTTTCAAGCGCACAAGACGCCTGAATAGTAAACATAAGAATAACTATAGCCATTATCACGATTAACTTTTTGCCTTTCATTTTTCGTTTTCACCCCCTGGTCCAGTCAATTAATAAAAATTGAATAATCTCGGCAAACTAAGATTATTCTTATATATTTATATTCTTCCAAATATAAATAGTTTAGCATATATAAAACAAAAAATAGACCATTTATGAGTAAATAAAAGATTACATTATAACATCAACATCAATAATCCTATAAATTATTGAACAATTAACATTATATTACAACTGTTAAAAAAAATCATTCATTTAATAAAAAATTAAATAAAAAGTTAAATTAATGAATTTAATTTGTTCATCACCAATTAACAGATATACAAAATCATGAAATTATTAAACAAATATTTATTACAACATTTAATAAATCATTCATTTAAAAAAAAAAGGTTTAATTAATGAATTTAATTTGTTCATCATTAATTAACAGATAATTAATCAAATCCTTTGAATTCAAATCCTCATTGGCCAAACTGACGGCAGTTATTTGCGAATTACTGTAGGTTCTGTAATATAAAATTCCATCATTGGTGTTGTAACATGATGTGTAAATGGTATATTCAAACAAATCCGGATCATCGATGAATGTACAACCGTTCTGCTGCTCGACAGAGCCGAGAATATGGAAAAACTGGCCGACACTACTTGCCTCATCTCCTGAAGAGTGTGAATTTGCCCGTGTAAATGCTACCTTTGCAAATCTTGAGGATGACGACAAATCTCCGGGAAGACCGATTGCACCCATGCCCCTTGAATATTCATCCAAATCAATGCTTCCACCAAAGGTATTTTCAGGATTTCTATTGGATAAGTTTCTATAATTATTTAAAGTGAATATCTGTTTATCGAAAGGAGGATTATTGGTAAGAACACCTACAGGATTGTCATATATCTTCAATCCATCTTCCAACGGTTCAACCACAATGGATTTGCCGCTATTGTCAGACAACATCCAATGAAGTGGAGATAATGGCAGTTCATCGGCAAAATTGATGTCAACAAGATTAATTTCACCAAGTAATTTTCGGGCTTCAAACACCGTAGATGCACTACTTAGTATATATGGAATCAACTCAAAAGGGGCAATATTAATCATATTATTTTCACAGTCATTATATACTGCATTACCTTCAAAGTTCAGTCCTGCAATAGACAATCCCTTTTCGTTGCATGCATCATAATATAGGGGATACTCATCAATGCCTGCAGCAATTCCGATTATGGCATAATGACTTTTAACGTCATCGATTTTTCTGTATTTGAACTCATAATTTCGAGGAGTTATTGTTACCCGTTCATTATATGAAATCTCATAATCAAAATTGCGTCCAAAATAATGCTTATCTGTAATATAATTGCTTGCTGTGCACACATTTTCACCTGCCGAAATTTAAATACATCAATGCTCTTGATTTAATTTCCCCAAAAGTATCTTCAATCAATAAATCACCATTCTTAAATACTGTTTGAAGATAATCTACACCATCACGGTCTATTGGAACTGTTTTAAATGAATTGTTTTCTTTGATTAATTTAAACCTTCCGGTTTTTGACTTTTTACTTGAATCCAGAGGGTTTTTAAATATGTCATGCCATGCCCCATCCCTCAATTGTGCTGAACATTTGAATGCATTTCTTTGAGTGTCACGGGTTAGCGATGAGTGAAGACCGCCGCCCATACCGAAGATAATATTTTGAGCGGCCCATCCGTTGGATTTCATTGCAAATAGTATATCCCTAATTTTGTGATAGTTCAAGCCGTCTCCCCACAAAAGGCCAATGTTCAAGTCAAAAACCTTGTATCCTTTATCTGTCAAATGGGAGCCGAAACCCTGTGAAAGCAGATTCAAACAGTCAATTGTTGTTGAAACAGGTTCTCCACTATCCGGTCTGAATACAACCTTATTGCCTTCACCGTCCAGGAAATTTAAGATGGCTTCATTTAGTTGGCTTCCTGACTTTCCGGCTTCGATTAAAAAATTCCTATAGTCATATGAGTCAATTACTATGGATAGGATTCCTTCCCTTGCATTATCTATAACATTCATAATCTGGTCAAATTCGCCTTCAGGACCAAGTGAAGTCATGACACTGTGTTCTGTTGCCTGAACCGAAAATCCATATAAGTTGGAATCGTTATAATAATTTTCAGGAATTGTCAATGCTGGAATAGTGTCGGTACCTGAAAAACTGAGAAGATGGGCAGATCCGCAAAGCATTGATGATTCTGTTGATGTTGCTCCGCGATATCCGAAATCATGAAGCATAAAGTCCAGATTATTCTTTTGAGAACCTGTAACATCCAGATAAAAATTTGATAGTTTTCTGACTTCAGCAGACAGTGTTGCTACAGTTGAAGGATACCAAACCTGAAGGAGAAGTGATTCAAGGTAATTTACCAGCCAGTATGATTTCCGGTCAGTGTTTTCAACAGTCATCAAAACGTTGCTGACATCCACAGGAGTTCCTTCAGCAACTGCCTTGATTTCAATAGGAAGTTTACCTTCGTATTCATCCAAAATATACTCCCAGCCATCCTTGTTGAAAATGCCCTCCCCTATATGGGCTGATATGAGTTTGTCCGCTTCATCAATTTTTTCCTGAGTTACTACAGAGCCTTTTAAATACTTTTTAATTATATACTGGAGTCCGTAAAAAATTGTTTTATTGAACTCAGCACCTACCCTGCTTTCAAGGTATGAATAAATCTTTTCAGTGCCTTTTGGGTAAAAATAGTGATGAGTTACTTTATAACTATCGGTTAAAAGACAAATGTTGTTTTCAATCATAATATCCCTTTTAAATTGATATTAGATTGTTATAAAATATAAATATTACTAAAAAAAAGAAAAAATAAGAAAAAGGAATCTAGATGTAACTAGTATCCTGTTTTCTGAAGTGTGCTTGTGGGTGATCGCATAATGGGCAAACTTCAGGAGCTTCCTTACCATAATGGATGTATCCACAATTGTTACATTTCCATGCGATTTCTTCGTCCTTTTTAAATACAGTGCCAGCTTTGATTTTATCAGCTAAAGCATTGTATCTGTCTTCATGTGCCTTTTCGGTAGCACCTGCAGCATCAAACAAATCTGCTATATCATCAAAGCCTTCTTCACGAGCAGTTTCAGCGAATTCCTTATACATTGAAGTCCATTCGAAGTTTTCACCTGCTGCCGCATCTGCGAGATTAGTTTCAGTGTCAGGGACTTTGCCTCCGTTCAATAATTTGAACCAGATTTTTGCATGTTCCTTTTCATTGTCAGATGATTCCTGGAAAATTTCTTTAATTTCCACATAACCGTCCTTTTTTGCTTGAGAAGCATAAAATTCATATTTTACACGTGCTTGTGATTCACCGGCAAGTGCTGCTTTTAAATTTTCTTCGGTTTTTGTTCCTTTTAAATCTGCCATAATATCAAACCTCTAAATTAAAATATAATAAAAGACTATTTAAACATTTAGTGAGTAGTTAGTAACTAAAAAAAAAATAAAAAAAAGTTAAGAGCTTATTTAAAGTTAGTAGCTCTTTCTTCGAAGTGTGCTTTTGGAACTCCACAAACAGGACACATTTCAGGTGCTTGAGAACCTTTGAAAATGAATCCACAGTTTTCACATTTCCATTCAATTTCTTCTTCTTTTTTGAATACGGATTCTGCTTCAACATTTGCAAGTAAAGTTCTGTATCTTTCTTCATGTTCTTTTTCGATTGCACCAACTTTTTCAAATAGGAATGCGATTTTTGCAAATCCTTCTTCTTTAGCGGTTTCTGCGAATTCTTTGTACATTGAAGTCCATTCTTCGTTTTCACCGTCTGCTGCTGCATTTAAGTTTTCGATTGTGTCAGGAATTTCTTCATCATGCAACAATTTATACCAGATTTTTGCATGTTCTCTTTCGTTTTTGGAAGTTTCCATGAAAATATCGTGGATTTGAACATATCCTTCTTCTTTTGCTTTTGCAGCAAAGTATTGGTATTTGGTATGTGCTTGGGACTCACCAGCAAAAGCTGCTTGTAAGTTTGCTTCAGTTTTTGAACCTTTTAAATCTGCCATTTTATACATCTCCATTATTAATAATTGAAGTATTTATTCTATATAGAATGATAAAATATATATTAATCATCATTTAAAAATTTATTGAAAAAATTTTCAAATTGAGACCATTACATATTATGAAAACATTAAAAAAAATAAAAAAAAGAAGAATAGAAATGTTATCTATTCTGAATATAGTAAACCTATACCATAATTGACGAATAACAGGGCAAATCCGCCAAGAATAAGATCAACTATCACTATACCAATGACCGGAATGACTGCTACTACTAATAAAATTAAACCTAAAACAATCAAAAGAATGGATACAACAATCAGGAACAATATAATGTTCAATATTCCAATTCTTTTTACGTCCGCAAATACTTCTCCAATGCTTAATGCATCGCCGATACTGCGTGATATAGCAAATCTTGCTTCAGCAATTATTGCAAATATTCCAAATATAATAAATATAATTACTGCGAAAACTGCCCAAATTCCTAAAGATCCTGCCATTTTATCCAATCCTGCTCCAATTGCACCAAACATGAATAAAAGAACAAGAGTAATGATAATTGGAATAATGAAGTAAACCAATCCGATAATTAATACTTTAATACCATCTACAAAATTATTTGCAAAATCAAAATCAGGAATTTCATTAGAGTTATCAATTCCTCTTTTAATCACATCAATTGAATAACCGCTCAAAATAACTGAAAATACTATAGCAATTATTATTCCAATGATGGCCATAAATGAATTTGGTCCAAATAATCCGTAGAAAATCCCATCCATATCAGAAATAACAAAAATAAGACCTACAATCAAAAATTTTGTTAAATCAGAAAATGGATAAGATATCGACTTTGATAAAATATCACCCAAGCCCATTTTTTCACCTTATTGTAATTTATTTTAAACAAAACACACTATTGTTTAGTGCTAATGATAATTTTATTTTAATAATATTAAAATATAATGTGAAAATTTTTTAAAAAAAAAGAAAGAAAGAATAGAATTAAATCTATTCATCAACACCGAAGGATTTTTTAAGTAATTCTGCATTAACAAATCCTTCTTTGTAAATTTTACCAGTAGTTAAATCATTGATTACTACTTCTGCAGGAGCGAACATTCCTTTATC
>NZ_JAXJXF010000045.1:0-8905 GCF_036307625.1 Methanobrevibacter sp.
GAACAATATCACCAGAAATATCTGGAAAGAAATCCTCAGGGATACTGTCATGTTGATTTAAGTTTGACGGACGATGAAGAATTCAAACACCTGAACAAAGAACAGTTTGAAATAACACAGCTTTCCATGACAGAACCTGCATTCAGCGGAGAATATGATGATTTTTTTGAAGATGGTGTATATGTTGATGTAGTAAACGGTGAAATTCTATTTTCTTCTGAAGACAAATTTGACTCAGGATGCGGGTGGCCTGCATTTTCAAAGCCAATTTCAGAAGATGTGATTACAAAAAACAGGGATTTTTCATATGGCACAACACGGGTTGAAGTCAGAAGCGCAAAATCAAATTCCCATCTTGGCCATGTATTCAATGACGGACCGGGAGGTTCCAAGCGCTACTGCATTAATTCGGCAGCCCTTAAGTTCATCCCCCAAAATGAAGTTGAAGATTATATCAAAAAAAGGAAAGGTTCAAATTAAAATTAAATAACATTAACGATAAAAGTATGATACAATGAATATAGAAGATATAAACCACCCAGAACTGAAAAATCATATCAATATGATTTATATGCATGGTGAAAACAAAAACCAGGATGCGATCGAAAAAACAGAAGAGATTATAAAGGAATACATTCAAGATAAATATTTTATAATATCAGTTGAGGATAATGAGCCTGTTAAAATCCCTTACGGCAATGACAATGAATATTTGGTTCCCATCTTTACCGATGCGCTCGAATACACTAACGGAATGCAGTACTATTCATTGAATGTGATGGATGAAAACAAGGATTATATTATCGAAAAGCTTGATTACTTCAAAAAATTAAAAGAAGATCCTAATTTCTTAGGATACATCGTAAACATTGCACGTGTAAGTTATATCATAAACATTACACTGATTTAACAGAATTTTTCTATTATTTCTTCAACTATTTCCTTAAATCTTTTTGAGACTTCATCGTCCGGATTTAATGTTGAGATAGTTGCTTCATTATTCGGTGAATTGGAAACTGCTTCTTCAATTGGCAAATCGCCCAAATATTCGATTTCCATTTCATCGGCAAATTTTTCACCATTTCCTTCACCAAATATATGGAGTTTTTCATCACAGTGAGGACATATGTAATATGCCATATTTTCAATAAGGCCTATTTGCTTAATGTTCATCATTTCAACCATTTTGACGCATTTCAAGACATCTTCCTGAGATACTACATTAGGGGTGGTTACCATAATTACCGCATCTGCATCAGGGATTGTCTGCAATACTGTCAATGGTTCGTCTCCGGTTCCAGGAGGGTTATCGATTATTAAAAAGTCAAGAGGTCCCCAGTATGCATCTGAAATCAGCTGCTTGATAGCTCCGGTTTTTTGCGGACCTCTCCAGATGATTGGCCTGTCAATGTTGTCGATTAAAAATGCCATAGACATTACTTTCAAACCGCTGGAAGTGACTACAGGAAACATTGAATGACTGTACTCTTGCTGTTTTGCTTTGATGAATTCAGCTTTTTCATCCTCACTTTCAAAGGTTTCCTTTGCCATTGCATTTTCGGTTATTTCCTTAAAGGTGTCAAACTGATATTGGTTGAATTCATTTTCATATATCTCCAAACCCAACATTTTAGGTATGTTAGGTCCGTGAATATCGGCATCCAGGATACCTGTTGAATAACCTAAGCCCTGTAGGGTTTCAGCGATATTTGCTGCAACGGTGGATTTTCCAACTCCACCTTTTCCACTCATAACAACTATTTTATGTTTAATCTGACCAAGATTTTTAGCTAATCTCAATTCTTGTTCAATCATTTGCCTTTGCTGTTCGGGAGTCATTTGGCCTCCGTGACCATGATGACCGTGACCATGTTCTGGCATATATATCATCTCCAAAAATATTTTTAATAAAAGTTATCTAACTAAATTTTTTACTTACCTCTTCAACGGCAAGGATTAATGGGTCTGTAACCATTGATACAGGAGGTGCGTAAGCGAATTCCATATTGCTCAAGTCAAAGCATGTCAAACCTTCAGTAATTGCCAAAGTCATGGTATCAATTCTTTCTGCCACCCTTTCTTCAGCTATGATTTGACATCCGATGATTGTTCCGTTACCATCACAGATAACCTTGATGTCCATAGGTTTGGCATTCGGATAATATCGAGCTCTTGTAAGAGCCTGTACCTTTTGCACAACAGGTCTGATTCTGTTTTGTTGAGCAAAACTTGTAGTATATCCTACAGCACCAAATTCCAATTTTCCAACTTTGGAAACCATTGAGTTTAAAACCGGATTGAATTTGGACTTTTTGCCGCAAATGGTACGAGCCAATGTTTTGGATTCACGGACTGCAGTGGTACCCAATTGGGAAATAGTATTTGAACCTAAAATCAGGTCTTTGGATTCAACACAGTCGCCTACAGCATATACGTCTTCAACGGAAGTTTCCATCCTGTCGTTTACCAGAACAGCCCATCTTCCGATTTCACAACCTGCCATACGTGCCAAGTCAAGTTCAGCACGAACGCCTGTAGCCATAATAACCATGTCGGCATCATAAATATCCTCATCGCCAAAGCATGCCTTTTCGACTTTTCCGTCACCTATCAGTTTGGTAATCGGTTTTCCTAAAACCACATTGATGCCTTCCATTTCAAGATACTTTACCAAAATGTCAGACATGTCCTTATCAAGAGACCTAGGTACAATTTGAGGTAACATTTCACTTAAAATTACATTCAAACCCTGTTTTTTAAGGGCATATGCAATTTCAATACCAATCAAACCTGCACCTGTGACAATAGCACTTTTGGCATCCTTCATTGCTTCTTTCACTCTAATACCATCATCAATATTTCTGATTCTGAATACTCCATCAAGCTCAACACCTTGCATTGGAGGCACGAAAGGATTACCACCAGTAGCTAAAACCAATTTGTCATAATCCATAACAGTCTTTTTACCGTTCTTTTCGTAAGTAACAGTCTTTTTGTCGCTGTCAACTTCGGTTACTTCCACTTCTGTAATTACGTCAATGTTCTTTTTCTTATAATCTTCAGGAGTTCTCATCACAATATCATCGAATGATTCGATTGTACCTGACAATACGTAAGGAATGGCGCATGGTGAATATGCTACCTTATTGTCTCTTGTGAGAACTGTAATTTCTATATCTTGATCTAATTTGCGAATATTTGAAGCTGTTGAGATTCCTCCAGCTCCACCACCTACGATTACTACTTTCATTATAACAAACCCATTAAAGATTTATACAGTATAATATATATAAAAAAATAATATAAAAAGATTAAGGTTAAGCCATGAGAGAAATTAAATTTGATTTAGAAAATAATCCCTTCATTAATTTTCAATCCGCCAGATATAATATGTCTGCAAGAATTAATGTGGAAAAGCTGTGGAATTGGTGTCATGAAAATGACAAGTCATTTTTCGTGATGAGTTTAGGCTGTTTAATGAATGCCACAAATTCAGTGGATGCCCTTAAAAGAAGAATAATTGACGGAAAAGTTATCGAATATGATTATCTTGATGGAGTAAGTCCAATCATGAATGAATCAAATGACATCTACCGAGAAATGAGAGTGAAAATTCCCCAGGAATTTGACGATATCATCCAGTGGCATGATTATGTGCGCCAGCTGATATCAGACATCTTAACAGATGCCAAAGACGGATTTTTCATTGAAATGGAAAATCGTGACAAGACCAACATCGCCAATTTCTCATGCATTCCCTGGGTGGACTTTGACATGATTACAAACTGTGTTGTGGATGGTAGCGCCATTCAACCATTGATAACTTGGGGAAAAGTAAACGAAAATTATGAAATGAGCATATCAATAACAGTAAGTCATATATTCGTCAACGGACGTGAACTAGGATATTTCTACGAAAACGCCCAAAAGGAATTTGACAATACCCTATTCGACTAACTTCATATTTTCCAAGCCAACTATGCATCTGTAGTCAAAAACTGTCGAAAGCATGAATCAACGACAAACTTCCTCAAAAATGGAATTTGAAATCTGCCTTAACTTCCATTTCCGCAATTATTTTTTTAAAGTCTTGTTAAACAGAAGCTATTGAGTCATTAATCAAAAACCACATCATTGAATCCGCCGATTAGATTATATGTTGCCAACTCAATTTTCGCACTGCATGAATGATTGGCCTATTCCTCTGCAGAAGATTCAATGTCTGTGGCCTCAAGTTTCATAATTACAGGCCTCAAACCATCATTGCATGAAACGATTGCAACACCAGGAGTCCTTATCCAGTCTGAATAATACCATATTTCACTTGCCCCATGTGCCAGAGCAAAAACATACTGATAAATTGCCTTCCATGCCTCATCACAGAAGTTTTCGGGTTTGGCATAATCCGCATAGTATAGTTCCCCCTCTTTCATCAAAGGACATGTTGAAAGTCCTTCAACACCATATTCGGCCGCAAGGTCTTCCTGAAGTGTAGTCTTCAAAATTGTAATCTTTACCTTTTTCATATTGAATAATCTATTTTAATTAGGTATAATGTTATGGGTAACCTAATGATGATGGAAATTTCCACACTACAAATCAAACCTCTGAAATAACAGTAACAATGAAAAACCTTTAAAAATCCAATAAAACTTACACCAAACAACAAATACCAAAGGCAAAACAGCATTTAAAAAAAAAAACAAACAAAAACTGAAATTAGAGATTAATTCAATCCCTAATTCCTTTTTTAAAATTAATAATACTTGGTGGCAAAAGATAAAATCATGACTGCCATGAATGCGATAATGAAAACCATCGCATATTTATCTATATTGTCCTTAAACCTTTCCAGCTGCCCTATCCTAAATGTTCCGATAACCGGGAACAGAGCAAATAACGGCACGAAATACCGTGCTGAAAGACCCAGATTTAACTTTCCGACACTTGCCCATGTCAAAAGCTGGATAAAGCATGTACCAACATATATCATCAGTACAATTAACAATGTTCCAAGCCGTGTCTTTTTATCGAATTTTACTTTTTTCGGATAGGCAAGCAGCATCACAGCCAAGAACAGCAATAATGTAGCCACTACCAAATGATAGCTGTCTGCATAATGTACCCTTTGAGCCGCTCCGAAGAAATTGAACATACCGTATAGAATCTTGGCTATGTTATATGTGAAAATTTGGGCAAAGAAATTTCCAATGAAACCAGGATGTGATAGGACATAGTTCATCTGTCCTGTCGGATCGAGGTATCGGAGCCTGGACCTCCAGGAATGCATCAATGCAGGTTCGGAATATCTGCTCCACATAACTCCCATTATTCCAACAAGAGCTATACATAGAATCATATATGGAATGATTTTTTTACCCTTTTCGAAGTTGTCGAATGGAATCAGCAGCAAGAAGAATATGAATGCCAGATACGGCAGCTTACAGAGACCCAGAATCAGACATAATGCCGAGAACACTACAACTTCCTTGACGCCAAGCGAGTTTTTCTCGGCCTTATACAGCGACAGGAAGTATGCAATGGCAAGTATTGCAAGACCTATTATCATGGAATCTATGCTTAACGAAGCCGCCTGATAAATCGAAATAGGTATGCACGAAACGGCAAGTATTGGCATTTTCAAAACTGGAGTCCTTCTAATAGCCAGCGATATTAATCCTGCATAAAAAATAAGATTAAAAATCCGTCCAAGCCACAGCATCCAAATCACATTCAAATCCAATAATTTGGCAATGTCCATACCTATGGCCTGAGGCAGGTATCCATAAAACGGATTTTGCTCGAATGCTGAAACGATTATTGTCGGCGTATAATCTATTTTTATCGAATCATAAGGCGTGTGAAATACAGTTCTACCTAAACTAACCGTCAAATCGTTTAAGGCTTCAATAGATACAAAACCTGCACCTTTATTATATACAAC
The DNA here is from genome assembly GCF_036307625.1 of Methanobrevibacter sp. Classification (GTDB taxonomy): domain Archaea; phylum Methanobacteriota; class Methanobacteria; order Methanobacteriales; family Methanobacteriaceae; genus Methanocatella. The sequence goes on from NZ_JAXJXF010000045.1 coordinate 5,945, forward strand.
TGGCTTATGACCTACTGATACATTGTAAGCTCTGTCAACACCCAAATCCTCTCCTGTCCAATGAGGAATTATTATTCCTCTTGAAGTCAGCTCCACTCTTGCAAGATGTTCTGTTTCGTCACTTACATCACAAATCGGCACAATAAATGATGCACAAATCCCAAAGCATAGTATAATTACAAAGGCAACCTTGTACAATTCCTTATCCGAATTATGCATAAAATAATAAACAATGCAAAGAATGCCCAAAACCGCAACTATAAGAAATATATAAATTTCATAAGTAGGATCCAATACACTCCTATAAGTAATAGTTGAAAGGCCTAAAACAATTATTAAGACCAAATAGATCAACCAATACTTTTTCGATGAAATCAATACATCCTTAAATTCATTTAAACTCATTTTTCCCCTCAATTAATAATATTTAGTTGCAAAAGCCAGTATTAAAGTGGCCATAAAACCAATGATGAAAATCATTGCATATTTATCATAACTCCCCTTGAATTCATCCAGTTTTTTTATCCTGAACGGCACTATGATAGGAAGCAATGCAAACAGCGGTAAAAAGTACCTTGCACTGACGCCTATATTTGTACTTCCAACATCCGCCCATGTCAGCAGCTGAATGAAGCATGTTCCCACATATATCATCAGCAGTATTAGAAGTGAACCCACTCTTGCCTTGAGATTGAACTTTCCCTTATTCGGATAGAACAGCAATGTCAAAGCCAAAAATATCCATAGGAATATTGTAATTAGCGTATATTGGTCTGAATAATGGTTTGCACTGCCAGCTGCAAAGAAATTGAACAGACCGTTTACTGTAATTCCCAAAGTATATGTGAAAATCATCCTTAAAAAGTGCAAAATGGCCATCGGATTATTTATAAGATATTCAACCTGCAATGCAGGGTCCATATAATTAAGTTTTGATCTCCATGAATGCATCAAAGCCGGTTCGGAATAGGTACTCCACAAAAGACCTGCAAAGGCAACAATCAGAACACCCAAAAGCATGTATCTCATTATATTCTCATTTTTGAAATTGTCTCTAGGAACAAGCAATATCAAAAACACAAAAGCCAGATAAGGCAGTTTGCAAAGACCCAAAAGCAATGAGAGTCCGCAAAATAGTGCAACATGCTTAGTATCAAGGGATTTCTTATCCGCCTTATACATATACAGGAAATATGCTATTGAAAGTATCCCCAAACCGATTATCATTGAATCAATACTTACGGAAGCCGCCTGATAAATCGAAAGAGGTATGCAGGCAACGGCCAAAAGAGGAACTTTTAACACCGGAGCCTTTTTAATGGCCAGAGATATTAAAGCCGCATAGGAAATCAAATTGAATATCCTTCCAAGCCAAAGCATCCAAATTACATTCATGTCAAATAGCTTGGCTAAAAAAACACCAATTGCCTGAGGCAGGTATCCATAAAACGGATTTTGCTCAAAGGCAGACCCGTCAAGTATTGTTGATTGGGAAATTTTATCCGTATCACCGGGCGTTTCAAAAACCGTCTTTTCCCGATTCTGTAAGAAAAACATATGGCTTTCAGAGGTATTGAAACCTACATCCTTATTTAGGGCTGTGCTGTACTTTCCTTCAGAGGTATGATTGTACAATCTGGTGAGATTGTTCACACCACCTTCCCAATGAGGGAATGCAACCCCTTGAGAGGTTATTTCCGCCCGTGTAAGATGCTCCAATTCATCGCTGACATCTACAATAGGTACAATCAATGAAGACATCATTCCAAAACATAGTATGATTACAAATGCAACCTTATACAGTTCATTTTCAGAGTCATGCATGAAATAATAGACGATAGATAGTATACCTACGACTGCAACGATTACAAATGTGGCTATCACAAACTGCGGATTCTCGAAGTTCTTGGCAGAAAGTGTAGACATGCACGTAACAGCAATGAAGATTAAATAGATTAACCAATACCTTTTGGATTTTATAAAAACCCCACTAATATTCTCCAAATTCATTTTCCCAATTTTATTTTATTAGAAGATATTATATAAATATTTTGTAAATATATGAAAAAAAGAGAACAAAACCACTATTCATATCCGTTAAATTGTCAAAACATTAATTATAAAGGTAATAATGATTTAAATATCCGTTTTTAATTATCTGAACTATTCACATTTCCAATAGATTTTTATAGTGAGTTGAAAATTTAAATGAAAATCATATATTTTCTACCGATTTTTTCCGGTAAAATACTGCAGACAGTCCTAAAACAAATATAATAAGTATCATATCTATGATTAGTTCAAATTGAGTAGCATTCATAAACAGATCAATTATTCCAATTAACCAGATGATTACTAAAAATATCGGAAGGATATATTTGATGATTGCTGTCCAAATAACGCCAATATGAATTCTTGATTTTTCATTTAAAACAGGAATGACTTTTTCAGCACCATAATACCATCCGAATATTACACATTGAACTGCAATTAAAAGCAATATTCCAAACTTATTGACAAAGCCGTCTACAATTCCGACAAGATAACTGCTTATTCCACAGGTGAAAATCAGTGAACACAAACATCCGATAATACTCAGTATTGTCACTAGCTTTTTACGACTCATATGAGATTTTGATGAAATTGAAGCTAATATCGGTTCAAAGAATGCAAATGCAGAACTTATTCCTGCAAACAACACTGCCAAAAAGATTGAACTACCTCGACTTTGGAGAAGTCGAGGATTCTTACTTCACGGGCTGATACTCTCCCACGAGAGTAGGATTACCGTGCTATCCCCCCTGTTCCAGAGGTTCATTTTTTCATCGATTAAATCTGTTAATCCTTGTTTTAGAATGTTTTTAGCGGCGTTTATGTCTCGGTCATGTGTTTTTTGGCATTGTGGGCATTTCCATTCTGTTTCATATTTTAGGTCTTTGTTGTAGTGTCCGCAGTTGCTGC
>NZ_JAXJXF010000046.1:0-1854 GCF_036307625.1 Methanobrevibacter sp.
ACATAATACATATATTTATTATGTATTATATATAAAATTTTATTATACAAAAAATATAAAAGTAATAATAAATATTACTTTCACTTATGAAAAAAAGTTTCTTTTTAAGAGTTATATACGTGAGATATATTTTTTGAAGCTTATTCTTCATCACCCATTGCATCAAGTTCCTTTTGAAGGTCATGGATTTGCATTTCCTTGTAGAATCTTTCGAACTTGCCTGTTTCAATGAGATAGGCTGAAACTTCAAGAGCATCTCTATAGGTATAGTTAGACTCTTTGATAATTTGCTTTTTGTCTTCATCCATGTAGGATGAGGTATTATTAATATTGGCCATAGCTATTACAACCTGTATATAATAATTAATATAATATTTTATTATTTCAATTATATAAAATTATCATTACCCAGGTTCAACGCATATGGTTTTTCGTACATGTGTTGACTATTGAATAATCAAAAGTACGCAAGATATAAATTAATAGCTACTTTTTTCTTTTAATTTAATGGAATGGCTTTTACATTAACGGTGACATTTTCGGTTTTGGATTTTATTTTTGAACTGGAGTATATATGCAATGGTTTTCAAATGTGATTTTTTACTAGTTGATGGTGAGCGTTAATGTTATTTCAATTCTAATCCTAAGTTACAATAGTCCAAGTACTCTTTCGCCTTTTTCGGTTATTATATACATTCTGCCATGTTCTGTCTCAGGATTTACACATTCCATTACTCCAAGATCCACAAGATTTTTTATAGTGGCATAGAAGAAATTCCTGCTTATGTGTCTTCCCAGTGCAGGATACAATGCGTACATGACATCATCCATATCCCAGTTTTCACGTCCGATCTCACTGTTCCAAGTGTAAATCATCTTGCAGGTCTTTTCAGAGAGCACTCCTTTTTGTAAACCCTCCTTAATATCATCGAATTCATCCACAACAAACAAATAGCTTTTAGCTGAATATACACCGTATTTTTGAACTTTTTCTTTTTTGGGAATGCCATTCATGAAACTTAATGCTTCTTTGTTTGTACTCTCCCAACTCAAACCGGAGTTGTCGTTTTCATCAGTGAAGTCAATTACATGTTTATAAATCCAATTTAATAGACTGGTGTCGGTTTTACTTATCATTTTCATATGCACCTTTTTATGTGTGGGTAAGTAATATGTCTTTTAGGAGATATATTTAAAGAAAGCGAGAGAGCATTTGACAAGTAATGGTTTCATAAAAAATCCATATGAAAAATTAGTTACAATTCTTTATATCCTATTAAAGAGTTTTTAAAAAGTCAATTTTGAATAATAAGAGTGATTTATTATGTAAAAAATAAAAATGAGTTAACATTAACTGTTAACTTGAATATAAATCTGTGAAAATCCAGGATGGATCAATAGCTATGACATTTCCGTCTTCACACCAGATTGACCGGACATTACCTGAAGTAGTATCAGCCACTGCAGCAGGATCACGGTTAATCCAGTTTCCTCCAGTGTGCTTTTTATGCCTGAGCCTTAATCTGATGTGGCCGGTTCCTGAAACTCTGCATTTTACATGGACAAACTGCACATCATAACCTAAACTTTTAGCTAGTCGGATAAGTCAGAGAGATTGCTCTCCCTTCCTCTCCTAAGAACCGAACGTGTGGCTTTCACCACTATTCGGCTCAAGCATACTTTATAAGAAAGTAAACGACTATTTCAATAGATAACTGGAGTTATTTTATATGAGTTAACCAAATAAATACTCGAAAGGTGTTTTCAACAAGCGTTTATCGAAATATTCATCATATTCAACGTCATAAGGTGAAGCCCTATATTTAATGCATTTATGATATTGGATACTAATCC
>NZ_JAXJXF010000047.1:0-3258 GCF_036307625.1 Methanobrevibacter sp.
GCAGATCTTTCATTTAAAGATAAGGTGCAGGTCATAGGAGATAATTCCAAACTTTACTGTTTGGTATTCGTAGTCATATTTATTGTTTGCGTTGCCTGCGGCAATATGAGTATAGATTCGGATGTTACTACAATAGGTCATGTTGAATTGGATAAGGCTAAAGTTTCAATAGCCAATGGAGGTAAGGAGCATGTTGGACATTGGGAACAGGTTGGTACCGGAACAAATCTTGGTGAGGTATACGACCAAAAAAGTCCTGTTGTAAATCAATCCATTAAATTCAATTTGAAAAACATTAGCTGGGAAGGTCAGGTGGATGATGCAAAACTCAAACAGGCACTAAAAACTGATGAAAACGCTACACTTGAAAATCATAAGGTTATTGTCAAGTTATATGATTCTGATGGTAATTATATTAATAAATATGGTTCCGTAGCGAAATTTAAAGGTCAGGAATTTATAATTAATGACAGCAGTGCTTTTGATTTTGACAAACAGGAAATGAGCAATACTGACGTAAAATATGTCGAAGTGGAATTGATTTTAGAAGACGACAGCTATTCTAAAAGCGATCCTGATTATTATCAGTTCTACATTATTTCAGACAGATTTGAAATAAAATAGATGTATTGGATTAATGATTGAAATGCCTCTTGATTAGGAAAGAGGCATATTCAATCTTATTTTTTTTTGATGGTTTTCAGATGGTGCATGATTATATTCCGGATAGGGTGCTGGACTGAGCAAAATTTTAAGAGTGATATTTGCTCTTCTTTTTCCAATTTATTAATTAATTATATGATATGTATGAAATATTGTCACTATCTTTTTTTTAACTCTTTAGCTTTTTTATTGTTTAATAGGCTTAAAAAAGAAATTATAAGGAAAATACAATATTGATTTTGAAAAATAGATAGAAATATATACTCCAACCAATAACTTATATATTAATTATATAATATATTTTAGAGTACTTGGAATACTTATCAAATGCTCTTACAATAAATTAATTTATAAATAATTATAAAAAAATTAATTAAGAATTTAAAATTCTCTAAAAATTTATATTGGGATTAAATTGAGCATTGATAAAGTTTATAATATTTAATTGTTCTTTGGAGGCCTGATATTTTTGAATAAAGATAAATCTTATGATGTTGTTAATGATTTATTAAAGTTTGTATTATGCGAACTCAAAGAAAAAAATATGTCCATTTCCCATTTTAGAATTCAAAAAGCTATATTCAAGATTAAAATGGAATTGGGTCAAGATCATCCATTATTTGATTATTTACCTTTTTACTGGTATAGGCATGGACCATTTTCAAATGTCGTTTCAAAACAATTTAGACAATTAAAAAATAATAATTGTATCCAATACTCGGCACATACTGTTTTTCTTGATGATGAATCATTTAATGAGTTCTCACATGAAAATAAGTTAATTGATCAATATCCAATAATTAACCGTATATCTGATAGGATTTTTGCTGATTCAAATTTGTTTTTCAATAAATTTGATGAAGACATTTATTTGGATTATGCACCATTTCATTTCATGCATCCGTTCAAATATGTTTTGTATGAGACAACAAGAGATGATGACTTATTCTCTTCATTAGTTCCAGACAATTATTTAAATGTATTTTATGATTGTTTGTCAGATTTACCGTATGATAAACTGTTAGTTGATTTTTCAGTATCCTTCTCACGAATATTTTCCCGTTTGGAGTTAATGAATGATGAAAATCAGTTTTTAAATAATTGGAGATATATTATCAAGCCAGTTCAATTGTCATGGCTTACTTTTGCAAGATGGGTCAGGATTTATGACCATGATGCTTTTTACAATGGTGATATTGGGTCCTGGAAACATGAGTTGGAAAACCACATCAAAATTTTAAACAGCACTGTTGATAAATTTGAAGATAAAACTGATAACATATTCGATAATTCTTCATATGCTCCAGATTATGATTCATTTGAAGATAAAATGATGAATGCAACAATTGGAAACTATTTAAAGGATTGATTTTCGTGCTTAAAATAAAACACCACTTCTTAGATACCAATATGATATTAACCATTCCATTAAAGAATGACAATTTCAGGGAATGTGCAGAATACTATAAATTGGATTATGAAAGACATATGAGCAATCATGTTGAAAAGGAAGTTTTCAGTGTCATTGAAAGATTAAGATTAATCTCATTGGATATTTTTAAACACATCAAAGATTACATCATATCAAATAACATTCCATTAATTAAAATAGATTCTCACATCCATAAAATCAAAACCATTTATTTGAATCGATTCAAACGTGATGATTATGCTTTTGGCATTGAAAAAGACAGATTTGTAGATATTGTGAATGACGTGTTTATCATATATTATGATGAAATTAAAGATACTATTGTGGACAATGACGTTAATCTTAATTCATTGTCATCAAAATTAAGAAATCTTTTTAAAATGTACAATAAGACTATCACAATTTGCATAGCTAATTTTGATAAGTTCTCTTATGCAAATAATCAGAAACTGATTGATCAACTCATTGACATTGGAATCCATAAAAGTGATGCAATTATAGTGGATGACTGTTATAATAAATCAAAAGATATGAACGAGAAATTTGTTTTCATTACCTATGATAATAAAATTATGGAATGTTCTGGAGATGCATTTAAATTATTAAATTCTAAAGTTCATTTTTCAAAACCCGCTTCATTTTTGAATAATTAAATATGGGTGTTGCTTTATATTTCTTCAGGTTTTAAATTGTTCTTGATTAATATCTTTGTATTGTTATCTTACATAATGGGGAATCACTTATAACTAGTTCTAACAAAATTTCAATATTTGGAGAATGCAAAGTTTCATTTGGTTCACAAATATATTCAACTAATGGTAATAAACTGTCAGACAGTGATTTTGTCATTGATAGCCCTGAATTAAAAACTGCTTTCAAAAATTTCGGATTAATTTAAAATTTTATTCTTCAATAATGTTGTTGAGGAACTCTTTTTATTTAATCTTTAATTGCTCTGGCAGTTACTTTACTTTTTTATTTTTTCTACATTCGCTTGTATGATTTCACTATTTTTTATAATCAATTTCGTTTGCTTTAATTGTTGATTATTTATTTAACTGCTTTTACAATTCTTTTGATTATTGAGGTATTGTTTTCATTGTAGAAAATGTTATTATATAACTTGTGTATAAATAGTATTAGTTTATATGGAGGAAGTGAAA
>NZ_JAXJXF010000048.1:0-2315 GCF_036307625.1 Methanobrevibacter sp.
CACATCCTCTTTTTTAATGGATTTTATATCTTATTGTGAAAGAATGCATTTAATTCTTTTAGTCGTGGATGAATTACACAAAGGAATATTTCTCATCAAATGTCCATGATGATTTTTAAATAGAATAATTCCTAAAATAATTAATGGCAATTGCAAAGTTAATAAAAGTTTTTTTTTCAATGATATCAAAGTTAAAAAAGAAAATATCTATGTTGTGAAAATGCTTGAACCTTTTAAGACTTGGGGATTGTACTATTTCTTTTCCATTTTATCATTATTATTTTAATGTTGATAGTAAAATAATTTAAATCATTACTATCAAATATTAAACATAGATGATTCTATGGAAAATTATTGTAAAAATTGTGGTGCATATATCAAAGACAATGCCTCGTTTTGTCAAGAATGCGGAACAAAAATTGAAAATAATTTAAATTTATGCTTTAAATGTGGTGAAAAATTAGAAGATAATGCACAATTTTGTCAAAAATGCGGAACTAAACTAAAAAATACTTGTCCTAATTGTGGAGCAAACCTCAAAGACAGTGAAGACTTTTGTGAAAACTGCGGACATGATTTAAACACCCATAATATTGTTAAAAATGAAAATTTAATTGAAAAATATAAAATTCCTATAATTATAACCTTAATTATAATAATATCTATTATTTCAATTAAAACAGCACCTCTCATTATAGATCAGGGTATTGGAACTCAAATAGTTAATGTGGACGAATTTAAGTATAAAATACCTGTAAATTTCATTTCTACAAGTGAAAAACTTGTTAATTCAGATAGTCCGGGTGTTTCAGAGCGTTGGAGTGTGGGTGATGAATATATTGAGATATGGGTTTTACCTCCAAAGTATGAAGGTGGAAGAGCAGACAGTATTTTATCAAGTGTTGGTGGAGGAATACATAATAAATATGGTTATACTGGATACTATAATAAATTTAGTGATGGGGGAGAGGCTTTTTCATATACTAGAAACAATAAAGCAATTACAATATTTGTATCTGATGAAAAATTATTTGATAAAATAGAAGTTTTATAGGAGGAAAAAATGAAGTGTCCTAATTGTGGAGAAGAAAATAATCCGGATTCCAAATTTTGTAAAAATTGTGGAAAATCATTGGAAAGTGTTGTAACTCAAGAAAACATACCAAAAACATTAGAAAAAAATAAAATTATTATCATTGCATTGATTGCTATTGTAATCATATTGGCAGTTGGTGTAATATTTGCAGGAGGATTTTTAAAAGGAAACGTGCCTCTTGAGACAATGGACTTTGAAATATTTAAGATGGACGTTCCAGAAGGGTCAAATTTTGTTGAGACCAATTCTATTCCAAATTATGGTTTTGGAGGATTTGTAGGTCTTCAAAATGGAGGAAAATATTCAAAAGAAGTCAATTCACTGCTTATATCAAATATCGCTGGTTCATCACACCCTTCATCAGTTAGCTTAGATAGAACTGAAGGCGATATTAAAGTATTTAAAGACAATCAGGGGCGTGATGCTTATTACATTGTTAGAGAACTTGATGGGTATGAATTTGTTTTAATTGGAAATGATGACCCAACCATGATTAAAATGCTTAAATCAATACAGATTACCAACAAAGATAAATTGGCATCTCAAAGTTCACAGCAATCCAGTAGTTCACAAACAAGCTCATCTACACCTTCCTCATCAACCCCTTCCTCAATTTCAATTTTGGGAGGCAGTTTCTCAACAGGGAGTGCTGATGAAGATAAGACATATGCTAGAATCAATGTTGGAACTTCACATGCTGGTGAAAATGTTATTGTTCAAATTTTCTATTCTAGGGATGGAAATAGCTTAAATAATGGTAATATGGTGCCAGCTACAGTTCACTCAGATGGTTATCTTGAAATAGCTTCAGCAGATGCGTATTTATATTATCCTGATCATGCAACAATTAAAATCTATGATTCAAATAGTAAGCTTTTAACAACTAAGAGTGTTTCTTTAAGTCCAACAAGTGGTACTCAAACATTTTAGAGTACCATTTTTTTTATTTTTCATGTATATCAAAATAATTTTTTACTATTTTCAACCTATACTCGTTAATGTTAATGTTGGCTTTTTTTAAAATCATCATGTTTTCATCAGCCATTATAATAATAAAGCGTCTATTCGTTTTAATTGATTTGAATTTTCAACCATTCTATGGCTTTCAGGACATGTTCCAAAATAGGTATCTGCAATAAATTATCAACGATATTATTTTGTTTTTATCAAAAAAAAGTTATTAAAATTATTTTTATAATATTAATAGGAATTTAATCTG
>NZ_JAXJXF010000049.1:0-16223 GCF_036307625.1 Methanobrevibacter sp.
TCAAGAAAACGAACATTCAAGACCAAACGAGGCGTTTTAAAACGAATCTATCGCAGAGATCTCATTTGGAATGACAATCGCAAAAAGGATTTTGAAAATCAACAAAGTTTTTGAAAGAGTCGACAAAATGAAAAACTTTGATTGAGTGATGTAGATTAGGGAATTTATTTTTGAAAAACAGTTTTAATTAAGCAATATAATGAAAGATGCAATCAGTTAAAATAATGTTTTGATAAAAAGCATATAAAATTATTGCATGTAACTTGCATTAAATTGAAGTTATATTTTGAGCAAAAAAATAAAAAAAGTATGGGAAAAGTTATTTTCCCATCGTGTTTAATCTAATCTTTTCTTCTTAAGGTTACACCAACTAAAGCAAACAATGCTAAAAGAACCATTACGATTGGGTTACCTGTAGCATGCATGGTAGCAGGAGTTTTTGGAGTTGGAGTTTTCGGAGTTTTCGGAGGATTGTCCGGAGTTGGTTTGTCCTTTTTAACAATGACAACAGCCTTATCCTTGTTGTTGTCCTTGTCAGGATCAGGAGTGTCACTTACAACTTCAGCAGTGTTTATAACAGTGCCTGCAGTTAATGCTTTGCACACAATTGTTAAAACAACTTCCTCTCCGACTTCCATATCACCGATAGTCCAAAGAGCATATAAGTAATCGAATGAACCTCTGGTAGCTCTTGATGAAATGTATTCCACATCACCAGTCATTACCTCTTTTACACGAACATTCTTAGCAACATCAGGACCATGATTGATTACGGTTATAGTCCAAATGATTTTGTCTCCAACTTTAACTTTTTCCACGTTAGCCTCTTTGATGATTTCCAAATCAGCAGCAGGTTTTGCTTTAGGTTTGGTAACATCTTCGTCCCTGTTATTGGAATTGTTAGGGTCATAAGTGGTAGTGGTTGCGATTGCAACATTTCTAATAATACCCTCTGAAGAGGTTACTTTTGTGGTAAGTACTAAAGTCGCAGCTTCCTTGTTGTTTAATGTTCCAACTGTCCAAATTCCATCTTCAAATACGCCAGTGCTTCCTTTAGCGGATATGAGTTTCAATCCGGCAGGCAAGTTGTCTTCAACAACAACATCCCTAGCAGCATCAGGACCTAAATTGATTACGGTAATTGTCCAAGTAATTACATCTCCAACTGTAGGTTTTGGATTGGATACTGTTTTGATTACTTTTACATCCGCTTCAGGATCAACATTGGTAGTGTCATTGTCCCTGTTGTTGTCTGTGTTGTTATCAGGAGTATCGGAATCAACTACAGCAACATTGGTAATTTCAGCATTTGTAATGTCAACAATAGTAGTAATTATTAAACTTGCAAGTTGTCCATTAGCCAAATCACCAACAGTCCAGATACCAGTATCTGGGTTATAGTTACCGTTACTGCCTTTGAATATTAATCCAGCAGGCAACCTATCAGTTACGATTACGTTTTTAGCATCACTCGGACCGTGGTTGATAACGGTAATAAACCAAGTAATGACATCACCTTTGTGAGGGTTATCCTCAAGTACAACTTTGATAACTTCTAAATCTGCAATGTCCTCAAGAACTGTAGTGTTGTTTGTATCATTTTTCCTGTCACCCGGAGTGTCACTGGTTACATTTGCAACGTTGACAATAGTCTTGTTGGAAATGTTTGCAATAGTAGAAATAGCTAATTGTTTAGATTCACCGTTAGCCAAATCACCAACAATCCAAAGACCTGAAACAGGATCATAATTACCTTCACCACTGTGAGTTACATAAACTAATCCAGCAGGCAACTTATCAGTAACCCTGGTGTTAACAGCTGTGTCAGGACCATTGTTGATTACAGTAATAGTCCAAATTACAGTTTCACCAGTTTTAACTATTTGTTTTGAAACCTCTTTAACAACAACCAAGTCAGCCTTAGGACCTACCTTAGTAGAATTGTTAACAGGAGGAGGATTATTACCAGGAGTATCACTGGTTACATTAGCTACATTAGTGATAGTAGTATTAGTAATATTAACCTGAGTATAAATCACCAAACTCTTAGATTCACCATTAGCCAAATCACCAACAATCCAAAGACCAGTAACAGGATCATAATTACCGTTAGCTTCTTTGTAGATTAAACCAGCAGGCAACTTATCAGTAACTCTAACATTAACAGCTGCATCAGGACCATTATTAGTCACAGTAATAGTCCAAGTAATAACCTCACCAGTCTTAACAGACTTCTTAGAAACCTCCTTACCAATAACCAAATCAGCCTTAGGACCTACCTTAGTAGAATTGTTAACAGGAGGAGGATTATTACCAGGAGTATCAGAAGTAACATTAGCAACATTCACAATAGTAGCATTAGTAATATTAACCTGAGTATAAATCACTAAACTCTTAGATTCACCATTAGCCAAATCACCAACAATCCAAAGACCAGTAACTGGATTATAATTACCACTGGAAGTAATATAAATTAATCCAGCAGGCAACTTATCAGTAACTCTGGTATTAACAGCTGTGTCAGGACCATTATTAGTCACAGTAACAGTCCAAGTAATAACCTCACCAGTCTTAACAGACTTCTTAGAAACCTCCTTACCAATAACCAAATCAGCCTTAGGACCTACATCAGTAGTGTTGTTAGCTTCGTTGTTGGTTTTGTTGGAATCAGGAGTGTCACTGGTTACATTAGCCACATTTAATATTGTGGTGTTAGTAATATTTACGATAGTAGTTATTACTAAACTTGCAGATTTACCATTAGCTAAGTCTCCAACAATCCAAAGACCAGTGTCCTTATTATAATTACCATTAGCGCCGTTGAAAATCAATCCAGCAGGCAACTTATCAGTAACTCTTACATTCTTAGCATCAGATGGACCTTTATTGGTTACAGTAATAGTCCATGTGATTGTTTCACCGAATTTAGGATTCTTATTGGATACCAATTTAATGATTTCCAAATCAGCATCATCGTTTACTTTAGTGGTATTGTTTCCAATGTTGTTGTCGGTATTGTTATCCGGAGTGGATGAATTAACAACAGCAATGTTTTCAATAGTACCATTTGAAATTTCAACGATAGTTCTGATTGATAAACTTACAGAATCATCTTTTTCCATATCACCAATAATCCAAATTCCATTGGATGAGTCATATAATCCCGGACCGGAATGGCCGTTATATCTCAATCCAGCAGGCAACTTATCAGCAACATTTACAGCAATTGCCTTGTCAGGACCGTGGTTGGTTACGATAATAGTCCAAGTAATTTCATCTCCTTTCTTAGGAGTTGCATTGGATACCAATTTGACAACTTCCAAATCAGCAATGTCTCCAATAGTAGTAGTCTTGTTTGTACCGTTGGTTCTGTTACCCGGAGTATCACTGGTTACGTTTGCAACGTTAACAATAGTCTTGTTGGCAATGTTTGCAATAGTGGAAATCACTAATTTTTTACTTTCGCCTTTAGCCAAATCACCAACAATCCAAACACCAGTGTCAGGATCATAATTACCAACATCAGCCTTATGACCAGTATATATTAAACCAGCAGGCAATTCATCAGTAACTCTAGTGTTAACCGCAGTGTCGGGACCATTATTGGTCACAGTAAGAGTCCAAGTTACAGTTTCACCAGTCTTTACAGTCTGTTTTGAAACCTCTTTTACAACAACAAGGTTAGCTTCAGGACGTACCTTGGTTGTATCGTTATCCAGATTATTCTTTGGATTAGGGTCGTGAGTCTCTGAACTTACTGCAATCATATTCATTAATGTAGCATTTGTTGCATTTACCAAGGTTTTAATGATAAATGAAATTTGACCTCCACTAGGCAATGTTCCTAAACTTCCTGAAATGATTTGTGAACCTGCAGGAGTTCCATTATTATTAATAAATATTAAACCTTTCTGAGCTACATCTAAAATGTTAACATTAACGGCAGCATCAGGACCGTGGTTAATAATAGTAATGTTCCAGTAGACTATATCTCCATTACTGCATGTTGAATTCATTGCAGTTTTGATAACTTGCAAGTCAGCTTCAGGTAAAACATCGGTAGTGTTGTTAGCTTCGTTGTTTGTTTTGTTAGGGTCATATACGTCATTGGTAACATTTACAATATTGACTAAAGTTTTGTTGGTCACATTGACCAAAGTGGTTAAGGTCAAGGTTTGTGATTCGCCTTTAGCCAAGGATCTGATGTACCATGTCATATCATTTTCATCGAATATTCCTTCAGTTTTTGAATAACCGGTTAATATTAAACCAGCAGGTAATTTATCTCTTACATACACTTCCAATGCAGTGTCAGGACCCTTGTTGGTAACAACGATAGTCCATGTAATTTCATCACCTTTTTTAGCGGTTTTGTTGGATACCAATTTGATAATTTCCAAGTCTGCTTCAGGGTCTACATCAGTAGTGTTGTTAGCTTTGTTGTTTTCAGTATTGTTATCAGGAGTAGTGGAGTTTACTACAGCAACATTTGTAATAGTTGCATTGGTAATGTTCACTAAAGTCTGAATGTTCAATACAGCCTTAGCTCCATTGGTCAAGTTACCTATAATCCAATAACCAGTATCAGGATTATATTTTCCGTTTGAATCGTCACTTTGATAGGTTAATCCTTTAGGCAATTTATCAATTACATAAGCATCAACAGCAGTATTAGGACCATTGTTGGTTACAGTAACAGTCCATGTGATTATATCACCGAAGCGAGGATTTTTGTTGGATACAAATTTAATAACTTCCAAATCAGCACTTGCATCTTTAGGAACTTCAATAGTGTCATTATCCTTGTTGTTAGATTCGTTAGTATCATTGGTATCTGTGGTAACTTCTGCAACATTTGTAATGTTTTGACCGGACACATTAACTAAAGTGGTAATTAATAATGTTACATTATTATTAACAGGTAATTTTCCGATAGTCCAAATACCAGTAGAAGGATTATAAGCACCGTTACTGTTATCACTAATCCATACTAATCCTCTAGGCAATATATCATGTACACGTGTATTAACTGCATCATCAGGACCATGATTTAAGACCGTGATATTCCATACAACTTTATCTCCTTTTTTAGGAGTTGCATTGGATACTGTTTTGATTACTTCCAAATCAGTTTGGTGGCCTACATCGACAGATGCATTATCTTCATTGTTTGTTAAGTCTGGGTCAGGAGTCTGTGAAGTTACATTTACAATGTTGGTAATAACAACTTTTGATGCATTAACAGTAGTATTAATGTACAATGTTCTGATTCCACCTTTTTCAATGTCACCGATAGTCCATTCGCCAGTATTATGATTGTATGTACCATTACCCTTATGGTTTACATAAGTTAAATTAGCAGGCAATATATCAGTAGCGACAGCATTTATAGCAGTGTCAGGACCATAATTTACTACATTAATAATCCAAGTAACAATATCTCCTTTTTGAGGACTTGTATTACTTACAACTTTATAAATAGCCAAATCAGCCATTGGGTCAACATCAGTAGTGTTATTAGCTTCGTTGTTTGAAGTGTCATTGTCCGGAGTATCGGAAGTTACTACAGCAACGTTAGTAATAGTTGCGTTAGTAATATTTACTCTGGTTGTGATTGTCAAAGTTACAGTTGCATCAATTCTCAAATCACCAATTTGCCAGATTCCCTGAGTTGGATCATATAATCCTGGACCTTTGTGAGTTATATATACTAATCCAGCAGGCAATTTATCGTTTACAACAACATTTCTTGCGTTGTTTGGACCTTTATTGTGAACAGTTACAGTCCAGTTAATTAAATCACCGTATTTGGAAGTCTTGTTGGATACGAGTTTTGTAATTTCCAAATCAGCAATAGCCGGTACTTCAATTGTTTCGTTGTCATAGTTGTTTGTTAAATCAGTATCGTGGGTTTTAGTAGTAATGTTTACTTCATTAGTGATTTTACCAGTATCAACAACTTGAGTTGTAATATTAAATGAATGTCTTACACCAACATTCAAAGTACCGATAGACCAGACACCAGTATTATGAATGAATGTACCGATATCAGGTGCAGTATTTGAAACATACTTCAAACCAGATGGTAATATGTCTTTAACTACAACTTTTTCAGCCACATTAGGACCGTTATTGACAACTGTTACAGTCCAGACGACATTATCATATTTGTTTGGAGTGAAATTATTTACTTTTTTAACTACAGCAACATCAGCTTCAGGAGGGACATTAATTCCATCTTCATCCCTGTTATTAGTTATGTTAGGATCATAAGTGGTTGAATTTACTTCTACAACATTAATAATAGTTTTATCAGTTGCATTTACTTTAGTGTAAATTTCCATGTATTGACTTTCATTTACAGCCATATTTCCGATATCCCATCTTCCGTTAGTTCCTGCATGAGAAATTTGTCCTTTAGATATATATGGCCTTTTTGTTTGAACTAAATCAGTAGGCAAATAATCTATTAAAACGACATTTTCAGCAACATTTGGACCATAATTGGTAACAACAATATACCAAGTTATTTCATCACCATAGTGAGAAGTACTGTTAGATACCCTTTTAACAACACCAACATCAGCTTCGGTATGAACTTGTGTGAAGTTTTCATCAAAATTATTTGAAGGGTCACTGTCATCATTTGCATATACAGTAGCATTATTGGTTATAACCGCATCATAAACAGTAACGTTAGTATAGATTGTTAAAGTTACGGATTCTCCTTCTTTAATAGTTCCAATAGCCCATCTGCCACTGCCAGGATTATAATTACCAAAAGTTGCAACTGAATTGACATATTTCAATCCCGCTGGTAACTGATCAATGACATATACTCCGTGTGCATCATTAGGACCTTTATTGGTAACATTAAGAGTCCATGAAATGACATCTCCATGATAAGTAGTTTTAGTTGATACGGTTTTTTTAATAGTTACATCAGGATTGAGATAAACTGTATCATTGTCTTTATTGTTTGTTGGATCAGGATCAGGAGTAGTGGAATTTACAACAGCCACATTGGTAATATTGTGAACATTAGAAACTGTGACTCTGGTTGGAATGATTAAAGTTACATAATCCTCTACACCTAAGTTTCCAATAGTCCATCTGCCAATAGTTCTATCATATTTGGTATTATTACTTGGAGTTGCATGACCTACGATTTCCAATCCATTAGGCAATAAGTCATCAACATATACATCAAATGCTTTACTTGGACCGTGGTTAATAACAATAATGGTCCAATTGAATATGTCTCCTTTGCTTACAGTAGTAGCAGAAGCAGATTTTATAATATGCAAATCAGCACTGGAAGTAACATTGACTGTAGCGTTTACAGGAGGGTAGTCCCAAACTCTAACTGTATTGTTCCAGATACCGTCTTTCATAGCTTGTGCCTTGAGGGTAATTTTAGCATGAGTTTTAGCAGAAATGTTGGTAATTTCCCAAACCTGCTCATCAGGATAACCAATAAATCTAATCAAATCTGCACCCTCTACTTTGTATTCACCAGCATATTTAATTCCTTCAGGCAATACATCATATACCCTAACAGTTTCGGTATAGTCAGTTGAACCGACATTATATATTCTTATATAATATTCAAGATATTCGCCAGCGGAAGTATTAGTAACATTAGCCTCTTTGGTGTAGTATAAATCTACATGAATGGTCTTGTTGTCCACATTGTTGGACAAGTTCCAGTCCTTTTCGTCACAGGTAACATTAACGACATTGTCAAATTTACCGAGTTTGGTAGTTTTAACTGTCAATGTTAATGTTTGAGATGCACCATGTGGCAAGAAGCCTATATCCCATACATTTGTCGAACTGTCATAGTTTCCTTGAGTTGCTTTAGCTGAAACAAATTTCAAAGATTGTGGTAAAATGTCTCTAACTTTTACATTAGTAGCATTGGTTCCAACACCATAAACTCTGATGGTAAACACAGCATTTTCACCTACAAAGTAAACATCCTTGTCACTAGTTTTAGTAACACTTACATCTACATGTGGAAGGATTGTAAAGTGTGTAATATTTGTAATTGCAGTATAATTATGATCATCAGGGTGAGTAGCATTTACAGTATAATTACCTGGCCTTAATCCTTGTGGCAATACTACAGTAAGATTTCCATAAAGACCTGTTCTTAAATATTTACCAAGTGAATTGAATATTACTTCTCCAGTTTTGTCATTGGTTACAATAACATCTACAACCTGTGAATCTTCACGGTCATCTTGGTATGCAACAGTTGCATTCTTACTGTTTTCAACACCCTTAACAGGGTGTTCATATCTATCTTCTGGAGTTGTAAGGATACCTCCTGAGTGATAGTAAGTTACATTCTTGAAATTTATATCGGTTACACTTCCCGCATTGTGAATTGCATTTATAATATTATCTCCACCAATATGAGTGATGTCAATAATAGTATTTGCAGATTCATTATAGTAAGATGTTGCATTCGGTTTAATAACAGTGAACAACAAATAACTCCAAGCTTGGTTATCGAGGAAGTAATCATTATCTAAATATAAGTTAGTACCAATAGTGTAAATTGCAGAACCATTACGAGCTGTATTATGATTAAAATTAGAAGTTTCAATTTTGTTATTGTCTCCCCTAATATAGATTGCTCCACCTAATCCCTGATTTTTATTGTTAACATCAGGAATAGCGTTGTTGCTTATGAACTGGGAATTTGAAATAAGTGTATGGTCACCTTCAGCGTGTATAGCACCACCGTTGTTGGTAGCATTGTTGTTTCTGAAAATGTTATCATCTAATACCGCATAATCTCCTTGTATATATACACCTGCACCAGACATTGAAGCTGTGTTTCTTTCAAATTTTGAAGAAGAAACATTAGCATTATTTCCTTCAATATACACAGTTCCGTTTTCACAATCATGGTGGAAAAATTCAGAATTGTAAACGGTTGCATTTACACCTTTTACATAAATAGCAGCACCGTCTCCAGCATATGCATAATTATCATCAAAATGGGAATTAATAACCTTGTTATTATCACCAGTAATGTGGACAGCTCCGCCTTCTTCAGTACCAGTGTTATTGTGGAAATAACAATTATCAAAGGTATTGTAATGACCTTCTAAATTACCATCCAATCCATGCTTAATTCCTCCAACCATTATAGCAGCACCTTTTTTAGCTGTATTATTGATAAAATCACAGTCTTTAATATTTAAATAAGTTTGACTGGAACCGACTGCACCACCATATTCGGAAGCTGTGTTATTTATAAATGTACAGTTGATAATATTACTGTGATAATTAGAATTGGTTGCGTTGTTACCATGAACATAAACAGCACCCCCGATTCCTGCGGAACAGTTAATAAAATTACAATTGGTAATATTTACAATATTACCATTTTCTCCACCAACACAAATTGCGCCGGAGTGCCTTTTTGATGAACCATTAATAAAATTACAGTTATCATATTCTGAATTATAAGTAACAATTATAACACCAGTTTCATAATTATCAGGATCTTCTTGCATTAAACATTTACAATTTGTAAAATCTACATTGGATAATTTTGAACCTCGAATTATAAATACTCCTCCGGTTGAGGTTATATTATTAAATTTAACATTATTGAATGTACAATAATGAAAACGGAAAGAAGTAGGGAAATTGATAAATGAAACATTTTCAAAAGCCACATTCATATATACACTAGTTAAAGTGTTTACTGCTGAGGATGCATCTAGTATACCATTTTTAATAGTAATTGATTTATCTCTAGTAATAATCTCAGGGTTAGTACCATTATAAGTTTTACCGTTCAAATCAATTACACTTCCATTTCCTGCAATTTTTATTGCATCACGGATATCTTGGAAAGTTGTTCCTGTTGGAATAATAGATGGATCAGCACCTAAAACATCCTCATTGTTGGAAGCCCCTAACACAGGCCCTCTTTTTTTACTCAATTTTAAAGATTCTTTTACGTTAGAATCAGTTACATTAATAATTTCATCTGAACTTGATGATATCTTATCAACATTCGTATCATCAGCAGACGTCTCTGTATTTATTGTCTCAACTTCCTGAACTGTTGAATCAGGAACTGAAACAACCTGTTCATGTGGAACTAGAGTTAAATCGCTAGAGTCTGCAGTACCATTTTCAACTGCTGAAACAGATCCAACAGCAAAAATCATCGCAATCATTAAAGCGATTACTAAAAGTTTCGCATAAATTTTCATGTTTTTACCTCTCAAATGAATATAGAATTTTTCATTGTTTCGAAGAAAAACTTGCATACATATATAATATAAAAATAGAATAGAATTGAAAGCCATGCATTTCTGCACTAATTAATATTATTACACCCATAGTATATAAATGTTTGCAATTTTTGAAAAATAAATTACTAGACTGAATAGAAAATTAGTAAAAAAATTAAACATAGCTCACGCTAACATGAAATAAAAAAGAAGCGATGTAAAATATATTGTAAATAATATATTTTCAGATATAATATATTAAATTAAAATAACTATTATATTATCAGCCATATAAAAACCATTTAAGCGATTTGAAATAACTGACCTGATATATAATTATACCACTAATTCCAACCCCAACCACATAAAATCATGTGAACAACATTAAACGATTGAATTGGAAGCTTTAGTTATTTAATCCAATGTATTAAATCAACAACTGTCACTTGCCCCTCTGCATCAGGGCAAAATTTTACATTATAATCTATATTAGATAGATCACCATTTTCAACAAAACAGATTTCACAAAAACCGTCAGCAGCAATCACATGATAACCGCCAGCAAAAAAACATTCAACATCTAAAAAATCTCTATAAAAATCAACATCACTATCCATCAAAGGATAAACACGAGCAAAAAAACATTCAACATCTAAAAAATCTCTATAAAAATCAACATCACTATCCATCAAAGGATAAACACGAGCAAAAAAACATTCAACATCTAAAAAATCTCTAGAAAAAGTAGCATCAAAACAAGGATAAAAAGTAGAAAAAGAAGACTTGACAATAACCATGAATATTCCACTTGCATCACCGACTACAGAATTGTCTATACTGTATGCAAAATCATTGGTTATTTTATTAATATAAACGTCCAGACTGCCGTCTACATTAGCAATCTTGTGACAGTCAAAATTATTCTGCATCTTCTCATTAGTTAAAAGAATATTTTTCAATTCTAAAACTTTATTCACATTTTTATTTGGGGACGTCGTTTCCCCCAAAGTCGTTATTTCATGATTAAATATTTCATTAATTATATTGAAAGAAATACTGTTTAAATCAATTTTTGAAATAAAGAATGAACCTTGTATATCAACACTTATTACTTTTAATGTTAAGTCATCGCAGCTAATTTCATTATTATTTTCATATTTTATCATTTCGTTCAAGTCATTTGAAATTACTTCTTCGGATTTGACTTCATCATCTTCGGAAATATCACCGTCATAATAAGTTATAACATCAGAATCTTCAACTGATTCTGGAATTTCGACAACATCATCAACCACATCATCATGTGACTTTTGCACTTCGTCCTCATATTCTTCAACAGGATCCTGTACAAAATCTTCTACATCTGATTGGCTGGACACATCTACCTGAGTATCAACTTCTACAAAGTTGTCATACTCTTCGATAACTACCTCATCATCTGGACTGGCATACTCTATATAAAAAGCATCTTCTGAATCCATAGCAGTTGCTACAGGAATCATTAGTAAAATTAGCATAAATATTATGGATAATTTTAATATTCCAGATTTCAAGTTCATTATCGACACCTTTCATTCATTCTATATATAATATTAAATATTGTACAACAATATTTTTCTTACATGTTATTCAAAGTGGATACTCCACTTTTATAATAACAATCCTATTTTGAATTCTTCTCATATATATACTTACACAGTTTGAT
Source organism: Methanobrevibacter sp. (assembly GCF_036307625.1). Taxonomy (GTDB): domain Archaea; phylum Methanobacteriota; class Methanobacteria; order Methanobacteriales; family Methanobacteriaceae; genus Methanocatella. The sequence continues at coordinate 11,971 of NZ_JAXJXF010000049.1, forward strand.
AAAAAAATCATTAAAATTTATACAGTTTGTGTCTATTTGATACAATTTTAACTATTCATTCAATTTCCATGTATGTTGGAAGATATCTAAATATAACAATGTTAATTGAAGATTATCAACCTTATGTAAAGATATGTTTACATCATCTGAAAATCATTTAGATTGGTATACAGTATCATGAATCTATTAAGAAATATATTGTAAAACTAATTCTTATTTAACATGACATATCATAATATATATTATGACTACATTAGAAAAGATGAAAATCTTAACAGATTCAGCACAGTATGACCTCTGTGACTATGTCAGCCACAATAAGAGCTCACAAGTCAATTTACCTGGAATTTATGAGGCCATTGGTCATAACGGATGCAAAATTCCTCTTTTCAAAACACTTTTAACAAACAAATGTAAAAATGACTGCAAGTATTGCATAAACCAGTCAAAAAGAAATTTTACCCGATTGGAACTGTCACCCGAAGAGCTTGCAAAGGCATTTCTTGGATACTATAACAGAGGCATGGTAAATGGACTTTTTTTGAGTTCAGGCATAGGGGTAGATGAAGAAACTACAATGGAAAAACAGATTGAAACCGTGCATCTTTTAAGAAATAAATATGGATATGATGATTACATTCATCTTAAAGTCGTGCCCGGAGCAAGCAAGGATTCAATCAGAAGGGCAATGGCATTGGCTAATAGGGTAAGTATCAATATTGAAGCTGCAACACCGTCAGGTCTTGCCGAACTATCATCTACAAAAGACTATAACAAGGATATACTGAAAAGATTGTCATGGATTAACAGTCTACAACACAAAAGTACAACATATCCAAATTCTACACATACCACACAATTGATTGTTGGTGCTAATGGAGAAAGTGACAAGGAAATTCTCGAAAGAATGGAAAAAATTTACAAGAAATCCGAACTGAAAAGAACATATTTTTCAGCATTCACCCCTATTGAAGAAACAGAATTTTCCAATAAACAAGCATGTTCAACTGACAGAACATCAAAATTATATAATGCAGATAGCTTGCTTAATGATTATCATTACAGTGTCAAAGAACTTATATTTGATGAAAACGATAAGCTTTCTCTGACCCAAGATCCAAAGATTCTAGCGGCAAAAAACATGGATATTTTTCCTGTAGAAATCAACAGAGCACCACTAGTAGAACTCATCAGAGTACCTGGAATCGGCGTAAAATCTGCAAGAGAAATAATTTCTATTCGTAAAAAAATACCATTTACATCAGAACATCAACTTAAAAAATTGGGTGTTATAGTAGAACGTGCTAAACCTTATATTAAAATTGATGGGGAATACCAGACTACTTTTGATTTTTAAAATGTATGATAGCTTATTTTAATAGAAAGAGTCACACCTATCAGAATATTAATAAAAAAATAAATTATTAAAATAGTATATTTGATTATAAAATAGATTTTTTCAATATATCGAGTATACAATTTCAAGTGTAAAAAAATCGAATAAAATATATTAAAAATATACAGAATAGAAAAAAATTAAAATTATAAATCTTCAAACAATGCCCAAATTTCAGGGTATTTTTTGGAAACAGCCTCTTCTATTAAAATTGAAGCTTCCTTTGAAATACTGAATTCAGGTTCAGTTTTTCTTAGATATCTAAAAACTGCAGAAGACCTGGAAGACCATAAAGTAATTCTTGGATTTTTATCAACAATTTCTTTGACTTCGGCTACATGTTCTTCTTGGATTTTGACTTCTTGTGATGTTTGTAAACTTTCTTCGCCAGATATATCGCTGCGAATGTCTTCGGATGTTTTATCAGCATCCTCAGGTTGCTCGCTTTCTTCAACATTTTGGGAAACCTCTTCTTCTATTTCTTCTTCATCATTTGAAAGTTCTTCAGTGGACTCTTCATCTGTTTTTTCAGCTTCTTCTCTTTCTTTTTCGATTTGGTCAAAAATATTTTCTTCTTTTTTGGAATCTTCTACTTCTTCATTTGAATCGTTAGAATCTTCTTTTTCATCAGGAGACCCCTCATTTAACATATCTTCAAGGGATTGAGGAGAATTGCTATCAAAATCTTCATTATAAAAGTCAGGAATTAATGAATCTAAACCTTTTCCAAGCCCTTTTCTAGCCATTTAATCCTCTCCATCTCTTTTAAGAATCTCTTTAGCCAATTTTAAGTAAGCTTTTGTTCCAGTGCTATCTGGATCATATATTAAACAAGGTTTACCAAAACTAGGAGCTTCAGCCAATCTGATATTTCTAGGAATTATTGTCTTAAACAATAAATCGGTTCCGCCGAAGTAATTTTTGAGTTCTTTGTGTACATCTTTACTAAGTCTAGTTCTTTTATCAAATAAAGTAAGGAGAATTCCTTTAATAGGTGTCGGACTTCTAAGTCTCTTTTCGACTAATTTTATTGTATTAATTAAATCTGCAACTCCTTCTAAAGCATAATACTCAGCTTGGATAGGTATTAAAACACTATCGGAAGCTACTAATGCATTGACAGTAATTACACCTAATGAAGGAGGTAAATCAATGAATATATAGTCGAATAACGGTATGACATCTTTAAGAGTATCTTTTAATACAACATGGTAATTTTCACGTTTGGAAAGTTCCATTCCTGCACCACTAAGGGATATATTACTTGGGATAATAAACAAATTTTTTATAAACGTAGGAATTGTTGCTTTTTTAATACTAATATCCCCTATGATAGCATCATAAATTGTATTTTCTATTTTGGTTTTATCAATCCCAAAACTAGTTGTAGCATTAGCTTGAGGATCCATATCTACAACCAAAACAGATTTACCCATAACAGCTAGGGATGTTGCAGTATTAACAACAGTTGTTGTCTTTCCACAACCCCCTTTTTGATTCATCACCGCAATTACTTCACTCATTAACGAATTCTCCTTTATCTGATAAGTTTTAAGTTACCAGTTATGATTCATAACTTAAAAATTCAAAGTTCTAAAGAATAACGTTGAAGTTATTCAGTATAAGTTAAAAGAATTAAGTTATTCCTTTTAATTTAAAACTTAAAGGAAATAACTTATCAGTTCTAACTTCTAAGGGATAGGAATTAAGTTTTAAGTTAAAACTTTTAAATTATAAAAAATAAGTTTTAAGAAATAACTTATCATAACTAACTTTTAACAAATAAGTTATATTTTATAACTTCTATCTTATAAAGTATTTGTTTTCACAAATAACTTATTACTTATTTGTTAACACTTGGAAGTTATTACTAATAAATTAGAAGTTATAAGTTATAACAAAAATAATGAAAAGTTTGAAAAAGTATATGAAATGAAACAGAAAAATAATCTTTAAATTAATCTAAAAATAAAATAAAATAACATTAACAATCATATAATAAATTAATTTTATATAAATTGAGAATAAGTTCAACTGAATATAAATAAGATAATAAACAAAAAACAAAAGAATTAAAATATATGTTTCAAGTGAAAAAAAATAGAATAAGTTATAAGTTATAACTAATGTAATCTAAAAAAAAATAAAGAAGGATTATTTAGCATTTTGCATAGTTCCTTCAAAATAGCTAGCATATCCTTTTAAATCCAACATTCCATGTCCAGAGAAGTTCATGACAATGGTTTTTTCTTCACCGGTTTGTTTACATTTAATAGCTTCATCTATAGCAACTTTAATTGCATGAGTAGTTTCCGGAGCTGGAACAATACCCTGATTACGAGCAAAAGTAATTCCCGCATTGAAACAATCCCTTTGATGAGCTGATCTAGGTTCAAGATAGCCTTCTTTGGTTAAAAGTGAAACAATTGGAGACATTCCGTGATATCTTAATCCACCTGCATGTACTGTCGGAGCAACAAAGTCGTGTCCTAATGTAAACATCTTAAGCATTGGAGTAAATCCGTTAGAATCACCGAAATCATAATCATATGTTCCTTCAGTAAGTGTTGGACACGCACTAGGTTCAACAGCAATGAATTGAGTATCGGAATTGCCGTCAATTTTATCCTTAATAAATGGGAACAGCGAACCAGCTAAGTTACTTCCGCCGCCCGCACATGCAATCATTACATCAGGCTCTTCTTCAGCAATTTCCAATTGAGTTTTTAACTCCTGACCTATGACAGTTTGATGTAACATAACGTGGTTTAAAACACTGCCTAATGAGTATTTAACTTCATCCTTTTCCAAAGCCTCTTCCATAGCTTCAGAAATAGCTACACCCAATGAACCAGGA
>NZ_JAXJXF010000050.1:0-15546 GCF_036307625.1 Methanobrevibacter sp.
CTGTAGCTTCCGTAAGGCAATGTAATTGCTAATGTAGCTTCACCATTTTCCAAAGCAATATTTGATATACTGTCACCAGATTTGACTTCAACAAATCCAGTAGCATTCTCATCAACATTAACAGTTAAAAGAACCCTATTTCCATTGGTTTGGACTGTTGCATAAATTGGAGTATCTTTCATGACATGACCAATAATTTCAAAGTCCTTAGTGATTGTGTTGGTATTAAATACAGAATCACCCAGGTATGTTGAAGTTACAGTGTAGTTTCCAGATTCCATACCGTTAACTGAAAGTTCAGCTTTACCATCTTTAACATCCACATACATAGTAGATGTCTCACCGCTTTCTTTACTGACTATATAGAATTTAATCAAACCTGTTGCGGTTTCATTCACATTAACAATAAATGCAACATTATTTTCAGAAGTATCAACATCCAATGAAATTGGAGTGTTCTGTTTTACGGCATCCATGACAGTGAAAGTTAACTTTGTAGCATTTGGATTGTAGTTGTCATCACCAAGATAAGTCACATCAACAAAGTAACTGTTTGGAGTAAGTGTAGTTGTTAAGCTAGCAACACCGTCAATAACATCAATGTATGTAACACCACCACTAATAGAGAGTTTTACAAATCCAGTGGCGTTTTCATCAACACTTACAGTTAATGTGACCCTATTTCCATTCACAATAGCACCGGCATTAATAGGAGTTTCCTTCTTAATGTGGCCCCTGATAGTGAAGTCTTCATAAGTAATGTTGGTATTAAACCTGCTATCACCCATATAGGTTGCAATTACTGTGTAATCACCAGTTAAAAGAATATCTTCAAGAACCGCTTCACCGTCAATTACATCGGCATATAAAGTGTATTCTTCTTCACCAGTTACTTGGAATTTAACAAGACCAGTTGCATTTTCATTAACAGTAGCAGTAATTGTTACATTGTTTTCTTCAGTGTCAATATCCAAAGAGATTGCTGTGTTTTCCTTAGCAGGCTCTATAAGTGTGAATTCACATTTAGTGGAGTTCTTATTGTAGTTTTCATCACCTAAATAAGTTATAACTAAACTGTAGCTTCCGTAAGGCAAGGTAATAGCCAATGTAGCTTCACCATTTTCCAAAGCAATATTTGATATACTGTCACCAGATTTGACTTCAACAAATCCAGTAGCATTCTCATCAACATTAACAGTTAAAAGAACCCTATTTCCATTGGTTTGGACTGTTGCAGCAATTGGAGTATCCTTCAAGACATGACCAATAATTTCAAAGTCCCCAGAAGTAGCGTTTGTATTAAATACAGAATCACCCATATATGTTGCAGTTACAGTATAATTTCCGGATTCCATACCATTAACTAAAAGTTCAGCTTTACCATCTTTAACATCCACATACATAGTAGATGTCTCACTGCTTTCCTTAGCGACTATATAGAATTTAACCAATCCAGTTACACTTTCATTCAAGTCAACATCAAACACAGCACTGGTTTCACCTACAGAAATGTTAAGGCCAATAGTAGTATTTTCCTTAGAAATTTCTGCTACGGTAAATGTTACAACAGTACTGTTCACATTGTAGTTGTCATCACCAAGATAAGTCACATCCATATAGTAACTGTTTGGCATTAAGGTGGTTGTCAGTGTTGCTACACCATCTGCTAATTCAATATTAGCCACAGTATCGCCAACAGTCAGTTTTACAAATCCTGTAGCGTTTTCATCAACATTAACAGTTAATGTAACTCTGTATCCATTCACATCAGCACGAGCATCAATGGTAGTATTTTTCTTGATGTGGCCTCGGATAGTGAAATCCTGATAGGTAATGTTGGTGCTGAACCTGCTATCACCCATATAGGTTGCGATAACTGTGTAATCACCGATTTCAAGAATATCTTCAAGAACTGCCTTACCGTCAATTACATCAACATAGAGTGTGTATTCTTCTGTACCTGTTACCTGGAATTTTACAAGGCCTGTTGCAGTATCATTAACATTAACAGTCATTGACACATTATTTTCCCCAGTTAATACTTCTAAGGAAATTGGAGTGCCCTGTTTTACTACATTAAATGTTGTGGTATTATATGCGCTATAGTTACCGTTAGCAATTGTTACAGAAACTAAAATATCGTAATTAAGACCTAAATTATTAATTGTAGTATTTCCTTTACCATCAACAACATTTACAGTATAATTCTGATTGTTTATTTCTACAATGTATTCACCATCGATTTCACCGTAAACCAAAACAACAGCATCCTCACCATATACAATATCATCAACAGATACAACAACTGAAACAGGTTTAGGATCAACGTCAAATGAATTTTCATTAAATCCTGAATAATTACCATCAACAACAGTTACATTAACAATATAACTTCCAACATTTAAATTAGAAACAGACACATTTCCAGTACCGTTTACAACAGTTACCAAAATAGGTTCAGTTCCCACATAAACAAGATACTCACCATCAACATTGCTCTTAACAGTGACAATGGCATTTTCCCCATAAGTTATATTAGATACACTAATGTTTACATCCACAATTTCTCTTACAAATATTACACCTGAATTGATTATAGATTCGTTAGTGTAGTAAGAATCACCTTCAAAAGTACCTGTGACATTGTATCTTCCGGCACTCAAATTAGGAACAATAAGGTCTTCAAGACAGGATTGTGTGATGTTATAAACCAGTTTCTCATTTTCATCATATATTCTGTATGTAATGTTTCCGTATGCATTGACAGGAACTGATGCATTAATGGTTGCATTTTCACCATAATCAATTATATCACTTGATAAATTGAAAACACCAGCAGCTTTATTGACAGTTAAAGTGGCATTGACATATGCTTCAGCATAATTATCACTTCCAAATACATAAACTGTAATGTCATAACTGCCCGGATTGAAGTTTACACTTGAGAATGTGAATATTGTACTGTTTTCAACATATAATGAAACTGATTCATTGTATCTGTTGTCTAAAAATACAGTATAATAATCAGCAACATCGACAGTTACATTGATTTTAATCTCATCACCATAGTTAACAGCAACATCATTTACGGTTATGTTTGGAGCGACTTTGTTAACCTTCACATTAACCATTTCACTAACCGGAAGGTAGTTTTTATCTCCCCTGTATATTGCTGTAACCAAATAATTACCAGAGTTTAATGTGAGATTTTCAAGTTGATCCTTACTGTACACTTTACCATTCAATTCATAGACAACATTACCCTTAGCATTCTTAGCAATAGTTGAATTAACTTTTAATTTTTCACCCTGAGTAATGTCATCTATAGAAACGTTTAAACCAGGATCTACACGGCTGACAGTGAATATTTTAGTTACTTTATCAAATACAAAAGTGTTTGAATTATTATCTTTTGCATTTAATGTAACAGTATAATCCCCACCGTTAAGAATACCTGCATTGCAGGTGAACTCATCACCAGTTACATTGACTGGATAAGATTTGCCGTTAATGTCCAAATAAACGGTAAATTTGCAGTTTGTACCAGTATCAATAGTACCTTCAATTTTTTCGTTTTGTCCATAGTCAATATCATGAACAGTGAAATCAACGTTTAAGGCATCAAATACCGAATTGGTAATATTCACATTACTGGAATCGTTATAGATGTTTCTGTAATTGTTTGCCTTATTGTTTGTAAAGATACTGCCGTTGACAATTGCATTTCCTGATGCAATGTTTAATGCACCGTTTTCTGAAATTGTGTTGTCTGAAAATGTGGATTCAAGAACTGATAGGCTTTTGTCACTACTACTTAAAACAACATTTTTAACAGTATTATCTGTGAATATACATCCTGAAATAGTATTATGATAGTTTGTTGATTGGATTATATAATCCGCTGCATTGCCTATGAATATAGAATTATCAGAACGCAGATTGTGGATATTAGGGAATGGGTCTAAGGCACTGTATTTATTATACGCTGCATCAATAAAACTTCCTCCATCCTGAGTGTTATTGTAAAATGCAGAACTGATGAGAACATCTTTAGAATACACAATCAAAATAAAATTATTTGATACTCTGTTTTCGGTAAATACACTTGATATTATTTTTGCTGAATTCGCACGAGAAAGCTGTATGAAGGTTCGGACTGCATTGTTCTCAAATATTGATTCATTAATTATGAGATTGGAATATATACCAACACTAGTTATGATTCTTGAATAAACTAATGAATTGTCATAAAATTGAGATCCAACAATGTTTAAATTTCCTTCATTATAGATAATTGAACCAATATACCCACTATCACCATCATCAATATTAGTAAAGATACATCCATCAACAGTCAAATTACCTTCATTGTGTATGATTCCAGACGATCTCCAAACAAGAAAATCTCTAACTACAACATCACATATAGTAACATCAGCGTTTTCTCCAACATCAAAAAAGCATTGAGCATGCCATACATTGAAAACAACATCTCCAAGTGCAATTATAGATAATTTCTTATCTGAAATCTTCAGTTCGGCATTACTACGAGCTGAATAGGTTCCTTCCCTTACATAAATAGTGTCCTCAGCAGCAGAATTTTCAATAGCTTCACGTAATGTATCGAACTGACCGCCTGTACTGTTGACAATGAAATTGCCTTCATATTGTGTGACTGAGAATGTGGTTGTGTTTACAGCACCATTATAGTTTTCATCACCTTCAAATGCAACCATTACACTGTAGTTTCCTTCCCCAACATCAGCCAAAGATACTGTGAGTTTACCATCACTAGGAAGAGTGACATTTGTAATTCGATTATTAAAAAGAAGATAGAATAATCCGCCTCTACTTGCACTGATTGTTAAAATAGGGCGACCATGATCTGAATTTCTAAGGACAATATCATCTACAGTCACATTGATATGGACATTCGCCTTACGTACGATGAGCCTGTCGAATATTGCTTCACCATAATAGATGTTGCCGTAGCGGTCATAAATGACTTCATTTAATATAACATCATAAATTCCTTTTGGCAAAATCGCTGTAGTATATTCAAATACTCCATCCGAAATGGTAACTGAAGCATCAACACCGTTAACAAAACCAGGCAATGTTAATTGAAGATCCATGTTGAATTGAGGGTCAAGTGTACCTGTAATTGTTGTTGGAATGCCATATTCACCATCAGGTATAATCAATATCACATCATAGAAATCGAATATGTTTTCACTATATTGGATATTTCCTGCATTGAATATGTTTGCAAACTCTTCAGCAAAGTTAATTCCGAAAATGGATTTTGTAAGTTCCAGAGATTTGTTGTTGTAAATTGCTCCACCTTTGCCGTTTGCGGTATTGCCAACTAATGTGGAATTAAACACTGTCATAATATTATTATTATAAATGGCACCGCCATCACGTTCACTGGATCCACCGGTGAATGTTGAATTAAAGATATGTAATTCATTTCCATTGAAGATTGTTCCACCATATCCGTTTGCAGTGTTATCTTCAAAAGTAGAGTTCAGGACTTCCAAAGTTCCTTCATTATAAACAGCTCCACCATTGTAACCCTCATTTTCTGTGAAAACAGTGCGTTTAATGGATAATAACTTCTTGTTATATATTGCACCACCATTTCCACTGTTGTAGTTGTCTGTGAAATTGGAGGAGATGATTTCTGCAGCTCCATTGCTGTATACAACAGAACTTACATTGACGATATTGTCTGAAAATTCAACTGTATCGATGACCAAATCCTTTTCATTCCATACAACAGCATTGTCAATGAAATTAAGTGAAAATGTGCTGTTCAATATATTTAATAAACCGGAATTGTATATAATGACACCGGTTTCAAAACCTTCGAATGAACAGTTGGTGATTATTAAAGTACCATAATTTTCAATTGTTGCATGATTTTTCATTGCTCCTTCAGTAAATGAAATGCCGTTAAATACAACAGTGCATCCTTCAGCTATTGTAAAGAACCATTTTGCACTGCTTCCGTCAAACATAACCCCATCATCCTTGAAATTTTTAAGGGTGAATGATTTGCGGATATCAATTTCCATATTGTCTTCATCAAAATAGTTTACATTTGCAAAAATAACACCATTTTCTGCAACGGCATCAATAGCATCGGTTAAGTTTTCATATACCTCATTTTCAGATATGATGAAATTCGGAACTTTCATTTCAAATTTGATATCAAAGATATATGTATTGAAGTCATGGTCGTTCATTACACCTACTGTATAGTTTCCGCCCATTACCTCCTCAAAAGTGACGTCGAAATCACGGGACCCGTTGTTGTAAATTGTGTATAAAGGCACTTGATCTAAGTACAGTAAAACCACTGAATCAAATGAATCCACAGACTTACCTTTAACATGGACAGTCTGATTGATTTTATCTATAGCAAAATCATCTATTTGTCCATTACCGTTAAAGACACAATACTTACTAGTTATTTTATCAACATTACCACCAGCAAAGTAATTCCTTACTCTCTCATCACCTTCACCTTGATAGTTTTCTAAAAAGGTACATAAGTAGAATGATGCTGATGTTTCTTGACCGTCTAAATTGTCGGCTGCAATATAGATTGCTCCACCTTCACTTTCTGCATCATTGTTTATAAATGTAGTGTTTACTGCAATAACCATTGCATCATTTTCTGAATCATATTTACCAATATAAATGGCTCCACCTTGATTAGTAGCATGATTATTGTAGAAATTACAGTTCATCAAGGTTAAAGTACCTGTTTCCAGGTCAATAGCTCCACCATAAGTAGCAACTCCATTCATTACTGTAATGTTTTCAAGTGTAACTGTAGGGCCGTCTGTCTGTTCTGTCTCTGGATGTGGAGGTGGAGGTGTTGTAACCCACTCTACTTCTTCATCATATGTTAAAAGCATGAAGTAATCATTACCACCACAGTCAAAGATAACCTTTTCGTCTCCATAAGCTCTGATTGTTAATTCAACTTCTCCTTCAATATCCATACTAGATACGGAATATGTTCCGCCTCTAACTGTAATGATACCTGCACCATATAACACAGCTTCATCAACTGCATCTTTTAGAGTATCAAAATAGCTGTAATCATCATCTTCATCGTGTTGATAAATGAATCTACCTTCATAATCCTCTTCACCAAGATTATTATTATCCTCCGTAGAAGTGCGAATTTCATTGTCGAGATTGGCTGATGATTTCATAATGGACAATGAAGTCTTTTGAATATTATTTGTTGAATAGTATCTGTTGTCACCTTCAAATACGGCATCGATTTCATAGGTTCCATCATCCAAACCTGAAATGACTAAATCATCCCTGCAGGATTGAGTTAGTGTATAAACAACGTTTTTATTTGAATCTGAAACTGTGTATTTCATATTTCCTTCTGCATTAACCGGAGATGAAACCTTGATGACGGCATCATCTGAATCTGCAGCTTCATTAGAGACACTTAAAGCAAACAGAGGAAGGTTTTTATTGACTTTCAAAGTGGCCTCAGTGGAATTTGATATGTAGTTTACACGTTCCTGTGAAGTGACCTTGATTGTGTAGGTGCCAGGTTCAAAGGTATTTTCTATTTCAACAGATCTGCTGCCGTTAATAAATTTGACAGTTTTATAATCACCAATTTCTATTGTATATGTTGACGGAACATTAGTTTCTATGTTTACAATAATACTGTCGTTATATCCTACTTCCACATCCGCTACAGATATGGTCGGATTGGCTTTATAAACTTCAAAATTAACAGTAACTGCTGAGAGCACATAATCTTCATGATCATAGGTAGCTACAAGTGTATATTTTCCAGCATCCAATTTCAATGACTCAATTTCTTCTTTTGTATAATATTTTCCGCTCAATTGATAAACCAGTGCACCCATAGCATTTGAAGGCAGTCTTTCAACGACTTTCAGGGTTTCACCATAGGTAATGTTGTCAACTGAAACATTAAATTCCATGCTATTACGGTTAACTCTGAAAATTTCAGTAATGCCGTCCATCAGATATGTGTTATTGTTGCCATCCCCAATACTGTTTAAAACAGCAGAATATTTTCCACGATTCAATATGTCTGTTTTATAGGTGAACTCATTGTTTACGATATCCAAAATGACGTTTTCACCGGCAACTGTTAAATTGGCAGCTGCGTAGAGATTGGTACCGAAATCTACTGTACCGTTAATAATAGATTTTTCACCATACAGAACAGACAATGCATTCAATTTAGCATCCCTAACATCAAAGACTGAATCATGAGCTACTGTAAATCCGTTGCTGTGAATATGTCCGTTTACTCCAGTGTTATTTTCAAAAAGACACTCATCAATGAATGTAGTAACTTTAGGAGAAGTTGCAATAGCTCCAATTGTTGCATTGTTATTAATAAAGTTACTGCCGTCTACAAATAATGTGAGTTTTTTATTATAAGGGTTTTTGATTAAAATTACAGAACCCACATTACCCTTATTGTTATTGAATATAGAGTCTTCAATGTATGCTTTTGAAACTCCATCAAGGCATATTACTCCACCATCAACTTTACTGTTAGAGTTGTTTTCAAAATTGGACTGTCCAATATCCAAGACCACTTCAGTGGTGTTGGCGTTAACATATATTACTCCACCTTCAAGTTGTGCCTTTTCTCCAAAATTATTTTTGATATCGTTTTTCTTGAAACTGGATGATACAACAGATAGATATCTGGAATTATTGCCTACATATATTGCAGACCCTTTAACAGCAGTATTCTGTTCAAAATTACAGTCACTGATTGCATCATCATATTGAACCAGGTTTTTAAAGTGCAATGCTCCCCCTTCACGTGCAGAATTATTTATGAATTTGGAATCCCTGATTGAAACATCTTCATGACCCAACGATGTGACTGCTGCAGTACCTACTTTTAAAGGAGCGACATTATTTACGAAATTACAATAGTTAATCTCCAATAAATATCCGTCACTGAATATGGCTGCTCCACCATTTTGGGCAAATGATGTCTTTGTAATCCTGTTGTCTGTAAAATTACATGAATATAATGAAAGATATCCGTGATTGACTATAGCCCCATAATTGGTATTTCTGTTGTGAAGTCCACTGAATGTTATGCCCCATATATCAACTGCAGCGTCTTCACTGACTATTATGAAATTGGCATCACCGCCTTGAGCATCAAAGACCACTTCACCCATAGCAAAAATATCTAAAGTTTTATTTGATATTACAATTCCAGTGTTTTTATATGTACCGTTTTTAATAAAAATTGTATCATCACTATTGGAATTGGCTACAGCCTCATTTAAGGTATCATATTCCGCATTTGTACTTAAAACAAGGAAATTGCTGTAGGTTTTGCTTATTGAGAATGAAGTGAAATTCATTGCAAGCTCAAAGTTTTCATCAGCGTTACGCATAGCAACAACTGTATAATTGCCTAAATCAAGGCCGGTCAGTTGCATGCTTGCTTTACCTTTTACAACTTCAAGTTGATAATATTTATTTTGAACAAAGACAGTATAATTCAAATCCCAATTGGCATAAACATTTAAAACCGGCGTTTCAGGTATTAATACATCTTTTACTTCAAGAGTTAATGTTATTTTTGCTTTATCAATCAATATTTTTGCATATCCCGCATCATTTAAATAAAATTCGTTTCCATATAAATCAGAAAAATAATCATGACCAAAGAAATGATCCATACGGTCCCCTTGAGAATACATTCCAGGCATGTATAATTCATGTGTTCCAGCGGACGGCACTCCCATATTTATTTTAAATTTATTATCTTCAATGGTGACCAAATCTCCAAAAACAATTTCATCATCTGCAACTCCTGCTAAAACAGTATAAGGATTATTATAATTACATCCCCAATCGAAATCACCCTCAAGAATGTATTCCTGACCATAGATACCGTCTTTTGGAGTTATTTTTAAATTCAAATCAAATTCATTATGCTCAAAATTAGCTTCCCTTGTGGGTGAAATAAAGTATATGTTTCTATAATTTTCAGTCGCAATATTGGAATCAAAAACACAATCAGTTATGTTTATGAAGCCGTTATCGTTCCTATATAAAAAAATTGCCCCTCCGTTTTCAGCGGAGTTTCCTATAAACTCAGTATCAGAGACTATAAGATTTTTGGCAGCTATTGCTCCTCCTATTCTTGGAGCAACATTTCCGATAAATTTTGAGCCAGTTATAATCAAGGTTGAATCATAACCATAAATGGCTCCGCCAGTATGCTGTGCTGTATTATTAGTGAAAGTACAATCATTTACAGTTAGAGTAGATTCGTGAGCGTATATAAATTCATTTGATTCAAAAGTACAATCATTCAGTACTACATTTGAATATTGCACATTAAGCGGATTCTCGGAAATATGTTCAAATTTACAATTTGAAAAGGTACCATACGAATGCTGCCAGAAATTTATTGCACTATAAAATTTGCCTGTTATAGTTATACCCTCCATAGTAAGATTACAACCAGCATATATGTCCAACAACTTATCAGTTGAAGAAGACTTTGATGAAAAAATGACCGGCTCCAGAGAACCCTCTTGAGCTTTAATTGTAACCTTTTTATTATTTTGAATTTTCACATTAAAATTTTCTCTTTCAGTGTAAATACCACTTTTAACTGTAATTACACCTGTTCCACCATCAGAAATAGCATTTACAGCTTCAGATAAACTTTTAAATGGCTGATTATCATTTAAAATAAAATCATTCGCTACAATCCTGAAAGAAGCGTCCTTATAAATATATCTTTTTTCATCATTATACTTCATGTAAATTGTATATGACCCTAGTTCCAAATTTCTGAAAGTTTTAGTACTGCCACTATTACAATCTACACTATCATAGTACGCACCATAATGATATAAAACCAAATAATTTACCTCATCATCTACTTCAGGTGTTATTTCAACTGACTGATCCACATAATTTACTGTAAAATCAATGGACCCCTGCCCTATAAAATCACAATTGGAAAAAGAATGAGATCCTGAATCTTTATCATAAACATCGTTATTTTCATCACCTTGTTTATTGCCCTCAAAATAACAGTTATAAAAATCGGCGTTAGATCCATCACCTTCAACGCAGACAGCTCCACCTCCGGATGCTGCATTATTGTTTATGAACCGGCAATTTCTGGCTACGAGGCTACATTCATCATCATCAAGATAAATGGCTCCACCCCAACCATAACCTCCGGCAAGGTTCTGAAAAGCTTTATTACTCTCAAATATACAGTCATTCACGTTCAATTGTCCTTCATCAACTTCAATAGCACCACCTTGAAATGCACCTCCATTTCTAAAGGTTATTCTATTGAATGTTACATGTGCATTTTTATCAGATATTTCAAAGAACCAATTATCATTCTTGCTACCGTCAAAAATTACTGTGTGTGAAGAGCCATAAGGCTCGAATGTTAAATGTACTCCATCACTAATTGTAATTTTTACATCATCCGAATCGGAACCGTATGTACCTCCCCAAATGCGTATTGTTCCTCCATTATTATCACAGGCCTCATCAACGGCATCATCCAAATCTTCATACCATGTACCATCATAGTAAAAATTATTTCCACCGGATTTAAGCAAATCATCATTTGAAGCAGAAAGAATCTCTTTTGAACTAGAAGATGCACTTTCCACCTTATGACTGGATATTTCATCTAGATTATTATTTACATTAATCTGTTCTACATCATTGCCGGCTTCACTACCAAGCGAAGTGGCATTGTCTTTTTGCTCAACAGCAAAAGAGACTGTTGCAATATCCGTATCACTGACTTCCTCAAGCAATGTAGCATTCGTATCGGCCGCTGAAATTGCACCGATACTTATAATCATTACAAGAGTTATCAGCAACATTACTATCGTTTTTTTCTTCATTTTAAAAATACCTCATATTGTCTAAAAATCAAATAAACAAACAGAACGTTCGTTCTGTTCATTAATACACACATAGGTATTGTAAATGAATACAATACATAATAGTGGGTTTTGTTTTTGATTATTAATAAATATAGTACATTATATTTTAATTTGATGATTAAAAAGAATTATTACAAACTGTGTTAAAATACAAATAGCATTGTTAGACTCGAAAGTTAATTGAAAAACATTCGTTGACTATTCATTTCAGGTTTCATTAACTTGGACTTCCCCAACCTGTAAAAGTTGGGGTTCTCACATTTTTAAGATAAATTTGGTTTGTGTTAGCCCTAAGAAAACATACATTTCAATCAAAAGTAATTAATATTTTCCAAAATAATCGAACAATTGTTCTTTATATTAATTTCCAACATGACAGAACGTTCATTCTCTACATCATTTAATAACCATAAACCATAAATTGTTAATTGTATGAATACAAAACAATTAATTTTAGAAAAGACTTTAAAATTAATGATTGAAAAGCAAAACTCCCACATTTCCGTTAGGGAAATCAGTGCAGCCACTGGAATTGCTACCGGGGGAATATATCATCATTTTTCTAATAAAAAAGAGATATATAATGAGATTACTGAAAGATACTATCTAAACTTTTACAAATTCAATATTGATGAACTCAGGCAGATAAAGGGAAATGCAAAAAAGAAAATCCACGACGTCATGGCTGAAATTATTAAGGAAAAACAAAGCGGAATCAAGATTGAATCGATTGATGATGAAATAGACTACAGAATCATATTGGCGATTTTGACTGCAAAAGGATTTGCTCATGAAAATTATCAGGAGTTATGCCAAAGCCTCCTAAACGAAGTGAAGGAATTTTTCACAGAAATTATTGAGGAAGGTCAAAAAAACAGACAGATCCGACAAGACCTACCAACCGAAGACATTGTAGAGTCATTAATTATCATGTACCTAGGAATTACATATAAATGGGAGACATATATAATTGATGATATGATTTCCGTCTTTGAAGATAATTTTGATTTGCAATGGGAAAAGATAAGATTCAGAGAATAATTAATTAACTAAAAAACATCGTGTGGTTAGATGAACACTAAAGACTTGATTCTTGAAAAAACACTAAAATTAATATTGGATAAATGCACAATCGACATTTCAATTAGTGAAATTCGAAATTGCACCGGACTGACAACCGGAGGCATATATTATCATTTTTCAGATAAAAATGACATATTTGAAGCAATTATGCAAAAGTATATGGTGGATTATATTAAAATCGATTTTGATAAAATCCCTCTTGAAGGTTCCACAAAGGACAGAATCCATGATGCATTGCTTTATATTTTACATCACTTCATAAACGGCAGGGAAATTGAAAGCATAAATGAAAAAATCAATTATAGAAGCGTATTTATGCTTTTAACCTCAACAGAATATGCCAATGATGATGTTAGAAGAGTAATTTCACAAACAGGAAATGATATTGGAATATTTTTAACCGACCTTGTCGAAGATGGTAAAATGCAAAATGAAATCAGAAAAGACTTTTCAAGTAAAAACATTGCCGAATCATTGTATATCATGTATATGGGAATTCAATGCATTTGGTTAGATTTCCCAAATGAGGATATTGATCTCATTTTTGAGAAAAACTTTGAAATGGCCTGGCAGGCCATCGAATACCAGTGAAAAACTATTTTAAATTTAATAAAACAAGAAAAAAAAATAATTAATTTTCATGGCATGTTAAGAGAAAGCCACACAAAATCATGTGGGTTACCTATCCAAAATAGGCAAAAACTACCTAGATTTTTGACAACTGAACGATGCAAAAAAGACAAATATAGTTAATATATTAACCATACTACAGTATAATTGTTTTCACTTACATCATTTAAATTCGTTTTTAAACTAATTCTTTATGGAATCTTCAACAATAGAAATTTCATCACTAGTCAAGCCATATAATTCATAAACCTTAGCGTTAATCTGACTGTCAAGATTATCAACTTGAATCCGTAATAGTTTTTCTTCTTGTGGAGTTTTTACAAGCTGAAGCTTTTTGTTTAATTTTAACATTTTTTCTGCTAACTCAATGAAATCTTGTTGTTCTACAGCAGATAATTCAATAATCGGATAATTACCAATTACCCTACCTTCATAGGAATAATACTTACCTCTCATGGATTTTCCAATCTTCCTATTTAAAAATGTCATTAATGATGAGTTTAATATAGGCAATAAATATAACTCATCTAGTCCACATTCTTTTTTAAGTTTTAATCCATATCCACCTGAAATACCAGCTGTAATATAATAATCACCATATTTATCGAATGAGAAAGAAGAGTCAAAAGCACTATTAGGAGTCATGATTTTTGGATTCCTATAATCCAGCATACTTTTTGGATAAGTAAAAGCATACCATTTATTTCTATTATTCATTTTTCCATGTTCTCTTTCTTTTAAAACTTTTTCATTAGTTTTTAAATATTTCCAAGCATGAGGATAGTTCTTTTTTAATTCTTTTGGCTGTATTAATTCATAATTATCATCATTTAAAATATATGGAAACAACAGTAGTTTCTCCTTATAATCAAATCCATATCTTTTTATTTCTTTACCTTTAATATATCTTTTCAGAAGTTCTTTTTCAATTAAATGGTTAGTTTCACTCATTTTAGAATAAATCTTAACCAAATTATCTTCTTCCGAAACTTTATCAACAATATATACTTTATCAGCACTTGTCGCTAGACCTTGAAATATCTTATCACAAACATCATTTAATTTTAATGGATAATCCATCATTTTTTTAACTATTCCTGCACTTTTACCAATATAAAACTTCCAATCAGATTCAGAATAGGCATCATTATTTAACAATCCAATAGTAATATTTCCATCATCATACTCATCATACCCGTTGATAAGAGATAACATTTTACTACTAAAATCATCAATTTCAGAATATTTAAAATGTTTTGAATTAGATTTTAAGAACAATAAACAAGTATAGGTACTAGCATTATGAAAGATTTGATTATCTTTAAAATTAATTAGTTTATGTAAACAAGACTTTTCTTTAATTAACTCCCTCATTCCTTTCCCATAATCTGCTAAAATAAATTTATTAGGCAAAATAAAACCTACAAGACCTTTTTTTGTAATACTAATTGATTTTTCAACAAAAAGAGCATATATATCATATATTCCAGTTGAAGACATGTAATTATTTTTATAGTATTTTTTGCTAATTTTATCTAACAATTGTGTTCTGATGTATGGAGGATTACCAATAATTGCATCAAAGCCACCATTTGCAAAGACTAATGGAAACTCATGCTCCCAGTTAAATGGATTTAATTTTAGAACATCTTCATGTTCCAAATTTTCTTGTTCTAAAATATCAGTTCCTATTAGACTATTGCCACATTTAATATTATAAGATAAATTAGGTAACACTTTTTCTTGGTATAATTTCTGCTGTTGCTCTAAAACATCTTTATTTTCATCTTCCAATACTTTGAGAAGTAAAGAAAGCTTTGTTACTTCAACAGCATTTACA